>JBIKII010000025.1:0-22270 GCA_044361705.1 Caulobacter sp.
GATCCAGCGCCAGCAGCTCGGCGTCCAGCGAGGCGACCTGGGCGAAGACCTCGACCCGCGCGGCGCCCAGCGCCGGGCCGACGTCGGCGGGCAGCCCCTCGTAGAAGCCATCGAACAGCAACTGGACCACGTCCTCGAAGGTCGCGCGTCCCGCCAGGTCGTCCAGCGACCGGCCGCGGATCACCAGCCGCCCGGCCAGGCCGTCGACTTCCGACAGCACCGTATGGGCGGCGACCACATTCTCCAGACCATCAGACATCCGGAACTCCCTTTCTCTCCATCTTTCGCGGCGACAGATCGGCCCGGATCATGATATCGTCAATCTTGATCAATATAATCAACGTGAAGCGATGCAGCGCGACTGGCTGACGGCGGAAGAAGCGATGGAGCGACTGGGGATCCGGTCGCAGACGCTGTACGCCTATGTCAGCCGGGGCCGGATCGAGGCCCGTCCCGATCCCGCCGACCCGCGCCGCAGCCGCTATCGCGTCGCTGACGTGGGGCGGCTGGCCGAGCGCAAGCAACGGGGCCGCAAGGCGGCGCAGGTCGCGGCCGGGGCCATCGCCTGGGGCGAGCCGGTGCTGGACTCTGCGATCACCACCATCGCCCACGGCCGGCTGTTCTACCGCGGACGCGACGCCGTCGAGCTGGCCGGACACGCCTCGCTGGAGGCCGTGGCGCGGCTGCTGCGCGGCGGCGACGGCGCGGCGCTGAAGGGCGCGGTCCGGACGCCGCCGCCCGAGGCGAACGCCATCCGGGCGCGGCTGTTCACGGCGCTTTCCGAGCGGGCGGGCATCGATCCGCCGGCCCGGGGCCGCGCGCCGCTGGCCCTGGCAGTCGAGGCGGCGGGACTGCTGGACCTGGTCGCCGACGCCGCCGCGGGACGGATAGAGCATGGCCGGGTCCATCTGCGCCTTGCCCAGGCCTGGGGACGACCGGAGGCGGCCGAGGCGCTGCGTCAGGCGCTCGTGCTGCTAGCCGACCATGAACTGAACGCCTCGACCTTCGCCGCCCGGGTCACGGCCTCGACCGGCGCCTCGCTGGCGGCGTCCGCGCTGGCGGGGCTTGCGGCGCTGTCGGGACCGCTGCATGGCGGCATCGCCGGCCGGGTGCGCAATCTTGTCGAGGAGAGCGGTCGGATCGGACCTGAAGCGGCGGTGGCCGGGCGGATCGCGCGGGCCGGACCGATCGCGGGTTTCGGCCACCCTCTGTACCCGGAGGGCGACCCGCGCGCGGCGGCGCTGCTGTCAGCCTTCGACCTGCCTCCGACCTACGCCAGGCTGAAGCGGGCCGTGGAAGCGGCGACCGGCGAGGCGGCCAACATCGACTTCCTGCTCACCGCGCTGGCCGAGCGCTTCGGCCTGCCGGACGACGCGCCGTTCGCCCTGTTCGCCGTGGCCCGCACCGCCGGCTGGCTGGCCCATGCCGTGGAGCAGGTCCAGACCGGCGCGCTGATCCGGCCGAGGGCGCGGTACACGGGGCCGGCGGTTCTCTGATCCTCTCGCCTAGGCCCGCTCGAACGCCGCCTCTTCCGCCGCCAGGGGATGGTCGATTCGGCCGACCATTTCCTTGGGGCAGACCTGCCAGAAATGGCCGCGCATGCGGTCCCAGTCGTTCAGGAGGCCGGCGGCGAAGGCCGAGCCGGTCTCGTGCGCATGCTCGCGGATCAGGCGCCTGAGCTGCTCCTCCCAGTGGGGCGAGGCCAGGCGCTGGACCACGACGCTGTCGGGATTGACCTGCGCCTGGAAGCGGTCGGCGAGGTCCAGCACATAGGCCATGCCGCCGGTCATCCCGGCCGCGAAGTTGCCGCCCACCGGGCCCAGGATCACCGCCGTCCCGCCGGTCATGTACTCCAGCCCGTTGGCCCCGCAGCCCTCAACCACCGTCACGGCGCCGGAGTTGCGCACCGCGAACCGCTCGCCGGCCTGGCCGGCCGCGAACAGCTTGCCGTCCGTCGCGCCGTACAGGCAGGTGTTGCCGATGATGGCGTTGCTCTCGGGGGCCAGCAGGTGCGGCGAAGGCCTCACCACGATGGTGGCGCCCGACAGGCCCTTGCCGACGTAGTCGTTGGCCTCGCCGGTCAGGACGATGCGCAGGCCGCGGACCGAGAAGGCCCCGAGGCTCTGGCCGGCCGACCCCTTCAGCTCGACGGTCAGGTGGTCCGAGGGCAGGGTGCTCATCCCGAACTTGCGGGTGATGTGGCTGGAGACCCGCGCGCCGATGGCCCGGGCGGTGTTCCGCACGGTGTAGGTCAGCTGCATCTTCTCCCCGCGCTGCAGGAAGGGCGCGGCGTCGCGGACGATCTGGGCGTCGAGGGTGTCGGGCACCTCATTGCGGCCCTCGACCGTGCAGTACGGCTTGTTGGACCCCGGGTCGGCGCGGACCAGCAGCGGGTTGAGATCGAGGTCGTCGAGATGCTCGCCGCCCCGGGACACCTGGGTCAGCAGATCGGTGCGGCCGACGATGTCCTGCAGCGAGCGGAAGCCCAGCCCGCTCAGGATCTCGCGCACCTCCTCGGCGATGAAGGTGAACAGGTTGATGACCTTGTCCGGCGTGCCGGTGAAGCGCGCGCGCAGGGCCTCGTCCTGGGTGCAGACGCCCACCGGGCAGGTGTTGGAGTGGCACTGGCGCACCATGATGCAGCCCATCGCGATCAGGCTGGCGGTGCCGATGCCGAACTCCTCGGCGCCCAGCATGGCGGCGATGACCACGTCGCGGCCCGTGCGAATTCCGCCATCCGTCCGCAGGCGGACGGAATGGCGCAGGTTGTTGAGGGTCAGGACCTGGTTGGCCTCCGACAGGCCCATTTCCCAGGGCGAGCCGGCGTACTTGATCGAGGTCTGCGGGCTGGCGCCGGTGCCGCCGACATTGCCGGAGATCAGGATGGTGTCGGCCTTGGCCTTGGCCACCCCGGCGGCGATGGCGCCGATGCCGGTCATCGAGACCAGCTTCACCGTCACCCGGGCGTCCGGGTTGATCTGCTTGAGGTCATAGATGAGCTGGGCCAGGTCCTCGATCGAGTAGATGTCGTGATGCGGCGGCGGGCTGATCAGCATCACCCCCGGCGTGGCATGACGCAGCCGGGCGATCATCTCGGTGACCTTGAAGCCGGGCAGCTGGCCGCCCTCCCCGGGCTTGGCGCCCTGGGCGACCTTGATCTCGATCTCGCGGCATTCGTTCAGGTACTCGGCGGTGACGCCGAACCGGCCCGAGGCGATCTGCTTGACCGCGCTGTTGGGGTTGTCGCCGTTGGGCAGCGGCCGGTAGCGGGCGCGGTCCTCGCCGCCCTCGCCGCTGACGCTCTTGGCGCCGATGCGGTTCATGGCGATGTTCAGCGCGCCGTGGGCCTCGGGACTCAGGGCGCCGAGACTCATGCCGGGGGTCAGGAACCGCTTGCGGATCTCGTTGACGCTCTCGACCTCGTCGGCGCTGATCGGCGCGCGGTCGCTGCGCCACTCCAGCAGGTCGCGCAGCTGGATCTGCGGCAGCTGGCCCATACCCTCGGAGAAGCGCTTGTAGCTCTCGTAGTCGCCGGTGTTGCAGGCATGCTGCAGGGTGTGCATCAGCCGGGCGTCGAAGGCGTGGGCCTCGCCCCTGCGGCGGGCCTTGTAGAAGCCGCCGACCGGCAGGGCGACGAAGGCCGGGTCCCAGGCGCGGCGGTGAAGGTCCACGGCCCGGCTCTCGAGGCCGGCCAGGCCGATGCCGGAGATGCGCGAGGGCATGCCGGGGAAGAACTCGGCGACCAGCGCGCGGGACAGACCCACGGCCTCGAAGTTGTAGCCGCCGCGGTAGGATGAGATGACCGCGATACCCATCTTCGAGATGATCTTGAGCAGGCCCTGCTCGATCGAGGTCTTGTAGTTGACGCAGACCTCCCGCAGCGAGGCGTCGCCCAGCAGGCCCCGGTCGAGGCGGTCCTGGAAGCTCTCCTGGGCCAGCCAGGCGTTGACTGCCGTCGCCCCGACCCCGACCAGCACCGCGAAGTAATGAGTGTCCATGCACTCGGCCGAGCGGACGATGATCGACACGTAGGAGCGCAGGCCCTTGCTGACCAGGTGGGCGTGGACGCCGCCGGTGGCCAGGATCATCGGCATGGCGACGCGGTCCGGGGCGATGGTCTCGTCGGTCAGGACAATGGTCGAGCAGCCGCGCAGGGCGGCGTCCTCGGCCTCGGCGCGGATGCGGTCGAGGTTGGCGCGCAGCGCGTCGCCGGGGCGGGCCTCCGGCGCCGGGATCGGCATGGTGCAGTCGATGACACAGAGGTTGCGATCACCGATGTAGTCCAGGATGCGCTGGTACATGCCGGTGGTCAGCACGGGGCTTTCGGCGACATAGACGTCGGTCTGGGCCTCCTCCTCGGCCAGGATGTTGCCGAGGTTCTTGAAGCGGGTCTTCAGGCTCATCACCCCCGTCTCGCGGAGCGGGTCGATGGGCGGGTTGGTCACCTGGCTGAAGTTCTGCCGGAAGAAGTGGCTCAGCGGGCGGTAGCCGTCGCTGAGCACGGCCAGCGGCGTGTCGTCGCCCATCGAGCCGATGGCTTCCTTGCCGTCCTCGACCATGGGGGCCAGGACCATCTCGAGGTCCTCCAGGGTCATGCCGGCCGCGGCCGGGGGGCGGACCACACCCGCGCCGGCCAGGCCGCGCGGCTCGGGACCCGGGCCGATCGTGGCCTCAAGGTCGACCATGTTGCCCAGCCACTCGGTGTAGGGGTGCTGGGCGGCCAGGCGGTCGACAATGGCCTCCTCGTCGTAGAGCCGGCCCTCGACCAGATCGATGGCGATCATCCGGCCGGGCGAGATGTTCAGCTTACGGACAATCCGACTCTCGGCCACGCCGCACATGCCCGCTTCCGAGCCCATGATGACCAGGCCGTCGTCGGTGTAGGCCACGCGCAGCGGGCGCAGGCCGTTGCGGTCCTTGCCGGCCACGACCCAGCGGCCGTCGGTGGCGCAGATCGCGGCCGGACCGTCCCACGGCTCCATGACGGCGTTGCAGTAGCTGTAGAGCGCCCGGTGCTCGGGCTTCATCTGGGCGTCGGACTTGCTGGCCCAGGCTTCGGGCACCAGCAGGGCCTTGGCCATCGGCGCGTCGCGGCCGGCGCGGACGAGGATCTCGAAGGTATTGTCCAGCGCCGCCGAGTCCGAGCCGCTGGGCTGGATGACCGGCTTCACGTCATCGCCGAATTCGCCGAACGCCTGGGCGGCCATGCGGATCTCATGGCTCTTCATCCAGTTGGCGTTGCCCTTGAAGGTGTTGATCTCGCCGTTGTGGGCCAGCATCCGGAACGGCTGGGCCAGCCGCCACTGGGGGAAGGTGTTGGTCGAGTAGCGCTGGTGGAAGATCGCCGTCGCCGCCGCGAACCGCTCGTCCTGCAGGTCCGGGTAGAAGGTGTCGATGCTCTCGGCCAGGAACATGCCTTTGTAGATCAGCGACCGGGCCGACAGGGAGCAGATGTAGAACTCGTTGATCGCCGAGGCGGCGACGCGCTTTTCGATTCGCTTGCGGCACAGGTAGAGGGCGCGCTCCAGCGCCTCGCCCTCCATCCCCGGCGGCGGCGAGAGCATGATCTGCTCGATCTCGGGCCGGGTGGCGTTGGCCTTCTCACCGATCACCGAGGTGTTCACCGGCACCTGTCGCCAGCCGTAGATGTAGAAGCCGAAGCGCAGGGCCTCGCTCTCGACGATGGTTCGGGCCGCTTCCTGGGCGCCAAGATCGGTGCGCGGCAGGAAGACCTGGCCGACGGCGATCGGGCCGGGCCGCAGCTTGTGGCCGGTGTTCTTCACCTGGTGGATGAAGAAGTCCTGCGGCACCGACAGCAGGATGCCGGCGCCGTCGCCGGTCTTGCCGTCGGCGTCGACGGCGCCCCGGTGCCAGACGGCCTTCAGCGCCTTGATGGCCAGCTCGACCACCTCGCGGCGCGGCTTGCCGTCGATAGCGCAGACCAGGCCGACGCCGCAATTGTCCCGCTCCGACGACGGATCGTAGGCGTGACCGTCGATCAGCAGCTTGCGGTTGGCGAGGTAGCGGTCGAGTTCGGTGCTCATGGCGGTCACTCCGCCGCGACCAGGGCCGGGGTCTCGGCCTTGGTCAGCAGGTAGCGGTGGATGGAGTCGGCGGCGTCGCGGCCGTCACGGATGGCCCAGACGACCAGCGAGGCGCCGCGGGCGATGTCGCCGGCGGCGAACACGCCGTCGAGGCTGGCGGCCTGGGTCCTGCGGTCGATCTTCACCGTGCCCCAGCGGCTGACCGCCAGGTCGGGCGCGTCCAGCGTGGCGGGCAGATCCTCGGGATCGAAGCCGAGCGCCTTGATCACCAACTGGGCCGCCAGGTCGAACTCCGAACCATCGACCGGTTCGGGCGAGCGGCGGCCGGAGCTGTCGGGCGGACCCAGCCGCATGCGCACGGCGCGCACGGCGCTGACCGCCTCGGCGTCGCCCATCAGGGCGCGCGGCGCGGCAAGCCATTCGAAGACCACGCCCTCTTCCTCGGCGTTGGAGACCTCCCGCATCGAGCCGGGCATGTTCTCCTTGTCCCGCCGGTACAGGCAGGTGACCGAACGGGCGCCCTGGCGGACGGCGGTGCGGACGCAGTCCATGGCCGTGTCGCCGCCGCCGATGACGACGACGTCCTTGCCCTGCGCATTCAGAAGGCCGGAGTCGTAGTCGGGAACCTCGTCGCCCATCCCCTTGCGGTTGGAAGCGATCAGATAGTCGAGCGCCGCGACCACGCCGCCGGACCCCACGCCCGGAACCTCGAGGTCGCGCGCCGCATAGACGCCATTGGCCAGCAGCACCGCGTCGTGGCGTTCCCGGAGCTGCGGCAGGGTGGCATCGCGGCCGACCTCGAAATTCAGCCGGAACGCCACGCCGCCGTCGGCCAGACGCTGCGTGCGACGCTCGACGACGTCTTTCTCCAGCTTGAAGCCGGGGATGCCGTAGATCAGCAGGCCGCCCGCCCGGTCATGGCGGTCATAGACGGTGACGGCATAGCCCTGTTCGCGCAGGCACTCGGCGGCGGCGAGGCCGGCGGGACCGGCGCCGACGACGCCCACCGACTGGCCGCGTTCGGCCAGCGGCTCGAGCGGCTTCACCCAGCCCTCCTCCCAGGCCCGGTCGCTGAGGTAGCGCTCGACCGCGCCGATCGTCACCGTGCCGTGACCCGACTGCTCTATGACGCAGTTGCCTTCGCAGAGCCGGTCCTGCGGGCAGATGCGGCCGCAGATCTCGGGCATGTTGTTGGTGGCCTGCGACAGGACGTAGGCTTCCTCCAGCCGTCCGGCGGCGGTCAGGCGCAGCCAGTCCGGGATGTTGTTGTGCAGCGGACAGTGGGTCTGGCAGAAGGGGACGCCGCACTGCGAGCAGCGCGAGGCCTGTTCCGTGGCCTTGGCGTCGATGAAGTCGGCATAGATTTCGAGGAAGTCGTGGCTCCGCCCCCCGGCTTCCCGCTTCTCGGGAGTCCGGCGCTCGATGGTCGTGAACTTCAGCATCCGCTCGGCCATGCCGCGCACCCGCCCTGTTGGAGAAGAAACCTGCTCCAGACGGGTCTTAGGGGCTCAAAACCGCGCGAAGAATGCGATGGTCACGTCAGTTGACCATTTTCAAGGCTCCTTGGCGCGACCTGGACGGCAAACCCCGTCCGCCGCCGCCCATATAGACACCTTTGTGGACCATCATACTTTTCCGGAGCGCTCGTGAACAGCTTTCTCGCCGCCATCATCCTCGGCATCGTCGAGGGACTGACCGAGTTCATCCCGGTGTCCTCGACCGGTCACCTGCTGCTGGCCAAGATGGCGCTGGGGCTGACCGATCCGTCGTGGGACAGTTTCATCGTCCTGATCCAGCTGGGCGCAATCCTGGCCGTGGTGGCGCTCTATTTCACCCGCCTCTGGAAGGTGCTGATCGGCCTGCCGACCGACCCGGCGGCGCGGCGGTTCGCGCTCAGCGTGCTCATCGCCTTCCTGCCGGCGGTGTTCCTGGGCTTCCTGCTCTACGACTTCATCAAGACGGTGCTGTTCGGCAGTCCGGAGATCATCTGCTGGTCCCTGCTGATCGGCGGGTTCGGCCTGCTGGCCCTGGATCGCTGGAGCCCCGCGCCCCGGCATGAAGACGCCATGAAACTGCCGCTGAAGACCGCGCTGGGCGTGGGCCTGATGCAGTGCCTGTCGATGATCCCCGGCGTCTCGCGCTCCGGCGCCACCATCGTCGGCGGCGTGCTGCTGGGCGTCGACAAGCGGGCGGCGGCCGAGTTCAGCTTCTTCCTGGCCATCCCGACGATGATGGGCGCCTTCGCCAAGGACTTCTGGGAGAGCCGCGAGAGCCTGATGGTCGGCGACAACCTGCCGCTACTGGCGGTCGGATTCCTCGTCTCGTTCCTGTCCGGCCTGGTGGTGGTGAAGGTGCTGCTCGACTTCGTCAGCAAGCGCGGCCTGTCGCCGTTCGGCTGGTGGCGGATCGTGGTCGGCAGCCTGGGCCTTGGCTGGATCTACTTTCTGTAGCCGGTCGGAGGACACGCACGGAAGTGCATGTCCCCGCCGGTCAGATCGCGCCTTCCGGCGTCGCGGCGTACTGGCCGCCCTTGCGGAAGCGGTAGAGGTAGGACGGCACGATCGCCTCGACCGCGCGCGGCTCGATGCCCAACTCCGCCAGGCCGGCCGCGCCGTCGGAGACCACATTATCGGCGCGCAGGTTCTCGACCTGGTCGCTGGTGATCTGCGGCGGGATGATCGGAACCGCCGCCTGGAGGTCGCCGACGACGCCGAGGATCTTCGCGGCGAACCAGGGCACGGGGACCAGCATGCGGGACCGGCCGGTCTCGCGCAGGATGAAGGCCAGCAGGTCGCGGAAGCTGTAGACCGTCGGACCGCCCAGTTCGTAGACGCGGCCGGCGGCCGCGGGATCACCCAGCGCCTTCACCATCGCGGCGGCGACGTCGCCGACATAGACCGGCTGGAAGCGGGTGTGGCCGCCGCCGATCAGCGGCAGGGCCGGCGAGAAGGTCGTCAGGCCGGCGAAGCGGTTGAAGAAGGCGTCCTCGGCTCCGAAGATGATCGACGGGCGCAGGATGACCGCCGAGGGCATCGCGGCGCGCACGGCGGCCTCGCCGGCGGCCTTGGTGCGGGCGTACTTCGACAGCGAGTTCGCGTCGGCGCCGATGGCCGACATCTGCACGAAGCTGGTGATCCCGCGGGCTGCGGCGGCCTGGGCGATCGCGCCGGCGGCCTCGGCGTGCAGGGTCGCAAAGCCCTGGCGGCCCGACTCGTAGAGGACCCCGACCAGGTTCACACAGGCCTCGGCCCCGTCGAGCGCGCGATCCACCGAGGCGGCGTCGCGGATGTTGGCCTGAACGACCTCGATCTGACCGACGTCGCCCAGCATGCGCAGGCGGTAGCCGCGACCGACGTTGCGGGCCGCGACGCGGACGCGCCAGCCCTGTTTCGCCAGCGACCGGACGACCTGGCGACCGACAAAGCCGGTGCCTCCAAAGACGGTGACGAGCCCACGCATGATGCGGCCTTTGAAACCCAGTGAGAATGCGCCCGGATAGACGTTACGGCCCCTGTACGCAATGCGCCGTTGACGGCCCCGAGCGGGCGCCCTAAGAGGCACGCCTTCGCGCCGGTCGGGCTTCCCGACTGGTCAGCGAGCCCAGGTGGCGGAATTGGTAGACGCGCTGGCTTCAGGTGCCAGTGGCTTAACGGCCGTGGAGGTTCGAGTCCTCTCCTGGGCACCACCCTCCTCTTCTATATGTTGGTTAGAATGAGTGAGGGAGCGGTCCGACTTGGCCAATCATCTGCATGAAGGCGATATCCCGGCGGGCCTGTTCGCGGGCGTGACGTCCGTGGCGGTCGATTCGGAGACCATGGGCCTGTCCCTGACCCGCGACATGCTGTGCGTGGTGCAGATCTCGGCCGGCGACGGCGACGCCCATATCGTGCGGCTGAACCGCCCCGCCTATGACTGCCCCAACCTCAAGGCCCTGCTGACCGATCCGGCGGTGCTGAAGATCTTCCACTTCGGCCGCTTTGATATCGCCATGTTCGAGCGGCACCTTGCGGTGGAGACCACTCCAGTCTGGTGCACCAAGATCGGCTCCAAGCTCGCCCGAACCTATACCGACCGCCATGGCCTCAAGGACGTGGTCAAGGAGCTCGTCGGCGTCGACCTCTCCAAGGCGCAGCAGAGCAGCGACTGGGGCGCGGCCGTCCTGTCGCCCGAGCAGCTGGCCTACGCCGCCTCCGACGTGCTGCACCTGCACGGGGTCAAGGCGAAGCTGGAAACCATGATCGCCCGCGAGGGCCGCACGGCGCTCGCCCAGGCCTGTTTCGACTTCCTTCCTGTCCGCGCCCGGCTGGACCTGGCCGGCTGGGAAGAGACTGACATCTTCGCCCACAGCTGAGCCCCGTGACCGACGCCGCACACCCCGTCCAGACGACAGACCACCGCGAGGCGGCCTTCGCGCGCTGGCAGACGCGGCAGCGGCTGATCGCGCGGATGCGGGTGGGTCTTCCCGCCGTCATGGCCGTGATCGTGCTGGGCCTGATCGGTTGGGTGGCCGCCAGCACGCTGCAGGCGCCCAAGCCGATCCGCATCGAGGACCCGATCATCCGCATGGTCGGCGCCCGCTTCCAGGGACGCACCGAGGACGGCCGCAGCTTCCTGATCGGCGCCCAGCAGGCGGTGCGCGACGAACGGGCGGCCAACAGCGTGGCGTTGATCGAGCCGATCATGGTGGTCGGGGCCGAGACCCCGACGCCCCGGCGGATCATGGCGCGCAAGGGGACCTACGACGAGAAGACCCGCCTTCTGCGGCTGACCGGCGACGTGCGCATCGACGACGGCGCCGGCGTCCGGGTCGCGACCGACGACACGGTCATCGACACCCGCACCGGCGAGGCGATCGGCCAGCGGGGCATTGAGAGCGACGGCCCTGTCGGGCAGGTCTCGGCCGACAGCTACACGGTCAAGGACAAGGGCGACCGCATCGAGTTTCGAGGCAGGGTTCGCACGCGCGTGAATCCGGAATAAGAACGGGCATGGTCATGTCGAAGTCGCGCCGCCTCGGCGTCAGCGGAATACTCGGGTTGGCGGGCGTCATCGGCGCCGCCACGCTTCTGGTCGCCGGCCCCGCCGCCGCGCAGCTGGATCCGCGCGCGCCGATCGACATCACGGCCGACGCCTCCGAAACCATCCAGAGCCAGTGCCTGTCGAGCTGGTCCGGCGCCGTCGAGGCGCTGCAGGGCCGCACGCGGCTGCGGGCCGACGAGGTCAGCCTCTACTCGGCGAAGAAGGGCGACGGCTGCGGCCCCAGCGACCGCATGGAAGCCCGGGGGCAGGTCTATTTCGTCACCCCCGAGCGCACCGTGCGCGCCGACCAGGCGCTGTACGCCTTCACCACCGAGACCATCACCCTGACCGGCGGCGTCATCGTCGTGCAGGGCAAGAGCGTGGTGCGCGGCGACCGCATGGTCATCAATACCCGCACCGGGCAGGCCACCATGACCTCCTCCACCACCGGCCGGAACAAGGCGGGCCGGGTGCGGGGCGTCTTCTACCCCGACGATACGGCGTCGCGCTGACGTGGCCGCCACGCTCGACCAGCCTTCCGACGCGGGCCTGGTCGTCGAGGGTCTGACCAAGACCTTCGGCGAGCGCCAGGTCGTGCGCGGCGTAAACCTGACCCTGGCCCGCGGCGAGGTCTGCGGCCTCCTGGGCCCCAATGGCGCCGGCAAGACCACCTGCTTCTACATGATCACCGGCCTGATCCCGGTCGACCAGGGCACGATCCGCCTGGACGGCCGCGACATCACCGCCCTGCCGATGTACCAGCGCGCCCGCATGGGCGTCGGCTACCTGCCGCAGGAAGCCTCGATCTTCCGGGGCATGACGGTCGAGGAGAATGTGCTGGCCGTGGTCGAGATGCGCGAGCGCGATCCGGACAAGGCCCGGGCGACGACCGCAGGCCTGCTTGAGGAACTTCACATCGGCCACCTGAAGGCCTCCCCCGCCGTATCGCTGTCGGGCGGCGAGCGGCGGCGGGTGGAAATCGCCCGCGCCCTGGCCAGCGAACCCAGCTTCATGCTGCTGGACGAGCCCTTCGCCGGCATCGACCCCCTGGCCATCGCCGACATCCGCGAGGTCATCGGCTACCTGAAGGGCCGTGGCATCGGCATCCTGATCACCGACCACAACGTGCGCGAGACGCTGGACATCATCGACCGCGCCTCGATCATCCACGCCGGCGAGGTGCTGTTCGAGGGCGCGCCGCAGGAGATCGTCGACAACCCCGACGTCCGCCGCGTGTACCTGGGCGACCGCTTCTAGAGCCCTGCCCAAAACGGGTCACTGCAAGAACCGCGCCGCTTAAGGGCGACGTTAACCCTCGGCATCCGATCCTGCCCCCCTGTTCGATTTGACGGGTGGGAGACGCGCGTGGCGCTCGGTCCAAGACTGGAGCTGAGACAAGGCCAGAGCCTTGTGATCACGCCGCAGCTGCAGCAGGCGATCAAGCTGCTGCAACTGACCAACCTTGAGCTGGAGGCCTATGTCGAGGCCGAGCTCGAGCGCAATCCGCTGTTGCAGCGTGACGACCGCGACTCCGAGCCCGAGGCCGAACCGGTCAAGACCGAGACCGCCGACTACGCCGTCGACGCCATGCCCGATGGCGCGGCCCAGGCCGACATGGACGCCGGGCCGACCGACCTCTCCCCCGGCGAGCGCGACAGCGGCGACGGCGACGGCGGCGGCGACGCGGGCCAGGCCGGCGGCCAGGTCGACTGGTCGCGGGCCGGCAGCGGCGGCTCGTTCGAGGGCGACGACAACATGGAGGGGCGACTCACCCGGGCCAAGACCCTGAGCGAACACCTGCACGACCAGCTGGCCGTGGCGCGGCTGAGCGAGTCCGAGCGGGTCGTGGCGGCGGTGCTGATCGATGCGGTCGACGACGGCGGCTACCTGCGCGCCGATCTCGAGGAGATTTCGCTGCGGCTCGGCTGCGACGAGGCCCTGACCAGCAAGGTTCTGGCCGCCCTGCAGGGCTTTGAGCCGACCGGCGTCTTCGCCCGCGACGTCCGCGAGTGCCTGGCGCTGCAGCTGAAGGACCGCAACCGACTGGATCCGGCCATGGAGGCGCTGCTCGACAATCTGGAGCTGCTGGCCCGCCGGGACCTGGGCGCGCTGCGCAAGGCCTGCGGCGTCGACGACGACGACATCCGCGAGATGATCGCCGAGTTGAAGGCCCTGACGCCCCGCCCAGGCGCGGCGTTCGGCGGCGAGCCGTCACAGCCGGTGACCCCCGACGTCTTCGTGCGCGAGGGGGCCGGCGGCATGTGGCTGGTGGAACTCAACACCGACACCCTGCCGCGGGTGCTGGTCGACAAGCGCTACCACGCCCGGATTTCCGGCGGGGCCCGCAGCGACGCCGACAAGACCTTCGTCTCCGACTGCCTGGCCAACGCCAACTGGCTGGTGAAGAGCCTGGACCAGCGGGCGCGCACCATCCTGAAGGTGTCCAGCGAGATCGTCCGCCAGCAGGACGGCTTCCTGGCCTACGGCGTCGAACACCTGCGGCCGCTGAACCTGAAGACCGTCGCCGACGCCATCGGCATGCACGAGAGCACCGTCAGCCGGGTGACCTCGAACAAGTACATCGCCACGCCGCGCGGCATGTTCGAGCTGAAGTTCTTCTTCACCTCCTCGATCGCGTCCTCGTCGGGCGGCGAAGCGCACTCGGCCGAGAGCGTCCGCCACAAGATCCGCCAGCTGATCGACGCCGAGAAGGCCGACACCGACGTCCACTCCGACGACGCCATCGTCGACATCCTGAAGGAAGCCGGCGTGGATATCGCCCGCCGCACCGTCGCCAAGTACCGCGAGGCGATGCGCATCCCCTCGTCGGTCGAACGTCGGCGCATGTTGCGGGCGGCGGTCTGATTCCCCACGTCGTGCGTTAGGTCCGCACGACCTGGAGCCCTGAATGGACCCGACCCAGCGCCGACTGCCCCTGTCGGCGATCCTGCTAGAGATCTGCGACGATCCTGATCCCACGGTCATGGTCGGCGAGATCGTGCACCGCTTCGGCCGCCGGGCTTTCGGCGCGCTGCTGTTCTTCTTCTCGGCGCCGAACTGGCTGCCGCTGCCGCCGGGGTCGTCGACCTTCCTGGCCCTGCCGCTCGTTCTGCTGACGCCGCAGGTGGCCTGGGGCGTCCAGGGGCCGTGGCTGCCGCGCTTCATTGATCATCGCGAGATGAAGCGCGCCGAGCTCGCGAAGGGCCTCCGCAAGCTGGTTCCGCCCCTGCGGCGGATCGAGACGGTCTCGCGCCCGCGCCTGCTGTGGATGTTCGGGCCCGTCGGCGACCGGCTGATCGGCCTGACCTGCTTTCTGCTGTCGCTGGTCCTGCTGCTGCCCATCCCGCTGGGCAACATGGCGCCGGGGGTGGCCATCGCCGCTTTAGGCCTGGCCATGGTCCAGCGCGACGGGGCCCTGGCCCTGGTCGGCTACGCGGTCACGGCGCTCAGCGCCGCACTGCTGATGATCGGCGGCGCCGCCGCGATCCTCGCGTTGCGCGAGCTTCTCAAGTGGCTGGCGATCACCTGACCGGCGCCGCTCACGAAACGGCGAGCAGCCCCTCGAACGCTTGACACCCTTTGCCTCCAGGCGCGTTCATAGGGGCATGCAAGTGCAAGTTTCCGGCAAACATGTCGCCGTCGGTGAAGCCCTGCGAGAGCGGGTTTCAGACGAACTGAACGCCACTATCGGCAAGTATTTCGATCGCGGCGGCGCCGCGGATGTCGTGGTGACCAAGGATGGCTACGAGTTCCGGGTGGACTGCGCTGTCACCCTGGCCTCCGGGCAGTATCTGCAAAGCCACGGGCTCGGCGGGGACGCCCATGCGGCCTTCGACGCCGCCCTTGGCAAGATCGCCACGCGCGTACGACGCTACAAGAACCGGCTGCGAAGCCACACCGCCCAGGCCACGGCCCGGCAGGCGGAGACGGCGGCGGCCTTTGTCCTGAAGTCCCCGGCCGAGGAGGATGTCGACGACTGGCAGTCGGAGGATCACGCTCCGCCGGCCGCCATGGTCATCGCCGAGACCGAGGAGGTGCTCAAGACGATGACCGTTTCCATGGCGGTCATGGAGCTGGACTTGACCGAATCCCGCACAATCGTGTTTAGGAACGCCGCCCACGGCGGTTTGTCCGTGGTGTATCGCCGGCCTGATGGAAATATCGGCTGGATCGATCCCGAGCGGACCAAGTCACACAACGGCAATGGAAAGCGGGCAAACGCCTGATCGGCGACGTCCGCTTCCCGTGAGCCGTCCCTAGATTGCGAGCGTCAGTCGTCATGACTATCGGAGACCTGCTGGAGCCGCGCGCGATCGCACCGCGCGCCGGTGGCGGCAGCAAGCGCCAGATCCTGTCGGTGATCGCCGATGTCGCCGCTCGCAACTACGGGCTGGACGCGGACATGGTGCTGGATGCGCTTCTGGAGCGCGAGGCGGCCGGATCCACGGGCGTCGGCCATGGCGTCGCCCTGCCGCATGCCCGTCTGGCCGGGCTGGACCGCATGCGCGGCGTTTTCCTGCGCCTTGAGCAGCCCACGAATTTTGAGTCGGTCGACGACCAGCCGGTGGACCTGGTGTTCGCGCTGTTCGCGCCGCCGGACAGCAACACCGAGCATCTGCGGGCCCTGGCCCGCGTCTCGCGCCTGTTGCGGCAGGGGGACCTTCGTCAGCAGCTGAGGCAGGCGCGCACGCCCGACGCCATCCTGTCGCTGCTCGCCCGCGAAGCCCGGCCGTCGGCGGCCTGAAACCTCTCTAGTGGACAGACACCGGCGCCAGCTCGTGCGCCAGCGCCGCGGCGACCGCGGCGTCGCGGTCGGTCATCACGGCCAGCCGCTCGCCGTCGGCGCGGTGAACCGCGTACAGGGTCTGTCCCGGGTCGAGGGTGAAACCCTTGAGGTGGCCGCCGGGCGTCTCGGCGATCACCTGGGCGGCGCTCACCGGGCGCACATAGACCAGGTCCGGCGCGCCGAGCGCCGCGAAAGCTTCCTTCGTCATCAGAAATTGGGGCGTCATAAGACCACCTCCTTCACTCACTGAACGCGGTCGCGCGCCGCCGGTTCAGCCCGGCCGCGACCTTTCGGGAACGGGCTTGTCAGTCGGCCGTCCGGATCGGGATGCGGTGGACCAGGCGTTCGGGCTCGGGACGCGCCAGATCGATGTGCAGCAGGCCGTGTTCCAGCAGCGCCGAGTCCACCACCATGCCGTCGGCCAGGACAAAGGCGCGGATGAAGCCGCGAGCCGCGATGCCCCGGTGCAGGAAGGCCCGGTCGCTGCTCTCGGCCGCCTCGCCGCGCCGCCCGGAGACGGTGAGCTGGTTGCCCTCGACGGTGATTTCGAGCTGGTCGGGCGCGAACCCGGCTACGGCCAGGGTTATGCGGATGCCGCCGTCCTCGCGCGCCTCGACATTGTACGGGGGGTAACTCTCGCCGGCGGCCTTGGCCGCCCGCTCGATCAAGGCCCGCGTATGGTCGAAACCCAGCAGGAAGGGGCTGTCGAAAAGCAGGGGTCGTGTCGTCATTGTCTCTGTCGGAGTCCTCGTCCAAGCGACTCACCGCGCCGCCGGCCCTCGAAGGGCGCCGGCCGCGCGGCCTGTATCCAAGGTGGATACTGGCCGCGTCCGCCGCAAGACCGGACGCCTCGGATGATCGCCAGCCTTGGGGGCTTGTCTTGAGAGGAGAGACGCGTTTAGGTAGAGTGACCTGAGGGGATTATGAGGCTTCTCACAATGAGGCGTCTTGTTGCGCTCGCTGCGGCCTGTCTGTTGCTGGCGGCCTGCACCACCACCAACGTCAAATCGGCCGCCGGACTGCCGGAGGCCGGGCCGCGAGCGGCGCGCATCCTGCTGGTCGAGCCGGACGTGCAGCTGAACGTCATCCTGGCGTCGGGTCTGCAGGAGCCACGGGCAGACTGGGCGGCGGCGGCCCGGACCAACCTGCAGACTGCGGTCGAGCTGACCCTGCAGGAACGATCGCACTCCTACAGGCTGTTCAGGCCGGACGAGAACATGGATGGCCGGGCCGGACAGCTTCTGCGCCTGAACGCCGTCGTAGGGCAGGCGATCATGCTGCACAGCTACGGGCCCCTCCCGCTTCCGACCAAGGGCAAGACGTTCGACTGGACCCTCGGCGACGGCGCGACGACCCTGGCCGGCGCGGGCGAGGCCGACTACGCGCTGTTCATCCACGGCGCCGGCGCCTATTCGAGCGGCGGCAGGGTGGCGGTGGTGGTCGGCGCGGCCCTTCTCGGCGTCAGCCTGCCGACGGGCGGGCAGCAGGTCTACGCCTCGCTGGTGGACCTCAAGACCGGCAAGGTCGTCTGGTTCAATGTCGCCGTGGCCGCGCCCGGCGCGGATATGCGCGACCCCGAAGGGGCGAGAGTGCTGGTCGGGTCGATGCTGAAGGACGTGCCGCTTTGAGGGGGCGGACCTTCCTGGCTGTCCTGCTGGCGACCTCGGTCGTCGCCGGCCCGGCCTTCCCCGAGCCGCGCCCGGTGGGGCTGAAGCCGTCCCTCGCGACGGACGAGGCCGGGCTGTGGGATGAATCGGCCAAGGCCGAGCGTGGCGCCCGGCAGTCGGCCGACTTCAACAGCGACCCCGAACTGACCGCCTATGTCCGGGGTGTGACCTGCAAGGTCGCTGCGCCCTACTGCGACGATATCCGGGTCTATGTGATGGACCGGCCCGTCTCCAACGCCCAGATGGCGCCCAACGGCTATTCCGAGGTCTGGACCGGCCTGATGCTGCGATCGACCAGCGAAGCCGAGCTGGCCTTCGTGCTGGGACACGAGACGGCGCACTTCGTCGAGAACCACTCGATCGAGGCCTGGCGGGCCCAGAAGACGCGCGCCAATGTGATGCTGGCCGTATCGGCGGGCATCGCCATCGCCGGAGTCGCCGCCACCGTGAACGCCCCGGGCGTGGACGCGGCGCGGTCGATCCAGGACCTGACCAACGCCGTGATCGACGGGGTGTATCTCGCCTATGTCGCGTCGCTGTTCGCGTTTTCGAGAGGCAACGAGGCGGAAGCCGACAGGCTCGGCTTCGAACGGCTCGTCGCGGCGGGCTACGCGCCCGCAGCGGCGGCCACGATGTGGCGAAACCAGATGGCCGAAGCGGCGGCGTCGGACTTCCCGCGCGTGCGGTCGCGCGGCGCCCGGGCCAACATTTTCAACACCCACCCGATCGAGTCGGAACGGGCGGCCGTGCTTGAAGAGCTGGCGGCGAAGGCCGGCAAGACCGGGGATCTGGGCCGCGAACGCTATCGCGCCGCGATCCGTCCCCACCTGGCGGACTGGCTGAAGGACGATCTGACCCGCCGGGACTTCGGGCAGACGCTCCACATCATCGACCGCCTCGCCGCCACCGGCGACGACCTCGGCGTCCTGGAGTTCTATCGCGGCGAAACCTATCGCCGGCGGCGCAACGACGGAGATCAGGAGAAGGCGCTGGCCGCCTACCTGACCGCCTCGAAGGCCCGGGACGCGCCCGTCGCCGTCTGGCGGGAACTGGGGGACATGCAGGTCAAGACCCGCGCCGCCGACGGCGCCCGCCTCGCCTACGAGACCTATCTGGCCAACGCGCCCGAGGCCCAGGACCGCTGGATCGTCGAGGCCGCGCTGAAGAAGCTCACGGGAACCACCGGATCATGATCACCCGCATCCTCCGCGGCGCCGCGCTCGCCGCCGCCTTGTCGGTCCTTGCCGGCTGCATATCGATCACGGCCGCCCCCGCCGGGCCTTACGCGTCCGGCTCGCACGCGGTCACGCTGGGCCGCACCTGGGGTGACGCGTCGGCCTTCGCCGGGGCGCCCAGGACCGTGAAGATGCTGACCATCGACGGCTGGCAACTGAACAGGCTCTACGTCATCGACGGGCTGAAGTCGGGCGACTACATCGTGCGGCCGGCCAGCAAGGAGAAGCCGACGCCGACGTTCAGGACCGGGATGACGCCGATCGAACAGGTCGAGCTCATCGCCGAGAGCGTGGTCGCCATGGGCTATCAGCGCGTCGAGACCGATGGTCTCCGCGCCATCAAGGTCGGTGACGCGGACGGGCTTCGCGCCGATATCGCCGCCAAGTCCCCGGAGGGCCTCAACATTTCGGGGGTCGCCCAGATCGTCGAGGTGAAGGGCCGGCTATACGTGATCCTCTATCTCGCTCCGGCGGAACACTACTTCGAGGCCACCCGCGCCGAGGTCGAATCGATCATGGCCTCCGCGCGGGTGACGGGTTAGCGAGACTCCCGCGGGGTTGAATTTTTCTCCAATCGGCGTTAACCCTACGGCATTCGGGAAGAAAATTCCTTCGGCTGACGGAGGAGTGCATCTTTCTGCCAATCGGCCGCAACGTCGGCCCTCGCCCCGCAAGCCGAGGCGAGATCCGAGCATCCCGCCTCGAGACGGGAGCCGGACCAATGTCGAAGGGAAACGCACCATGGCCATGGCCATCAATGACCTCGAGACCCCGGAAGGCGGAACACGTGACCGCCTGTCCAGAACGCTGGCCGTCGCCGGCGCGATCTACGGCCTGATGGCCGCCATCACCGGCGCGGTGGCGGTGGCCGGCGTGTTCGGGCTGGCCGGCCTGGCGGTCGATCCGGCCGCGGCGGCGCCGGCCCAGATGCTGGGCCTGCCCTGGAGCCTGGCCGGGGGCGCGGTCGCCGACCAGCCGACGGCCAGCGTCCTGGTCACCCTGGGCGCGCTCGCGCTGAACCTGATGGTGCTGCTGGTCGGCTCGCGGCTGCTCCGCGGACGGACGGGTCGCGCCTGAAGCCTGGACGCTTCCCGGGCCCTGAAATGGCAAAGGCCGCCCGGTTTACCGGGCGGCCTTTGTTGGTGGAGCTAAGCGGAGTCGAACCGCTGACCTCTTGAATGCCATTCAAGCGCTCTACCAGCTGAGCTATAGCCCCGAAAAGTCCGGGTTCCCGCGACCGGTTGCCCGGGGCGAGGGCGCGACTTCTATGCCGTGATCCCTCGCCGATCAAGGCCCCGCGCCGGTATTTTTTGCGGGGCCTCTCCGGAGCTTCGGTCTAGCGGTCGTCGGTGTCGTCTTCGCCCGGCAGACCGTCGATTTCGTCCTCGGGGAAGTCGTCCTCGTCCTCGTCCTCGAGGAAGGGCACATCCTCGTCGGCGTCGTCGGCGAGATCCTCGTCCACGGCGAAATCGACGCCGAGGTCATCGGCGGCGGGCGCGGGCGTGGCGCCTTCAGTGTCGGAGTCGTCGTCGGTCTCGATCGGCTCGACCGCGGCCTCGTCGTCGATCTCCGGCGTCTGATCGGGCTCTTCCTCGAAGCCGTCCGCGTCGGGGTCGGGCGTCTTGACCTCCTTCTCGGGCTCGTCCTCGTAGTCCGGCGTCGACGACCGGGCGCGAACGCGGCGGTTACGCAGCGCTTCTTCCGGGTCGAAGGTCTCGCCGCACTTGGGGCAGACGGCCGGGCGGCGGCCAAGGTCGTAGAATTTGGACGAACAGGTGGGGCAGATCTGTTTTGCGCCCAGTTCGGGATTTGCCAAGGGGCGATATCCTCTGAAGGGTCGTGCGAAAGCGGCGGCTCCCTTGCCACGCGGCGGGGGCGCTGTCAAAAGCAAAACCCCTTGTTTCCCGCGACCTTTCCCGGAGTTTCGCCCGGCATGACCACCGCCGTGCTTTCGGCCCGCCCCGGCGCAGCGTTGCGCGGGCGCATTCGCGTACCCGGCGACAAGTCGATTTCCCACCGCGCCCTGATCCTCGGCGCCCTTGCGACCGGCCGAACGACGGTGACCGGATTGCTTGAGGGCGAGGACGTCCTGGCCACCGCCAGGGCCATGCAGGCCTTCGGCGCCTTCGTCGTCCGCACCGGCGACGGCGCCTGGACCATCGACGGCCGCGGAGGGTTCGCCCAGCCCGCCGACGTCATCGACTGCGGCAACGCCGGCACCGGTGTGCGCCTGATCATGGGCGCCGCCGCCGGCTTCGCGATCAGCGCCGCCTTCACCGGCGACGCCTCGCTGCGCAAGCGCCCGATGGGCCGGGTCCTGGACCCGCTGTCGGAGATGGGCGTGCGGTACGACTCGTCCGAGGGCGGGCGGCTGCCGCTGACCCTTCACGGCGGCGGCCTTCGGGGCCTGACCTACGTCCTGCCCGTGGCCTCCGCCCAGGTGAAATCCGCCGTGCTGCTGGCCGGACTACGGGCGGCGGGCGACGTGACCGTGGTCGAGCCCGAGCCCACCCGCGATCACACCGAGCGGATGCTGCGCGCCTTCGGGGCGACCGTGACCACGCGGGCGGAGAGCGACGGCCTTCATATCACCCTGCCGGCAGGCCAGCGCCTGAGCGGGACCCACGTCGATGTGCCGGGTGATCCGTCCTCGGCCGCCTTCCCGATCGTGGCGGCCATCATCACACCGGGCTCGGAGGTGACGGTTGAAGGGGTGATGCTCAATCCCTCGCGGACCGGCCTGTTCGACTGCCTGGTCGAGATGGGCGCCGACCTGACCATCACGAACCGCCGCGACGCCGGCGGCGAGGCGGTCGGCGACATCACGGCCCGGCACTCGGCGCTGAAGGGCGTCGTCGTGCCGCCGGACCGGGCGCCCAGCATGATCGACGAGTATCCCATACTCGCCGTCGCCGCCGCCTTCGCCACCGGCGACACGGTGATGCGCGGCGTCGGCGAGATGCGCGTTAAGGAAAGCGACCGCATCGCCCTGATGGCGGCGGGCCTGGAGGCCTGCGGCGTCGATGTCGAGGAAGAGCCGGAAGGCTTCATCGTCCACGGAACCGGCCAGACGCCCAACGGCGGCGCGCTGGTCGAGACCCACGGCGACCACCGCATCGCCATGAGCCACCTGATCCTGGGCCTGGCCGCCCGCGAGCCGGTGCGTGTCGACGAGCCGGACATGATCGCCACCAGCTTCCCCACCTTCGCCGGCCTGATGCGCGGGCTGGGCGGCGACATCGCCGAGGGTTGAGCATGGGCTTCGTCATCGCCGTCGACGGTCCGGCCGCCTCGGGCAAGGGCACCATCGCCGTCAAGCTGGGCGCGCTCTACGGCTACCCGGTGCTCGACTCCGGCCTGCTCTACCGCGCCGTCGGGGTGAAGGTTCTTGAGCGCGGCCAGAGCCTGGATGACGTGGCGGCGGCGCTCGACGCGGCCCGCACCCTGGATCCGGCCGAGCTCGAGCAGCCGAAGGTCCGCACCCGCGCCGCCGGCGAGGCCGCCAGCCGCGTGGCGGTC
>JBIKII010000003.1:0-58135 GCA_044361705.1 Caulobacter sp.
CCATGGCCACCGGCATTTCCGCCAACCGCCTTGAGCTGCTCCAGATCGCCGACGCGGTCGCCCGCGAGAAGGGCATCGAGAAGGAGATCGTGATCGCCTCCATCGAGGAAGCGATCCAGAAGGCGGCCCGCAGCCGCTACGGCGCCGAGCACGACATCCGCGTTCACATCGACACCAAGACCGGTGAGACCTCGATCAAGCGCTACGTCACCGTGGTGCCCGACGACGCCGAGCTGGACGAGACCTCGCTGGGCATGGTCCGGCTGAGCGACGCCCTGGCGCTCGACCGCGACGCCTTCGTCGGCCAGGTGACGGACGAGGAGCTGCCGCCGTTCGAGTTCGGCCGCGTCCAGACCCAGATGGCCCGCCAGGTCGTCACCGGGAAGGTCCGCGAGGCCGAGCGCGAGCGTCAGTTCGAGGAGTACAAGGATCGCGTCGGCGAGATCGTCAACGGCACCGTCAAGCGCGTCGAGTACGGCAACGTCATCGTCGACCTGGGCCGGGGCGAGGGCATCATGCGCCGCGACCAGTCGATCCCGCGCGAGAACTTCAACCTCGGCGACCGCATCCGCTGCTACATCTACGACGTCCGTCGCGAGACCAAGGGCCCGCAGATCATGCTCAGCCGCGCCCACGGCGGCTTCATGGCCAAGTTGTTCGCGCAGGAAGTGCCGGAAGTCTACGACGGCGTCATCGAGATCCGCGCCGTGGCCCGCGACCCGGGCAGCCGCGCCAAGATGGCCGTGGTTTCCAACGACAGCAGCATCGACCCGGTCGGCGCCTGCGTCGGCATGCGCGGCTCGCGCGTCCAGGCGGTCGTCGCCGAGCTGCAGGGCGAGAAGATCGACATCATCCAGTGGAACGGCGACGAGGCGACCTTCATCGTCAACGCCCTGGCCCCGGCTGAAGTCTCCAAGGTCGTCATGGACGAGGAAGACGAACGCGTCGAAGTCGTCGTGCCGGACGAGCAGCTGTCGCTGGCCATCGGCCGCCGCGGCCAGAACGTCCGCCTCGCCTCCCAGCTGACCGGCTGGCAGATCGACATCATGACCGAGACCCAGGAAAGCGAGCGCCGTCAGAAGCAGTTCGCCGAGACCACGGCCCTGTTCCAGGAAGCTCTGGACGTCGACGAGGTCATCGCCCAGCTGCTGGCCACCGAAGGCTTCCTGTCCGTCGAGGACGTGGCCTATGTCGAGCCGCACGAGATCGCGGCCATCGAAGGCTTCGACGACGACACCGCCGACGAGCTGCAGACCCGCGCCCGCGAATTCCTGGACAAGGAAGCCGCCGCCCAGGACGCCCGTCGCGTCGAGCTGGGCGTCGAGGACGCCGTGCTGGAGATCGAGGGTGTCACCCTGCCGATGGCCGTCGCCCTGGGCGAGGGCGAGGTGAAGTCCGTCGAGGACCTCGCCGGCCTGATCCCCGACGATCTGCGCGGCTGGTTCGAGACCAAGGACGGCGAGCGCGTGCGCGAGCCCGGCATTCTCGAGAGCTTCAACCTGTCGCCGGACGACGCCGAGGCGCTGATCATGCGGGCCCGGGTCATCATGGGCTGGGTCGAGGCGCCGCCGGAGCCGGAGTACGAGGAAGAATACGTCTCCGAGGGGCTTGATAATCCCGAAGAGTACGATCTGGCCGTGGCCGAAGGCGAGGCGAGCGACGCCTGAGGGCGTTGCTCATTGAGGGCGAAACCGACATGGCCGCCCCTCAACCCCGCACCCCTCGGACCCATGGGGAGGCCTCTCGCGAGCGCCGGGACATCGTCTCGGGCTCGGTGATGGAGGAACACCAGCTGATCCGGTTCGTGGCCGGGCCGGACAGCGTGGTCACGCCTGATCTGGCGCGCAAGCTGCCGGGCCGGGGCATCTGGGTCGCCGCCGATCGCGCCAGCGTCGACACCGCGGTCAAGAAGGGCCTGTTTTCCCGGGCGGCGAAGGCGAAGCTGGTCGCGCCGGCCGGCCTGGCCGACCAGGTCGATACGCTGCTGCACCGGCGCTGTCTGGACAGTCTCGGCCTTGCACGCCGGGGCGGGGACATTATCTCGGGGTTTGAGAAGGTGCTCTCCAGCATCCGGGGCGGCAAGGCCGCCTGGCTGGTGGAGGCCTCCGACGGCGCCGCGGATGGGCGGCGCAAGCTCCTGTCCGCCTTCCGGACCTCGCCCTCGCCGCCGCAGTTGATCGGCGTCTTCACCTCCGAGGAATTGGGTTTGGCCTTGGGGGGCGAGAATGTGATACACACCGCCTTCCTTGCGGGGCGAGCCTCCGGTCACTGGACAAAGGATGTCCACAGACTGGCGGGGTTCCGTCCGCTTCTTCCCGAGGGTTGGCGCGAGGAATAGAAGGGCCGGGCGGATCGCGCCGCGGTCCCTTCAGGTTTTGAACGTTACGTATGCGCCGGATACGCCGGCAGTGAGTTAAGCGAGACGCATGAGCGACGAGAACGACAACGGCCGGCCCAATGCCCCCAGGCCCTCCCTCACCCTGAAGCCCCGCGCGGGCTCGGTGAGCGCAGGCGTGGTCAAGCAGAGCTTCAGCCACGGCCGGTCGAAGACTGTGGTGGTCGAGACCAAGCGCGTGCGCACGCACGGCCCCGCAGGCGGCGGCAACCTCGCCGGCCCGTCCGCCGCCGAGAAGCGTACGACCTACGATCCGCGTCCCGCCGCGCCGCGCCCGTCGGGCCCGTCCGCCATCGACCCGTCCGGCAATCTGTCGGCCGAGGAGATGCGCGCGCGTCAACGCGCCATCGACGCCGCTCGTGAGGCCCAGGAGCGTCAGGCCGCCCAGGTCCGCGCCCGCGCCGACGAAGAGGCGCGCCGTCAGGCCGCTGAACAGGCCGCCGCCCGCGCCGCCGCCGAGGCCGCCCGTCCGGCTCCGGTCGCCGCGCCGACGCCCGCTCCCGCTCCCGCTCCGGCGGCTCCGGCTCCGGTCGCCCCGCAAGCGGCCGCCCCGGCCCCGGCTCCGGCTCCGGTTGCGCCCCCGGCGCCGACGCCGGCGCCGCAGCCTGCCGCCGAGGCGCCGCGCGCCGCCGCGCCGCAGCCTGGCAACCAGACCCGCACCTACGAGCCGTCGCGCGAGCGCCGTGACGATCGGGCGAGCACGACGACCTACCGTCCCGACCGGGCCGGCGCGTCGTTCAACCAGCGCGCCCCGCGCGAGGGCGCCGGAAACCCCTATGGCCAGCGCGCGCCGCGTCCGGGCGATCGTCCCGATGGCGACCGTCCGCGCACCGACCGCCCGCAGGGCGCCGCGCCTGGCGGCTACCAGGGCGCCCGCCCGCCCCGCGACGGCGATCGTCCGCAGGGCGGCGCGCCGCGCCCCGGCGGCGAGACCGTCCGCTACTCCGCCCTGGCCCCGCGCCCGGCTCCGCGCACCGGCGACCGTCCCGGCGGCCCGCGTCCGCCGCGTCCCGGCCAGCCCGCTGCTCCGGCGACGCCGGAAATCCAGCGCGCCACCCGTTCGGCGCCGCGTCCCGGCGGCGCGCTCCTCGACCGTCGTCCCGATGAGGATGATGATCGCCGCAAGGGCGCCGCGCCCGGCAAGGCCGTGTCGCGCACCAAGGGCGAACCCAAGCGTCGCGAAGGCCGACTGACCATCCAGGTCCTGGCCGGTGACGACGAGGGCGCCGCCGAGCGGATGCGCTCGCTGGCCTCGGTTCGCCGGGCCCGTGAACGCGAGAAGGAAAAGCGTCGCGGCGGTGGAGCCGAACAGGCCCGCATCGCCCGCGAAGTGGTCATTCCCGACATCATCACCGTGCAGGAGCTGTCCAACCGGATGGCCGTGCGCGGCGTCGACATCATCAAGTTCCTGATGCGTCAGGGCGTGATGCTGAAGATCACCGATGTCATCGACAACGACACCGCCGAGCTGGTGGCCACCGAGTTCGGCCACACCGTCCGCCGCGTGTCCGAAGCCGACGTCGAAGAGGGCTTCCTGGTCGCCGACGACGACGAGGGCGATCTGGAGCCCCGTCCGCCGGTCGTGACCATCATGGGCCACGTCGACCACGGCAAGACCTCGCTGCTGGACGCCCTGCGCGCCACCGACGTTGTCGGCGGCGAGGCCGGCGGCATCACCCAGCACATCGGCGCCTACCAGGTTCGCCTGGAAGACGATGATCGCATCACCTTCCTCGACACCCCGGGCCACGCGGCGTTCAGCGCCATGCGGGCGCGCGGCGCCAATGTCACCGACATCGTGGTGCTGGTCGTGGCCGCCGACGACGGCGTCAAGCCGCAGACGGCCGAAGCCATCCAGCACGCCAAGGCGGCTGGTGTTCCGATCATCGTGGCGATCAACAAGATCGACAAGGACGGCGCCGACCCGACCAAGGTCATCAACGAGCTGCTCCAGCACGAGCTGGTGGCGGAAAGCCTGGGCGGCGACGTCCAGACCGTCGAGGTGTCCGCCAAGACCCGCCAGGGTCTCGACGAGCTCCTCGAGCGCATCCTGCTGCAGGCCGAAGTGCTTGAACTGCGCGCCAACCCCGACCGCACGGCCGAGGGCGTGGTTGTCGAAGCCAAGCTGGACAAGGGCCGCGGCGCCGTCGCCACCGTCCTGGTCAAGCGCGGCACGCTGAAGCGCGGCGACATCGTCGTGGCCGGCGGCCAGTTCGGCCGCGTCCGCGCCCTGCTCAACGAGCGCGACGAACAGCTGACCGAAGCCGGTCCCTCGACGCCCGTCGAGATCCTCGGCCTCGACGGCGCGCCCTCGCCGGGCGACGCCTTCGCCGTGGTCGAGAACGACGCCCGCGCCCGTGAGCTGACCGACTACCGCCAGCGCCTCAAGCGCGACAAGGCGGCCGTCGGCGGCGCGGCGGCCGGGGTCTCCCTGACCGACATGATGGCCAAGCTTTCGGCCAAGAAGGTCAGCGAGCTGCCCCTGGTCATCAAGGGCGACGTGCAGGGTTCGGTCGAAGCCATCGTTGGCTCGCTGGACAAGCTGGCCACCGACGAGGTCCGCGCGCGGATCATCCTGTCGGGCGCCGGTGCGATCAGCGAAAGCGACGTCCAGCTGGCCAAGGGCGCCGGCGCGCCGATCATCGGCTTCAACGTCCGCGCCTCGGCGCAGGCGCGGGCCATGGCCGAGCGTGAAGGTGTCGAGATCCGCTACTACGCGATCATCTACGACCTGATCGACGACATCAAAGGCGTGCTCTCGGGCATGCTGGCGCCGATCCAGCGCGAAACCTTCCTCGGCAACGCCGAGGTGCTGCAGGTGTTCGACATCAGCAAGATCGGCAAGATCGCCGGCTCGCGCGTCACCGAGGGCGTGGTCCGCAAGGGCGCCAAGGTCCGGATCGTCCGCGAGAACGTGGTCGTGCTGGAACTGGGCACCCTGGCGACGCTCAAGCGCTTCAAGGATGAGGTCAACGAGGTCAACGCGGGTCAGGAGTGCGGCATGCACTTCGCCGGCTTCCAGGACATCCGCGCCGGCGACACCATCGAGTGCTTCACCGTCGAGGAAGTGAAGCGCTCGCTCTAGGGCGCCGCTCACCGCAAACGATCAGGGGCGCTGTCTTGCGACAGCGCCCCTTTTCTTTGTCACGTCGGTCGTGAGGCCGCGCTGGACTACGCCAGCTTCTGCAGCTCAGGGACCAGATCGGTCTTTTCCCAGCTGAAGCCGCCCTCGTTGTCGGGCGTGCGGCCGAAGTGACCGTAGGCCGCGGTGCGGGCATAGATCGGCCGGTTCAGCTGCAGATGCTCGCGGATCGACCGCGGCGTGGCCCCGCCGATCAGCTCGGGCAGGATCTTCTCCAGCTCGGCCGGATCGACCTTGCCGGTCCCGTGCAGATCGACGTGGAAGGAGACCGGCTTGGCCACGCCGATGGCGTAGGCGATCTGGATGGTGCAGCGGTCCGCAAGGCCGGCGGCGACAACGTTCTTGGCCAGGTAGCGGCAGGCGTAGGCGGCCGAGCGGTCGACCTTGGTCGGGTCCTTGCCGCTGAAGGCGCCGCCGCCGTGGGGCGATGCGCCGCCGTAGGTGTCGACGATGATCTTGCGGCCGGTGACACCGGCGTCGCCGTCGGGCCCGCCGATCTCGAAGCGGCCGGTCGGGTTGACCAGCCACTGGGTCTTCTTCGTCACCAGGCCTTCGGGGAAGATCGAGACCACGTGCGGCTTGATGAGGTCCAGCATGCGCTTGCTGGTCGCGGCCTTGCCGTCGATCTTCTTCTTGTGCTGGTGGGAGACGACGATGGAGACGACGCGCACGGGCTTGCCGTTGCCGTCATACTCGAGCGTGACCTGGCTCTTGGCGTCAGGCTCCAGCGCCGACAGCTCGCCGCTGTGGCGCAGCTCGGCCAGGCGCTTCAGGATGTTGTGGCTGTACTGCAGCGTGGCCGGCATCAGCTCCGGCGTCTCGGTGCTGGCGTAGCCGAACATGATGCCCTGGTCGCCGGCGCCTTCGTCCTTCTTGTCGCTGGCGTCGACACCCTGGGCGATGTGGGCCGACTGGCCGTGCAGATAGCAGGCGTACTTCGCCTTCTCCCAGTGGAAGCCCTTCTGCTCGTAGCCGATGTCCCTGATCGCGGCCCGGACCTTGGGCTCCAGCGACCGGATGATGTCCTTGGTCAGGGCCTTGTTGGCGGCCTTGTCGCCGCCGGGCTTGCCGGCCCGGACTTCGCCGGCCAGCACGATCCGGTTGGTGGTGACCAGCGTCTCACAGGCCACGCGGGCCTCCGGGTCGGCGGTCAGGAAGGCGTCGACCACGGTGTCGCTGATACGGTCGGCGACCTTGTCGGGGTGGCCCTCCGACACGCTTTCGCTGGTGAAGATGTAGGAGGATCGGCTCAAGACGGGACTCCGGAGGAAACGAGGCCGCCTCGAAGGCGGCTCCGAAACCTATAAGGACATCTTTATGTCCGCAAGGCGACGGCGGCTCCGGCGGCCATGGCGGGCGCCAGAATTTCCACAACCGCCGTCAGAAGCCGTCAGTCCTCGGCGCTGTCGGCGCTCTCTTCTTCCTCGGCCATCGAGCGGACGAGGTCGAGGATCCGGCGACGCACGCGGCCGCGCTTGATCTTCGGGAACAGGGCGGCCAGCTCCAGGCCTTCCGGGGTCATCAGGAAGTCGTGGATGAAGGGCTCGGCGCCGCTGTCGGACACGCCCTCGGCGCGCGCCGTCGACGGATCCACCAGACCATCGAAGAAATAGGAGATCGAGGTCTGCAGCGACTTGGCGATCTCGTACAGCTTGGAGGCGCTGACGCGATTGGCGCCGCGCTCGTACTTCTGCACCTGCTGGAAGGTCAGGCCGAGGTCATCGGCAAGCCGTTCCTGAGAAACGCCCAGCAGTTTGCGGCGCATCCGGATGCGTCCGCCGACATGGAGGTCGACGGGGTTGGGGGAGCGATCAGTATCGGTCGTTGTGTTCATGAGGCCCTGATTAGCATAACTACCGGTTTCAACGATCCCCTACACGCCATCCTGTCGCGCTTTCAAGGCCCTCACTCCCCGAATACCCAAGGTGAGTATGGTCGTGACAAGCAACAGCGCCAGAAAAGGCAGATCGCCGAAGCGACGGTACAACGTGTCCAATCGCCGCTGGGGTATCGTCGCGTCAATAACGCCGGTATCTCCGAGACGCAACGCACCTGCGTCCACCTGTCCCAGGGCGTTGATCACCGCCGAAACGCCGGTGGGGGTCGAGCGCAGGATCGGGATACCTTCCTCGATGGCCCGGTAGCTGGCGAGGTTGAGGTGCTGCAGCGGTCCGCTGGTCCGACCGAACCAGGCGTCGTTGGAAACATTGACGATGAAGGCCGGCGCCACGCCTGACATTCGCGCGCCGCTTCGGGTGAAGCCGGGGAACAGGGACTCGTAGCAGATCAGCGGCTGGAACGGGGGCAGGCCGGGGACGGTCATCGGCCGCGGCGCGGGCCCCGTGGCGAAGCTCTCGGGGGCGTTGACCAGCGCCTTGACGCCAAGACGTGTCAGCAGGTCTTCCAGCGGCAGGAACTCGCCGAACGGCACCAGCCGGTGCTTGTCGTAGGCGCCCGCCGGTTCGAGACCGTCGGCGGTCCGGCGCACCGCCGCCAGGGTGTTGAAGTAGCGGACGTCGGCCGGCGTGCCCTCGTAGCGGTAGGCGCCGACCAGCAGCACCTGCCCCGGGCGCAGCGCCCGCTCGATCGCCTGCCGGGTCCAGGTCCCGGGCGCAAGGTAGTCGTTGACGGCGGCGGGAATTGCGCCCTCCGGCCAGATGACGATGTCGGCCGGGGGTCCGGGATAGGGGCGGGCGGTCAGGCCGGTGTAGGCGTCGACGATGCGCTGGAAGTGGGCGGGGTCGTACTTGGCGGCCTGTTTGACGTCGGCCTGGACGATGCGGACGCGCACGGCGTCGGGTCCTGGCGAGGGGCGGGTAGTCTCGAAGGTCCGCGCCGCGCCCCAGACGAACAGCCCGGCCAGCACCGCCGCCGCGCCGCCGAGGGCGATGCGGCCGCGCCGGCCCTCGCGCCAGAGCACGGCGGTTCCGACCGTCGCCAGGGTGATCCAGGTCAGGCCGTAGGCGCCGACCAGCGACGCCGTCTGCGACATCGCCGAGCCGGCGCGCCAGGTCTCGCCGGGCAGGTTCCACGGAAAGCCGGTCAGCACGTGGCCCCGGATCCATTCGAAGGCGGCGAAGACGCCGGCGAAGACCAGGACACGGGACAGGCCGCTGGCGCGGGTCAGTCGGTAGGCGACCATCGCCGCGCCCCAGAACAGCGCCACCCCGCCGGCCATGGCGGCCACCGCGAAGGGCGCCATCCAGCCGTGGGCGACGATATCGACCAGGAAGGCCTCGGCGATCCACCAGGTGCCGATCGCGAAATAGGCCAGCCCGGCCAGCCAGCCGCGCCAGAAGGCCGAGCGCAGCGGCCGGTCTTCGTCGGCCGTATCGACCAGCCACAGCAACAGCGGATAGCCGAGCAGACCCGGCAGCAGTCCAAAGGGCGGATGGGCCAGCCCCGCGGCGAGGCCGGCGGCGAGGGCCAGCAGCCAGCGCGGCGCTTCCAGGATCTGCCGGGCGGCCCGCGCGACGATCACCCCGTCGCAGCCTCGGCGGCCAGACGTTCGGGCGTCGGCCGCACGCGGATCCGCTTCACCCGCCGGGGATCGGCGTCCATGACCTCCAGCTCGTAGCCGGCCGGATGCTGGATCACCTCGCCGCGCCGCGGGACGCGTCCGGCGATGGCGGTGACGAGGCCGCCGACGGTGTCGATCTCCTCCTCCAGCTCGCTGGGGGCCAGCTCGCCGTTGCCGAGGGCTGCCTCGAGGTCCTCGAGCGGGGCCCGGGCGTCCGCCTCGAACACGCCGCCGGGACGGGCCCGGACGCCGCTGACCGTGGCTTCGTCGTGCTCGTCGTCGATCTCGCCGACCACGGCCTCGATCAGATCCTCCAGCGTCACCAGCCCTTCGGTGCCGCCGTACTCGTCGATGACCAGGGCCATGTGGATGCGGGTCTTCTGCATCTGGGCCAGCAGGTCGGCGGCGCGCATCGAGGCGGGCACATAGAGCGTCTCCCGCTTGAGACGCTTGAGCAGGGCCGAGGTGGCGGCCGGCTTGCGACCCTTGCCGGACACGGCCTTGAACACGTCCTTGATGTGCACGACCCCGACCGGGTCATCCAGCGTCTCGCGATAGATCGGCAGACGGCTGTGCTCGGTCTCGATGAACCGGGCGACCAGCGCCTCGAAGGGGATGGTGATCTCCACGGCCACGATGTCGGCGCGGGGCGTCATCACGTCATCGACGGTCAGGCTCTGGAAGGCGCGCGCCTGGCCCACCAGGGTGGCGGCGGCGCTGGCGGCGGCCTGTCCCTCGGGCGTTTCAAGCGCCTGCACCGGCTCTATCACCGCGTGGCGAAGTCGCCTGAAGAGGGCGCGCAGCCCCCGGCTTCGTCGTGGGGGTGTCTCGGGCTGCGCCCCGGTATCGTCGCTCGGCATGTCGTCCCTGCTGTCAGGCGTAAGGATCAGGAACGCCCAGGCCGGCGAGTATTCGCCGTTCAAGCGCCTCCATCTCCTCGGCCTCGGCCTCGGTGAGGTGGTCGTATCCTAGAAGATGTAGCACCCCGTGCGCCACCAGGTGTTGCAGATGGTGCGCGAGGGGCTTGCCCTGCTCCGCCGCCTCGCGGGCGCAGACGCCGTAGGCCAGGGCGATGTCGCCCAGATGATCCTCGGGATTGTCGGGGGCCGGAAAACTCAGGACGTTGGTCGGGCCGGCCTTGCCGCGGAAGCGTTCGTTCAGCGCCGCGACCGTCTCGTCGTCGGTCAGCAGGAGGGTCACGCCGCCGCGCGCCTCCAGCGCCGCCGTCGCCGCCGGCAGGATCAGGGCCTCAGCGTCAGGCAGGGCCCTGGTCCAGGCCTCGTCCTCGATTTCGATGTCGATCACTTGCCGGCGCGCCTGGCCGCATCGGCGTCGTAGGCCTTGACGATGCGGGCCACCATCGGGTGACGGACGACGTCGTCAGAGGTGAAGCGGGTGACGCCGACGCCCTCGACCCCTTCCAGGATCGAGACGGCGTGGGCCAGGCCCGAGTCGCCGGCGTTCAGAAGGTCGACCTGGCTGGGATCGCCCGTCACCGCCATGCGCGAGCCCTCGCCCAGCCGGGTCAGGACCATCTTCATCTGCAGCCGGCTGGTGTTCTGCGCCTCGTCGACGATGACATAGGCATGGGCCAGCGTGCGGCCCCGCATGAAGGCGATGGGGGCGACCTCGATCTCGCCCTTGTCGCGGCGGCGGCGCAGCTGCTCGGTGCCGACGATCTGGGTCAGGGCCTCCCACACCGGCGCCATGTAGGGATCGACCTTCTCGGTCAGGTCGCCGGGCAGGAAGCCGAGTTTCTCGCCGGCCTCGACCGCCGGCCGGGTGACTATCAGCCGGTCGACATCGCCGCGCAGCAGCATGCCCGCGCCATGGGCCACGGCCAGGAAGGTCTTGCCGGTGCCGGCCGGACCGAGGCCAAAGGTGACGTCGTGCCGGCCGAGCATGTCCATGTAGCGGGCCTGGGTCGCGGTCTTGGGCGACACCGGACCCTGGCGGCCGCCGCCCGTCCGGGCCACGGCGGCGGGACCGCCCGCGGCGGCGGGTCGCGCCTCGCCGACCGCGACGCGCACGTCCGCCTCGCTGACGTCCGAGCCGGCGTCGACCAGGGCTTCCAGCGCGGCGATGGCGCGCTTGGCCTGGCCGCGGCCGCGGGCGTCGCCCTGCAACGAAACGCCGCCGCCGGGCGTCTCGATCAGCACCTTGAAGGCGTCCTCGATCAGGGCCGCGTGGCGGCCGCCGGGACCGTAGACCGCGCGGGCGGCGTCGTCGGACAGCGGCAGGAACTCAGGGGGTCGGCTCATGCAGATTCCAGAACGAGCGAACCGGTCAGACTGTTGCGCGTCGCCGCCTTGATCCGCACCGGAACGATCTTTCCGATCAGCGAGGCCGGGCCGTCGATGTGCACCGGCTGCAGCCAGGGCGAGCGACCGCCGATCTGGCCCTCGTGGCGGCCGGTCTTCTCGATCAGAACCGGGGCGACGCGGCCGACGACCGACTGGTTGAAGGCGGCGGCCTGGTCCTGCAGCAGGGCGTTCAGCCGCTGCAGCCGCTCGTCCATGACCGTCTCGGCCACCTGGCCGGGCATGGCCGAGGCCGGGGTGCCGGGGCGGCGGCTGTACTTGAAGGAGAAGGCCCCGGCGTAGCCGACCTCGCGCACCAGGTTCAGCGTCGCCTCGAAGTCGCTCTCCCGTTCGCCGGGGAAGCCGACGATGAAGTCGCAGCTCATGGCGATGTCGGGCCGGGCGGCGCGGATCCGCTCGACCAGCCGGATGTAGTGCTCGGCCGTGTGGCCGCGGTTCATGGCCTTGAGGATCCTGTCGCTGCCGGACTGCACCGGCAGGTGGAGATAGGGCATCAACGCCTCGACCTCGCCATGGGCGGCGATCAGCGCCTCGTCCATGTCGCGCGGGTGGCTGGTGGTGTAGCGGATGCGGTCCAGGCCCTCGACCTTCGCCAGCTGCCGCACCAGGCCGGCCAGACCGCCGTCGCAGCCGTCGTAGGCGTTGACGTTCTGGCCCAGCAGGGTGACCTCGCGCACGCCCTTGGACGCCAGGTCGCGGGCCTCGGCCAGGATGGTATCGGCCGGCCGCGACCACTCGCCGCCGCGCGTATAGGGCACCACGCAGAAGGTGCAGAACTTGTCGCAGCCTTCCTGAACGGTGAGGAAGGCGGTGACGCCGGTGACGTGCCGCTCTGCCGGCAGGGCGTCGAACTTCTCATCGGCCGCGAAGTCGGCGGACAGCCGCTCGCCGGTGGCCCGGTGGGTGCGGGCGATCAGCTCGGGCAGCTGGTGATAGGCCTGCGGGCCGACGACCAGATCCACGGCCGGCTGCCGGCGCATGATCTCCTCGCCCTCGGCCTGGGCCACGCAGCCGGCGACGACGATGTTCATCGTCCCGCCGCCGTCAGCCTTGCGACGCTTCATCAGCTTGAGCTGGCCCAGTTCCGAATAGACCTTCTCGGTGGCCTTCTCGCGGATATGGCAGGTGTTGAGCACCACCAGGTCGGCGCCTTCGGGCTGGTCGGTGACGGCATAGCCCAGCGGGCGCAGGACATCGGCCATGCGCTCGCTGTCATAGACGTTCATCTGACAGCCGTAGGTCTTGATGTAGAGGCGCTTTTCCGGCGCGGACTGGGTCATGCCGGGTTTATGGGGTTGGCGCTTGCGTTTCGCAAGAAACACCGTCTCCCCGGCGAAGGCCGGGGTCCATGTGAAATCCGCCCGCCACTCCAGTTGTCCTGTGGATCCCGGCCTTCGCCGGGAAGACGGGACAGGGTCCTACTCCTCGATCGGCATCCCGTAGAGTTCCAGCCGGTGATCGATCAGCCGGTAGCCCAGCTTGCGGGCGATGGCCTGCTGCAGGGCCTCGATCTCCTCGTCGACGAACTCGACGACCTTGCCGGTCTTCATGTCGATCAGGTGATCGTGGTGGACGTCCGGCGCCTCTTCATAGCGGCTGCGGCCGTCGCGGAAGTCGTGGCGCTCGATGATCCCCGACTCCTCGAACAGCCTGACGGTCCGGTAGACGGTCGCGATGGAGATGTGCGGGTCGATGGCGTGGGCGCGGCGGTAGAGTTCCTCGACGTCCGGGTGATCCTGGGCCGAGGACAGGACGCGGGCGATGACGCGGCGCTGGTCGGTCATCCGCATGCCTTTTTCGACGCACAGTTTTTCGAGCCGGTCCAAGGCAGTCCTCCGTCCTGAGTCGCGCCAAGATAGGCGCTGCGCGCTCAGGTGTTAAGCGCGCGACGCATCACGACCGCGTCTGCGCCGGACGCGTAGTAGCCCCTGCGCAATCCGACCCGTTCGAAGCCGGCGGATGCATAGAGGGCGAGCGCGGCTGTGTTGTCGTGCGCCACCTCCAGGAACAGGCTTTCGGCGCCGTCCTGCGCGGCCAGGCCGGCCGCCGCCTCCACCAGCGCACGGCCGACGCCGCCGCGCCGCGCGGCGGGATCGACCGCAACCGTCAGGATCTCGGCCTCGCCGGCGATCGACCGGCACAGGATGAACCCCTGAAGATCAGAGGTCAGGGCGAACACGCCGGGCGTCGCCATCAGGGCGGCGATCTCGCCGGCGCGCCAGGGCTTGTCGAAGGCGGCGGCGTGCAGGGCGGCGAGGCTGGCCGCATCCTCGGGCGGGGCGGCGCGCAGGCTCATATCGGCAGCTTGGCGTCCGGCGCCCGCAGGTACAGGGGCCGCACGGGCCGGACCGGCGCGACGGCGGCCAGCCGGGCGATGGCGACGGGGTCCGGGCCGTCAGGGGTGTCGATCAGGGCGCCGGCGAGGATCCCCTCCAGCAGCGGTGCGCCCGAGCCGGTGAAGGTCGCGGGCCCGCCTGCGTAGACCTCGGCGATGCGGGCGGCGGCGGTCTCCAGCGTCACCGCGTCCGGGGCGGTCAGGGCCGCGCCGTCGCCGAACAGCTGCAGATAAAGCTGGCCCCGACGGGCGTCGATGGCGGCGGCGACGAACCCCGTCCGTCTGAAGGCCATGGCCTCCAGCGTCCCGACCCCGACCACGGGGATGGAGAGGGCCGCGCCCAGGCCCTTGGCGAAGGCGATCCCGACCCTCAGGCCGGTGAAGCTGCCCGGACCGACGGTGACGCCGACGCGGGTGAGGGCCTTGAAGGGAACGCCGGCCTCGGCCGCCAGCTCGCGCACCATCGGGGCCAGCCGCTCCTGGTGTCCACGCGGCATGGCTTCAGAGCGCGCGGCCAGCACTCTGTCGCCATCGAGGATGGCGGCCGAGCAGGCGGTCAGGCAGGTGTCGAGGGCGAGGATCACCCGCGCTCTCTACAGCGTCTGCTCGACCCGCGTCACTTCCGGCACATAGTGTTTGAGCATGTTCTCGACGCCGGCCTTCAGCGTAGCCGACGAGGACGGGCAGCCCGAGCAGGCGCCGCGCATGTGCAGATAGACCACGCCGGTGTCGGCCTCGAAGCGCGAGAAGACGATGTCGCCGCCGTCCTGGGCCACGGCCGGGCGGATGCGGGTGTCGAGCAGATCCTTGATCTCCTCGACGATCTGGGCGGTGTCGCCCTCATAGACCGTCTGATCGTGACCGTCTGACGCACCCGTGGTCAGGATCGGCGCGCCGGAGGTGAAGTGATCCATGATCGCCGCCAGCACCGGCGCCTTCAAATGGCTCCACTCCGTGCCTTCCGCCTTGGTGACGGTGACGAAGTCGGAGCCGAAGAACACCCGCACCACATCGCCAAGGTCAAACAGGGCGCGGGCCAGCGGGGAAGCGTTCGCCTCCTCGTCATCGCGGAATTCACGGGCGCCGTCCGGCAGCACCTCCCGTCCCGGCAGGAACTTCAGGACTTCGGGGTTCGGCGTGGGTTCGGTCTGGATGAACATGACGCTCTCTAGATGGCGGCGCGCAACGCTGACGGCAAGGGCGATGCGAAAGAGTCAAAAACCGGGACGCCGTAAGGAGCTGTTTAACACCCTGCGCCTAAACCCGTATTGGTTATCAATGCTCAGAAGGGGCAAATCAGGATGAAATATCCCGCTATCGTCGCCGCCGGCCTGCTGGCCGCGGTCACCCTCGCCGGCCCCGCGTCGGCGTTCAACCTCCAGGCCAAGATGGAATCGTGCCTCACCAAGCACGCCAACACCCGTCAGGCGGCCTCGATCACGCTCGAATGCAACGCCGACGCCGGCAAGCTCTCCGAGTGCAAGGTCGTCCAGAGCCAGGCCCCGTCGCCCGGTTTCGAAAAGGCCGCCATCTGCGTCGCCGAAGTTCTGCCGATGGCGGGCAAGACCGGCACCATCCGCGTTCCCGTCCGCTTCCCGGGCGCCTAAGACCCACGAACGGACATCGGGTCCGGCGCGCTGTCCCATGGACGGGCCGCCCGACCCCGGCACTACGATTTCGGGGCGCCTCCGCCGAGGCGCCCCGATACGTTTGCGGCGTTAACCTCAAGATTACCTAAATCGAGGGAAATTGCCCCGGACGCTACTGATGCGGGCGGGGAAATTGATGCGTATGCCGAGACTTGATGATGCGCCGCTGGCGGTGAAGATCGGCTTCGCGCCGTTGCTCGCCATCATCGCGCTGGCCCTTGTGGCGAGCGGGTCCTGGTGGATGAACCAGAACCAGCGGTCGGTCCTTACCCACGTCGTCGAGACCGATGTGCCCCAGGCGTTGCGCCTGGCCTCGATCTCGCAGCGAATCACCGCCGCCCATGGCGAGCTCTACCTGCTGACGACCGGCAAGCTGGCCGGTATCGAGCCCGAGAAGATCCCCGAGCGCGCCGCGACCCTGTCGGCCGAGATCACCGCGATCCGCAAGGAAGTCGACGCCGTCGCCAAGGCCGCCGACCCCGCCAGCCAGCCGCAGTTCAAGGCCCTCGCCGGCGAGCTCTCCGGCTACCAGGACGCGGTCGACCTCGTCACCGGCATGCTGGACGCCGACGCCACGACCGCGGCGCAGTTCACCGTGCCGTTCGAGGAATCCTACATCCAGATGAACGCCACGCTGGCCAAGGCGGTGAAGTCGGCCTCCGACGCCACCGTCGCCCGCGCCGGTAAGTCGGTGAAGGAAGCCGAGACCATCGGCGCCATCGCCACCGTGCTGGTCGCGCTGGCCCTGGTCGCTGTCGCCGGCATCGCCGCGGCCCTGGTTATCGCCATCCGCAAGGGCGTCATCCGTATCGCCGCCGCCACCGAAAAGCTGGCCGGGGGCGACAACCGGGTCAACCTCGACGGCCTCAAGCGCGCCGACGAGCTGGGCGCCATCGTCAAGTCGCTGGTCATCTTCCGCGACAACCAGCTTCGCCTCGCCGAACTCCATGAACGCGAGCAGGCCCAGGCCGCCGATCAGGAATCCACCCGCGCCGGCCAGGAAGCGGCCCGCGCCGCCTCTGCCAAGGAGCAGGCCGAAGTCGTCGACGGTCTGGCCCAGGGCCTGCAGCGCCTGACGGCCGGCGACCTGACCTGCCGCCTCGATAAGCCGTTTGCGCCGGCCTATGAGTCCCTGCGCGCCGACTTCAACGCCACCGTCACCCAGCTGGCCGAGATCATGCGCACCATCTCGCATCGCGCCTCGGGCATCGAGACCGCCTCCAGCGAGACCAGCGCCGCCGCCGACGACCTGTCGCGCCGCACCGAGAACCAGGCCGCCAACCTGCAGGAAACGGCGACGACGCTGAATGAGATCACCAACGCGGTGTCCCGCACGGCCGAGGGCTCGGCCCAGGCCGACAAGATGGTCGGCGAGACCGGCGTCGAGGCCCGCGAGTCGGGCGAGGTCGTGCGCCGCGCCGTCACCGCGATGAGCGAGATCGAAGCCTCGTCCAAGCAGATCTTCCAGATCACCGGCGTCATCGACGAGATCGCCTTCCAGACCAACCTTCTGGCTCTGAATGCGGGCGTGGAAGCGGCCCGGGCCGGCGACGCCGGCAAGGGCTTCGCGGTCGTCGCCCAGGAAGTGCGGGCCCTGGCCCAGCGCTCCGCCGAGGCGGCCAAGGAGATCAAGGCCCTGATCGCCTCGTCCAGCAACCAGATCAACAGCGGCGCCACCCTGGTGGGCGAAGCCGGTCAGGCGCTGGAGCGTATCGTCGGCCGCGTCGGCGACGTGACCCGCCTGATCACCGAGATCAGCGCCTCGGTCCGCGAACAGGCCAACGGGCTGAAAGAGGTCAACATCGCGGTCAACCGCATGGACCAGATCACCCAGCAGAACGCCGCCATGGTCGAGGAATCGACCGCCGCCTCCCACGCCATGCGCCAGGAAGCCGAACAGCTCGGCTCGATGATCCGCCGCTTCCGGATCGCCGACGACGCCGGCCAGGACGGCTACGCCGACCGCTACTCGAACGTCGCCTGATCGCGGCGAACACAACGATCGTCGAGGGCCGGCCACTCCCCGTGGTCGGCCCTTAACGCGTCTGGCGAACCCCGCTAGGGTCGCCGGCGATGAACGCCCCCTCAGCTCCGATCGCCCAGACGCCTGACGCCGCCGGGGCCACGCCGGTCATGGCGCAGTATTTCGAGGCCAAGTCGCGCCAGCCCGACGCGCTGGTCTTCTTCCGCATGGGCGACTTCTACGAGCTGTTCTTCGACGACGCGGTCAAGGCGGCGGCGGCGCTGGGCATCGCCCAGACCCACCGCGGGACCCACAACGGCCAGCCGATCCCGATGGCCGGCGTGCCGGTCCATGCGGCGGAAGCCTACCTGGCAAAACTGATCCGTTCGGGGTTCAAGGTCGCCGTCTGCGAACAGATCGAGAGCCCGGCCGAAGCGCGTAAGCGCGGGTCCAAGTCGATCGTCGCCCGCGATGTCGTGCGGATCGTCACCCCCGGGACCCTGACCGAGGAGGGCCTGCTGGACGCCCGCGGCGCCAACCGGCTGGCGGCCGTCGCGCTGCGCGGCGGACAGGCCGCCGTGGCCAGCGTCGAGCTCTCCACCGGCGAGGTCGAGAGCCTGCTGATCGCGCCATCAGGCCTCGCCGCCGCGCTGGCGGCGCTGCAGCCGTCGGAGATCCTCGTCCCCGACCGCCTGTTCGCCGACGAGATCGTCAACCAGGCGCTGAAGGGCGCCGGCGGACTGGTCCAGCCCGTGGCCCAGGCCCTGGCCGAACCGGCCGCCTCCGAAGCCCGGCTAAAGCGACTGTACGGCGTCGACACCCTCGACGGCTTCGGCGGGCTGGCGGGCGCGGAGATCTCGGCGCTCGGCCTGATCGCCGCCCACCTGGAAATGACCCAGGCCGGCAAGCTGCCGGCCCTGTCGCCGCCGCGCCGCGCCGGCGAGGCCGATGTCATGGCCATCGACCCGGCCACCCGCACATCGCTGGAGATCGAGAAGACCCTGTCGGGCCAGCGCGACGGCTCGTTGCTGGGCTGTATCGACCGCTGCGTCACCGCCGCCGGATCGCGCCTGCTGGCCGCCCGGCTGGCCCGGCCGCTGCTCGACCCGGACGCCATCAATGTCCGGCTGGATGCGGTGCAGTGGATGGTCGAGCGCCGCCAGCTGCGCGAGCGGCTGCGCGAAAGCCTGCGTCGCTCGGGCGACCTGGCCCGCGCCCTGTCGCGGCTGGCGCTCGGCCGGGGCGGTCCCCGTGATCTGGGGACCCTGCGCGATGGGCTGAAGACCGGGGAGGCGCTGTCGGCCCTGCTGTCCAACGAAGGCGCGCAGCTGACCGCGCCGCCCTTCGAGATCGACCAGGCGCTGGCGGCGGTGAACCCGTCGCTGTCGGTCGATCTGTCGGGCCTGCTCGCGGCGCTGGAGCAGGGGCTCGGCCCCGACCTGCCGGCCCAGGCCCGCGACGGCGGCTTCGTGGCGTCCGGCGTCCGGCCCGAGCTTGATCAGGCCCGTGGCCTGCGCGACGACAGCCGGCGGGTGATCATCGCGCTGGAGAGCCGGCTGGCGGCCGAGAGCGGCGTGCCGTTGAAGATCAAGCACAACGCGGTGCTCGGCTACTTCGTGGAAACCACGGCGAACAAGGCCGACCCGCTGTTCCAGCCGCCGCTGAACGCCACCTTCATCCACCGTCAGACCCTGGCCAACCAGGTGCGCTTCACCACGGTGGAGCTGGCCGACCTCGACGCCCGCATCGCCCAGGCCGGCGAGCGGGCGCTGGCCATCGAGATGGCGACCTTCGAGGCCTGGCGCGCGGCGGCCTGCGCCCTGGCCCCGGCCATCCAGGCGGCGGCCCGGGCGCTCGCTACGCTGGACGTCGACGCGGGCCTGGCCGAATGGGCCGAGGATCAGCAGGCCGTGCGGCCGGTGGTCGACAGGTCCTTCGCCTTCAATGCCGTCGGCGCCCGCCATCCGGTTGTCGAGGCCGCCGTCAAGCGGGCCGGCGATCCCTTCACGCCCAACGACTGCTGCCTGGACGGCTCGGGCGAGACCGGCGCGCGGCTGTCGATCGTCACCGGGCCGAACATGGCCGGCAAGTCGACCTTCCTGCGCCAGAACGCCATCCTGGCGGTGATGGCCCAGGCCGGCTGCTTCGTTCCGGCCCGCTCGCTCACGATGGGCGTGGTCGACCGGCTGTTCAGCCGCGTCGGCGCCGGGGACGACCTGGCGCGCGGCCGCTCGACCTTCATGGCCGAGATGGTCGAGACCGCCGCCATCCTGACCCAGGCGACGCCGCGCAGCTTCGTGATCCTGGACGAAATCGGCCGGGGCACGGCCACCTGGGACGGCCTGGCCATCGCCTGGGCCTGCGCCGAGGCGCTGCATGCCACCAACCGCAGCCGGGCGCTGTTCGCGACCCACTACCACGAGCTCGCGGCGCTTGAGCACAAGCTCAGCTACGTCTCCAACCTCAGCCTGCGGGCCAAGGAGTGGAACGGCGACCTGGTCTTCCTGCACGAGGCCGGGCCGGGCGCCGCCGACCGCAGCTACGGCGTCCAGGTGGCCAAGCTGGCCGGGGTGCCGCCCGCCGTCGTCGCCCGGGCGCGGCAGGTGCTCGAGCGGCTGGAGAGCGAGGCGGAATCGCCCGCCCGGCTGGAAGGCCTGCCCCTGTTCGCCGCCACCGCCCCGACGCCGGTGAAGACCGGCCCCAGCCCGGTGGAGGAGGCCCTGCGCACCCTCGACCCCGACGGCATGAGCCCCCGCGAGGCGATGGACGCGCTCTACCGGCTGCGCGGATTGCTCTGAACGCCGCCCGACCCAGGCTGCCGCTCGCAGCTGTTCACAAGACAGGCGCCGGCTCCTGACGACGCCGGGAACCATTGCGCCACCGCTTGCTGCGGCGCACATACAGATCATCATGGTCGCACGCCTCCGCCCCACCCGCCTGGAACATGTCGTCGACGGTCACGCGCTGAGGGCCCGGCTGACCGCCGCCGCGCACGACGCCGCCGGCAACGAACCCGAGCAGCGGCGGCTGGCGCTGGAGATCCTCAAGGCCGCCCTGTTCCGCGGCCGGATGATCGCCAAGGAGCGGCTTGAGAACGGGGCCGGCGGGGTCGAGACGGCTCGCCTGCTGTGCGGCGTCACCGATGAGGTGATCACCGCCCTCTATGACTTCACGACCGTCCACATGTTCCGGGCGCGGAACCCGACCGAGGGCGAGCGGCTCTGCCTGCTGGCGGTGGGCGGCTACGGCCGGGGCGTGCTGTCGCCCTACTCCGACATCGATCTGCTGTTCCTGCGTCCCTACAAGCAGACCGCCCACGCCGAGAGCGTCATCGAGTTCATGCTCTATGCGCTATGGGACCTGGGCTTCAAGGTCGGCCATGCCTCGCGCACCGTCGAGGAATGCGTGCGGCTGTCGCGCGAGGACTTCACCATCCGCACCTCGCTGCTCGAGGCCCGCAGGCTGACCGGCGACGAGGCGCTGGCCGCCGACCTGAAGAAGCGGTTCCGCAACGACGTGGTCAAGGGCACGGGGGCGGAGTTCGTCACCGCCAAGCTCAAGGAGCGGGACGACCGCCACGGCCGCGCCGACGCCAGCCGCTACATGGTCGAGCCCAACGTCAAGGAGGGCAAGGGCGGGCTGCGCGACCTGCACAGCCTGATGTGGATCGCCGAGTACCTGCACCCGGTGGAAAAGCCCGAGGACGTCTTCACCCTGGGCTATTTCGACCGGCGCGAGGTGCGGGCCTTCGTCCGCGCCTTCGATTTCCTGCACGCGGTGCGGGCGCACCTGCACTTCGCCACCGGCCGGCCCGAGGAGCGGCTGACCTTCGATCTGCAGCCGGAGATCGCGCGGCGGATGGGCTACGGCGACCGCGCCGATAACCCCGCCGTCGAGCGCTTCATGCGCCGCTACTTCCTGATCGCCCGCGAGGTCGGCTCCCTGACCCGGACCTTCTCGGCCAAGCTCGAGACCGAGCATGTGAAGGCCCATCCCAAGGGCCTGTCGCGGTTCCTGCCCGGCCAGGGCGGACCGAGGCGCAAGCCGCTGGACGTACCCGGCTTCGTCGAGGAAGGCGGCCGCCTGACCATCGACGGGCCGCAGATCTTCGGGAAGGATCCGGTCGACCTGATCCGCATCTTCCGCATCGCCGACCAGCGGAACCTGGACCTGCATCCCGACGCCTTCACGGCGGTGACGCGCAGCCTGGCGCTGATCACGCCCAAGGTCCGGCGCGACCCGGAGGCGGCGAAGGCCTTCCTCGATGTGCTGGCGCGCGGCAAGCGCACCTACCGCACCCTGACGCTGATGAACGAGTCCGGCGTGCTGGGCCGCTACCTGCCGGAGTTCGGCCGGATCGTCGCCCAGATGCAGTTCAACATGTACCACTCCTACACCGTCGACGAGCACACGCTGCGGGCGGTGGGGGTGATCGCCGACATCGCCGACGGGCGGCTGGCCGAGGACCATCCCCTGTCGGTGTCGATCATGCCGCTGATCGACGACCGCGAGGCGCTGTTCCTGGCCATGCTGCTGCACGACACCGGCAAGGGCGGCGTCGGCGGCCAGGAGAAGGCCGGCGCCCGCGCGGCGCGGTCGGCCTGCGAGCGGCTGGGGGTCGAGCGGGGCAAGATCGAGCTGATCGCCTGGCTGGTCGAGCATCACCTGGTCATGAGCGACTACGCCCAGAAGCGCGACGTCACCGACCCTGCGACCGTCGCCGCCTTCGCGCGTATCGTCGAGAACCCCGAGCGTCTGCGCCTGCTGCTGGTCCTGACCGTGGCCGACATCCGCGCCGTCGGTCCGGGGGTCTGGAACGGCTGGAAGGGCCAGTTGATGCGCGAGCTCTACGCCTCGACCGAGGCCGTGTTCCGCGGCGGCCGGGGCTCCGACCCCGCCGCCAGCGCGCGCCGCCACCAGAGCGCCGTCGCCGCCGAGGCCCGCAAGGCGCTGATCGAGCGCGACCCGGTCTCCAAGGGCTGGGCCGCCTCGATGGAGGACGCCTACTTCACCGCCTTTGGACCCGACGAGCTGGCGGCCCATGCCGAACTGGCCCGCCGCGCCCAGATTCAGGGCGGGGCGGCGGCCGAGACCCGCGTGCGGCCCGACCGCAACGCCGCCGAGATCGTCGTCGCGGCCAAGGACCGGCGCGGCCTGTTCGCTGATCTGGCCCTGGCCATCTCGGGCCTGGGCGGCAATGTGGTCGGGGCGCGGGTGTTCACCTCGGCCCAGGGTCAGGCGCTCGACGTCTTCCATGTGCAGGACATCACCGGCGCGCCCATCGGCGCCGACAACCCCCGCATCCTGCGCCGCCTGGCCGACGCGCTGGAAGCGGCCGGCAAGGGCGAGCCGCCGACCTTCGAGGCGCGCAAGCCTCAGGAACTGGGCCGCGCCGCCGCCTTCTCGATCACGCCGACGGTGATGCTGGACAACGACGCCTCGGAAGACGCCACGGTGGTCGAGGCCTCCGGCCGCGACCGTCCCGGCCTGCTCGAGGCCCTGGCCCGCGCCGTCGCCGACGCCGGCCTGTCCATCGTCAGCGCCCATATCGACGGCTACGGCGAGCGGGCCGTCGACGCCTTCTATGTCCAGACGCCCGGCGGCGGGAAACTGACCGACACCCGAGCCGCCAATGGCCTGAAGGCGGCGCTGATGGAAGCCCTTGACGATGACGACGCAGCGCCCTCGCGCGGCGGTCGCCCGAAGCTGGAGCGGGCGCGGGCCAGCGTGGCGCGCTGATCGACAGTCCTCTCCCACAGGGAGAGGGGGACCATCCGGAGGATGGTGGAGAGGGTCGCAATCAGGAGCGCTCGAAGACGCGGAGGGGCGGTCGTGCAGGCAGGGCCGACACCCTGCACCGAACCCCCTCCACCATGCTTCGCATGGTCCCCCTCCCCCGGCGGGGGAGGATCGGTGCAGAGGCCGTCCTCTTTCACGCCATCGCCTTGACCACCCCCGCGACCCGTCGCACAAGCGGGCGGTGAGCGCCGCCAAGCCGTCCAGACCCGTGAAGACTCCGAAGGGCGGCCTCATCCGCTCGTCGATGGTGTTTTCCAGCCTGACGCTGGTCAGCCGGTTCATGGGGCTGGCGCGGGACCTGTTCATCACCGCCCGTCTCGGGGCCAGCGCGACGCCGGCGGCCGACGCCTTCAACACCGCCCAGTCCTTCCCCAACCTGTTCCGGCGCATCTTCGCCGAGGGCGCCTTCACCGCCGCCTTCGTCCCGGCCTACTCCAAGGTGCTGGCGAAGGAGGGGCAGGAGGCCGCCGACAAGCTGGCGACCGACGCCCTGGCCACCCTGGCGGCCGCCACCCTGGTCCTGACCGTCGTCTTCCAGCTGGCCATGCCGTGGCTGATGTTCGTCATCAACCCGGGCTTCGCGGACCAGCCCGACAAGTTCAAGCTGGCGGTCATCCTGACCCAGATCAGCATGCCCTACCTGCCCTGCATGGCCATCGTCGCGCTGCTGTCGGGAGTTTTGAACGCCGGCGGGCGGTTCGCCCTGTCGGCGGCGGCGCCGACCCTCCTCAACGCCGGGATCCTGATCGCGGTCATTCCGCCCAACAGCGCTATCGACTCGGCCTACGCCGCGACCTGGGGCGTGTTCGGGGCGGGTATAGCCCAGGCCTGCCTGCTGTGGTGGGGCGTCTGGCGTGTCGGCGCGAAGATCCGTCCGACCCTGCCCCGGCTGACGCCGGAGATCCGGGCCCTGATCGCCACCGCCATCCCCGGGGCCATCGCCGCCAGCGTCACCCAGATCAACATCTTCATCTCCGGCATCATCGCCAGCCAGGTGAACGGCGCCCGCACCTGGCTGGCCGTCGCCGACCGCTTCTACCAGCTGCCGCTGGGCCTGGTCGGGGTGGCCATCGGGGTCGCCCTGCTGCCGACCCTGTCGCGGGCCATCAGCCTGGACGACAAGGTCGAGGCCCAGCGCACCACCGACCAGGCCATCGTCTTCGCCATGGCCCTGACCCTGCCGGCGGCGGCGGCGCTGCTGGCCGTGCCGCACTACCTGATCGATGGCCTGTTCCAGCGCGGCGAGTTCACCGCCTTCGACGCCCAGGAGACCGCCAAGGCCCTGTTCCACTACGGCTGGGGCACCCCGGCCTTCGTGCTGGCGCGGGTGCTGTCGCCGGTGTTCTTCGCCCGGGCCGACACCAAGGCGCCGATGCGGTTCGCCATCATCTCGATGGTGGTCAACATCGTGCTGGGCATCGCCCTGTTCCAGATCATCGGCTTCGAGGGCATCGCGGCGGCGACCGCCTTCGCCTCCTGGCTCAACGTCGGCCAGATGGTCTGGGCGCTGCGCAAGCGCGGCGACTGGACGCCCTCGCCGGTCGCGGCCGGCAAGCTCGTCCGCATCCTGCTGGCCAGCACGGCGATGGGGCTTTCGCTGTTCGCCGCCCAGTTCTACCGCGCCGAGCTGGAGGCGCTGGTCGGCGCCTTCCGCCTGCCGGGCCTCGGCCCCAAGGAGATCGTCGTCCTGCTGCTCTGCCTGGCGGGCGCGGCCATCTATCCGCCGCTGCTGCTGGCCTCGGGCGGGGTGACCCTCGCCGAGGTGAAGGCCGCCCTGCGCCGCCGGCCCGGCGTCACCGCGCCGCCGCCCGCGGACGTGCTGTAGGGCGCGCAAGGCTTGTCCTGATCCCGGCGGCGCCGTATCGAGCCTGAATGGTCCTCGCGGCACATCCTCCGCGCCGATGGCGCAGCGCCTGACGCCTCTCCGCCGAGCTTCGCGCGGGTCCTGCCCGTGCGCCTGACCGAACCGTATTCCGAAAAGACCGATCCATGACCGACCAAGCCCCCGTCCCCTACGCCGGTCCCGTCCGTGTGCTCTCCGGCGTCCAGCCGTCCGGCGCCCTGCACCTGGGCAACTACCTGGGCGCCCTGGTGAAGTTCGCCCGCCTGCAGCACGAGATGGACACCTTCATCTTCGTGGCCGACCTGCACGCCATCACCGTCTGGCAGGACCCGGCCCTGCTGGCGAACCAGACGCGCGAGATCGCCGCCGCCTACCTGGCCTCGGGCCTCGACCCGGCCAAGGCCACCATCTTCCCGCAGTCGGCGGTGCGCGAGCACGCCGAGCTGGCCTGGATCTTCAACTGCGTCGCGCGCCTGGGCTGGCTCGACCGGATGACCCAGTTCAAGGAGAAGAGCGGCAAGCACAAGGAGCGCAGCTCGGTCGGCCTCTACACCTACCCGGTGCTGCAGGCGGCCGACATCCTGGTCTACAAGGCCACCCATGTGCCGGTCGGCGAGGATCAGAAGCAGCACCTGGAACTTACCCGCGACATCGCCGGCAAGTTCAACCACGACTTCGACCGGCCGGGCTTCTTCCCGCTGCCCGACCCGCTGATCCAGGGGCCGGGGGCCCGGATCATGAGCCTGCGTGACGGGACGGCGAAGATGAGCAAGTCCGACCCGTCGGACAACTCGCGCATCAACCTGACCGATGACGCCGACGCCATCGCCCAGAAGATCCGCAAGGCCAAGACCGACCCCGAGCCGCTGCCGGAAGCGCTCGAGGATCTGGCCGCCCGGCCGGAAGCCGACAACCTGGTCGGCATCTACGGGGCGCTGGCCGAGATGACCAAGGCCCAGGTGATCGCCGAGTTCGGCGGCAAGGGTTTCGGGACCTTCAAGCCGGCCCTGGCCGATCTGGCGGTCGCCAAACTGGGCCCGGTGGGCGAGGCCATGCGCCGCTTCCTCGGCGACAAGGCCGAGATCGACCGCATCCTCGCCGCCGGGGCGGAGAAGGCGCGGGAAGCCGCCGCGCCGACGGTGGCTGAAGTGCGCGAGATCGTCGGGTTCTGGAAGGGGTAGGGTCCTGCCGGCTTCATGCGTGCTTCGACACGCGCCAGCGGCGCCCACCGCTATCGCGACCGCGCCGCCGTCTCCGCCTGGTCCGGGTGGATGACGTAGTAGTCCAGCTCGGCCAGCAGCCGGGTCCAGGCGGCGTCGATGTCCGCCGTCCAGGCCTCGCCGATCAGGTCGCGCAGCGTGTCGGCGACCGTGCCGAAGAACACCCCGAACACCTCGGGCGGCACGTCGTAGCCGGCGTGGGTGACCACCTCGGTCTGGATCAGGGTGGCTGCGTATTTCCGCTCGCCGGCGAAATCGAGGATGGCCTCGATGACCCGGGCCAGCATCTCGCCGCGCACCTGTCCGTTGCGGTCGGCGAAAAACAGCGGCTCCATCTCCGGATGGGCCGCGAACAGGCGGGCGTAGACAGGCGGCGTCAGGTCGTCGCAGAGCGCCGCCGCCCGTTCCAGGCTGTCGGTGATCGCTTCGGCGTCGCCCGGCTTCACGCAGGGTTTTTGGACGGGATCCGCACCATCAGACTCTCGTAGCCCTTCACGAAGGACGACGGCACCCGCTTGGGCTCGCTGACCACCTCGATGGTCGGGAAGCGCTTGAGGATCTCTTCCCAGACCACGCGCAGCTGCATCTCGGCCAGGCGGTTGCCCACGCAGCGGTGAATGCCGAAGCCGAACGACATGTGGTGGCGGGGCCGCTCACGGTCGATGATGTAGGCGTCGGGGTTCTCGATGGCGGTCTCGTCACGGTTGCCCGAGACGTACCACATGGCCACCTTGTCGCCCTTCCTGATGGTCTGGCCGCCGATCTCGAAGTCGGCGAGCGCCGTGCGGCGCATGTGGGCCAGGGGCGTCTGCCAGCGGATGGTCTCCGACACCATGCTGGGGATCAGGGCCGGATTGGCGCGCAGCTTGTCGTACTGGTCGGGGTTCTGGTTCAGGGCCAGGACGCTGCCGGTCATGGTGTTGCGGGTGGTGTCGTTGCCGCCGACGATCAGCAGGATCAGGTTCCCGAGGTACTCCATCGGGGACATGTTCTTGGTCGACTCGCCATGGGCCAGCAGCGAGATCAGGTTGTTGGAGGGCGGGGCGTTGACCCGCTCGTTCCACAGGCCGGTGAAGTACTCCAGGCACTCCAGAAGTTCGGCGCGGCGCTGGTCCTCGGTGTCGATGATGCCCATGCCCAGCGGCGCGGTGGCGACGTCCGACCAGCGGGTCAGCTTGCGCCGGTCGTGGAACGGGAAGTCGAACAGCGTCGCCAGCATCTGGGTGGTCAGCTCGATCGAGATGCGGTCGACCCAGTCGAAGGTCTCGCCGATCGGCAGGCTGTCCAGCAGGCCGGAGGCCCGCTCGCGGATGATCGGCTCCAGCTGCATCAGGCTGGCCGGGCTGACCACCGGGCTGACCGTCTTGCGCTGCACGTCGTGCTTGGGCGGGTCCATGGCGATGAACATCGGCAGGATGAAGTCGTCATCCATGTCGCGCAGCGTGATGCCGCCCAGGTGGGCGTCGGAGCTGAACACCTGGTGGTTGGTGTCGATGGCCATGATGTCCTCGAAGCGGGTCACCGACCAGTAAGGCCCGACCTCTTCGTTGGTCTCGCACCGGTGGACCGGCGCTTCCTTCCGCAGGCGTTCGAAGTAGGGCCAGTGGGTGTCGTTGATCCACAGCTCGGCGTCGGTCACATCGATCTGCTCGATCGGCATCGAGAAGGCGCGGGCTCGCGCGGCGGCATCCCGCTCGGCCTTTTCACGCCGGGCCTGGCCCAGATCAAATCCACCGTCGGCCATCGCGACCTCCCTCATCTTGTCATTGTTTACATGAGGCCAGAAAATGACGCCTGTGTCACGATGGGGAACGCAAAAAAGGCCCCGGCGCGGCTCGCGGGGGCCTTTTTCTACCCGGTTCGGGTGATGATCAGGCCTGGCCCGTCACGCCGTCCCAGAACTTCTTCGCCTTGCCCATGAAGCCGGACGCCTGCGGATGCTGGGCGTCGCCGCAGAGCTCGGCCAGTTCGCGCATCAGTTCCTTCTGGCGGGCGCTCAGATGGGTCGGGGTCTCGACGAACAGTTCCACGATCAGGTCGCCGCGTTCGCGGGTGCGGAGCGAGGGCATGCCCCGGCCCTTCAGGCGGATGGTCTTGCCGGTCTGGACGCCCTCGGGGATCTTCACCGGGATCCTGCAATTGCCGTCGCAATCCTCGCCGCCCGTCAGGCAGGGGGCCTCGATCTCGCCGCCCAGGGCCGCGGTGCACATGGCCACCGGCACCGTGCAGAGCAGGTCCAGGCCGTCGCGCTCGAACAGGTCGTGCGGCGCTACCGACAGGAAGATGTAGAGGTCGCCGCGCGGCCCGCCGCGCTGGCCCGCGTCGCCCTCTCCGGCCAGCCGGATGCGGGCGCCGTCGTCGACGCCGGAGGGGATGCGCACCGACAGGGTGCGGTCGCGCCGCACCTGGCCGTGGCCGTGGCAGGCCTTGCAGGGGTCCAGCACCAGCTTGCCGGTACCGCCGCAGCGGGGGCAGGTGCGTTCGATGGCGAAGAAGCCCTGGGTGGCGCGCACGCGGCCCGCGCCGCCGCAGCTTCCGCAGACCGTCGGGCTGGTGCCGGGCTTGGCGCCGGAGCCGTCGCAGGGCTCGCAGGTGATCGAGGCCGGGACCGTGATCTCGACGTCCGAGCCGGCGTAGGCCTGCTCCAGGGTGATCTCGAGGTCGTAGCGCAGGTCGGCGCCGCGGGCCGGACCGTTGTTCTGACGCCGGCGGCCGCCGCCGAACATCTCGCCGAACGCGTCGCCGAACACCTCGTTGAAGATGTCGTGGACGTCGTTGAAGCCCTGGCCGCCGCCCCCGCCGCTTGCGCCATTGACGCCGGCGTGGCCGTAGCGGTCGTAGGCCGCGCGCTTCTGGGCGTCGGACAGGACCGAATAGGCCTCGTTGACTTCCTTGAAGCGCGTCTCCGCGTCAGAGCAGCCGCCGTTCTGGTCGGGGTGGTGCTCCTTCGCCTTATTGCGATAGGCGCTCTTCAGGGCGGCCTCGTCGCATCCGCGCTGGACGCCGAGAATGTCATAGTAGTCACGCATGGACGGACATTCGGAAAAGCTTGTCATCTGAAGTGGTGGAGCGCCCGGCCCTCTGCAAGTCCCGCGCCGCCCAACAGGCCGACAGGAACGGTAGGGACGGGACGTCTGCCTTCGCGAAGGCGGCGGCGATGGTCCCCGGACAGGTTTTAATCATATCCAGGGCCCTCGCCGCCGTAAGGCCCGATGTCACGCCGACTTTTTGTCGTCGTCGCTGACTTCCTCGAACTCGGCGTCGACGACGCCGTCGTCCGCGGCCCGGGAGGTTTCGCCGTCGCCGGCCTCACCCTGCTGGGCCTTGTACATCGCCTCGCCGAGCTTCATCGACGCCTGGATCAGGGTCTGGGTCTTGGCGGCGATATCCTCGCCGTCGCCGCCCTCGAGCACGGCCTTCAGATCGGTCAGCGCGGTCTCGATGGCGGCCTTCTCGTCAGGGCCGACCTTGTCGCCGTGCTCGGCCATGGCCTTCTCGGTCGAATGGATGACCGCGTCGGCCTGGTTGCGGGCCTCGATGCCGGCCTTGCGCTTCTCGTCGTCGGCCTTGTTGGCCTCCGCCTCGCGGACCATCTTCTCGATGTCGGCGTCCGAAAGGCCGCCGCTCGCCTGGATGCGGATCGACTGTTCCTTGTTGGTCGCCTTGTCCTTGGCCGTGACGTGCACGATGCCGTTGGCGTCGATGTCGAAGATGACCTCGATCTGCGGCACGCCGCGCGGCGCCGGCGGGATGCCGACCAGGTCGAACTGACCCAGCATCTTGTTGTCCGAAGCCAGCGGACGTTCGCCCTGGAAGACCCGGATCGTCACGGCCGACTGGTTGTCGTCGGCGGTCGAGAAGGTCTGGCTCTTCTTGGTCGGGATCGTCGTGTTGCGCTCGATCAGCGGCGTGAAGACGCCGCCGAGGGTCTCGATGCCGAGCGTCAGCGGGGTGACGTCCAGCAGCAGCACGTCCTTGACGTCGCCCTGCAGCACCCCGGCCTGGACCGCGGCGCCCAGCGCCACGACCTCGTCCGGATTCACGCCCTTGTGCGGGTCACGGCCGAAGAACTCCTTCACCGCGTCCACGACCTTGGGCATGCGGGTCATGCCGCCGACCAGGATCACTTCGTCGATGTCGGACTTCTTGAGGCCGGCGTCCTTCAGCGCCTGCTCGCAGGGCGCGATCGTGCGGGCGATCAGGTCCTCGACCAGGGCTTCCAGCTTGGCGCGCGACAGCTTGATGTTCAGGTGCAGCGGGCCGTTGGCGTTCATGCTGATGAACGGCAGGTTGACCTCGTACTGCGCGGTCGAGCTGAGTTCCTTCTTGGCCTTCTCGGCCTCTTCCTTCAGGCGCTGGAGGGCCAGTTTGTCCTTGCGCAGGTCGGTGCCGGTTTCCTTCTTGAACTCGTCGGCCAGGTAGTCGACCACGCGAAGATCGAAGTCCTCGCCGCCCAGGAAGGTGTCGCCGTTGGTGGCCTTCACCTCGAACACGCCGTCGCCGATCTCCAGGATCGAGACGTCGAAGGTGCCGCCGCCCAGGTCGTAGACGGCGATCTTCTTGCCGTCGTTCTTGTCCAGGCCATAGGCCAGGGCCGCCGCGGTCGGCTCGTTGATGATGCGCAGAACTTCCAGACCGGCGATCTTGCCGGCGTCCTTGGTGGCCTGGCGCTGGGCGTCGTTGAAGTAGGCCGGGACGGTGATGACGGCCTTGGTGACCGGCTCGCCCAGGTGACGCTCGGCGTCTTCCTTGAGCTTCATCAGGATGAAGGCCGAGACTTCCTGCGGGCTGTAGTCCTTGCCGTGGGCGCGGACCCAGGCGTCGCCGGTCGGGCCCTTGACGATGTCGTAGGGCACCATGCCCTTGTCCTTGTCCACCACCGGATCGCTGTAGGAGCGGCCGATCAGGCGCTTGATGGCGAACAGGGTGTTGGTCGGGTTGGTCACCGCCTGGCGACGGGCCGGCTGGCCGACAAGCTTCTCGCCGTCATCGAGGAAGCCGACGACGGACGGCGTGGTGCGCGCGCCCTCGGCGTTCTCGATCACCTTGGGGTTCTTGCCGTCCATGATGGCCACACACGAGTTCGTGGTGCCAAGGTCGATACCGATGATCTTGCTCATCTTGAGGTCTTTCTACTCCAAAGTTGGCGGACGGCGGCGACAAGAGCCTTGCGTGAAGCGCTCCGGTTTTTCTCTTCCGTCCCCGGTGGATCCTCTGATCGGGAATGGACCGGCTCCCGGTTGGCGGAAGCCGTCGTCAAGACCGCCATATGGGAAGCAGACCCCCTGCTGCAAGTGCAAAACCCCAGCCAAATTGAGGGCTTTGTCGGGGAGTCGACGCCGATCGCGCGTAACCCCCCATTTGGGGCATGGCGCCGGCAGGGGTGACGCGCTGTATCGCGCCATTGAGGGGCTGCAATCCTGAGGGGGATGCCAATGATCGAACTATCCAGAAAAATCCGCGCCGCGACGGCGATCGCGGTCTTCGCCGCGGCCAGTCTGCTGACCGCCGCCAGCGCGTCCGCGGAAGACCGTCGCGTGCGGATCATCAACGAAACCCGCTACACCATCGTCCGGTTCTATGCCTCGAACGTCGGCGAGCGGGACTGGGAGGAGGATATCCTCGGCCGCGACGTCCTGCGTCCCGGACAGTCGGTGACCGTCAACGTCGACGACGGAACCGGCTACTGCCTGTACGATTTCAAGGCGGTGTTCGAGGACGGCGACGAGCTTGTCCGCTCGCGCATCGATGTCTGCAAGATCTCGACCTACCGTTACACCGAAGACTGATCCGGCCGCCGGCGCGGACAGCGGTCCGCGCCGGTTCCGCCGCGCTCCCGGGCGCCTGGTGTCGCAAAGTCCTGACATGCATCCTGTCGCCACGCTATGGGATGGTCATGAGGGACCAGACAGGTTTCACGCTGCTGCCCGGTCGGCTCTCGCCGGACGAGCAGGCTGATCTGGTCGCGTGCGTCCTGACCAGCGCCCGGGACGCGCCGTTCCATGTCCAGACCACGCCCGGCGGCAGACCGATGAGCGTGGAGACCACCGGCCTTGGACCGCTGTCCTGGGTGTCTGACCGCCTCGGCTACCGCTACGAGGCGCGCCATCCGCTCACCGGCCGCCCCTGGCCGCCTATGCCTCCGTTGCTCGAAGCCCTGTGGGCCGAGCTGGTCGACCCCGACGTCCCGGCCGACGCAGGCCTTGTGAACCGCTACCGGCCCGGCGCCCGGATGGGTCTTCACCGCGATGAGGACGAGGCGGACTTCGCCTTCCCGGTGCTGTCGATCTCGTTGGGCGACACGGCGCTGTTCCGCCTCGGCGGATTGACGCGCAAGGCCCCGACCCGCTCCTTGCGGCTGGCCTCCGGAGATGTCTGCCTGCTCGCCGGAGAGGCGCGGCTGGCGTATCACGGCGTCGATCGCATCATCCCGGGTTCGTCCCGACTGGTCCCGGGCGGCGGCCGCATCAACATCACCCTGCGGCGGGCCGCCCCGCGCCCGGCCTTGGCGACGACCACCCCGTCGCGATAGGGTGCGACAAAACGCCGTCGAGGATACCGCCATGCTCAAGCTCACCCGTCCCGAGGGGACCCTGCCCGGGGACCTGGACGTCTCCCGCCGTGCGCTGGGCGGCCTGTTCTTCGCCGGCTACGCCGCCGCCGCCGTCTCGGCGGCCGCCGAGCCGATCGTCACCAACCTGGACGGCCTGGTCGCCGAGATGGCGATGATCCCGGCCGGTGATCGTGACATCCCGGCCTATGTCGCCCGACCCGACGCCCGGGGCCGGTTCCCGGTGGTGCTCGTGGTCTCGGAGGTGTTCGGCGTCCACGAGTACATCCGCGACGTCTGCCGGCGGCTGGCCAAGCTCGGCTATGTGGCCATCGCCACCGACTATTTCGCCCGCCACGGCGATCCTGCCCCGCTGACAGACTTCGCGGCGATCCGCCGGATCGTCTCGGCCGCGACGGACGCCGAGGTGATGAACGACATCAACGCCACCGTCGCCTGGGCCGGCGGGCAATCCTTCGCCGACCGCAAGAAGATGGCCATCACGGGCTTCTGCTGGGGCGGGGCGGCGGTCTGGCTGGCCTGCTCACGATACCGGCACTTCCGCTGCGGCGTGGCCTGGTACGGCCGCCTGACCCGGCCGGCGGACGGGCAGTTCCTGTCCGAGCCCGAGCGCGAGTGGCCGCTGGAGCTGGCCGGCTTCCTGAAGGCGCCGGTGCTGGGTCTCTACGCGGGCCGGGACCAGGGCATCCCGGTCGCCGATGTCGAGCTGATGAACGCCAAGCTGCGGGAGTTCGACAAGGCCGGCGCCCGCATCCTGGTCTATCCGGACGCCCAGCATGGCTTCCACGCCGACTACCGCGCCAGCTACGACCTGGACGCCGCCCAGGACGGCTGGCGCAAGATGATCGACCATTTCGCGGCCAACGGGGTGCGCGGGAAGCGTTTCTGAGCCCCGCCGGACCAGGCGTTTGACGCAAACGAGAAGGGCGCGGAGTGATCCGCGCCCTTCTTGCTGATGTCCGTGTTCCTGCATCCCCGCGACGCGCGCGAGGATGACGGCGGGAGGGCGCGCTACCCGCGCAGCTTCCGCGTCAGGGCTTCCAGATCGCGGGACAGCTGGGCGTCATCGACCTTCAGAGCCTCGATGCGCCGCACCGCGTGCAGGACGGTGGTGTGGTCGCGGCCGCCGAAGCGTCGGCCGATGTCCGGCAGCGAGCGGGTGGTCAGCTGCTTGGCCAGCCACATCGCGGCCTGGCGCGGACGCGCCACCGAGCGATTGCGACGCTCGCTGATCAGGTCCGCCTGGCGCAGGCCGAAGTGCTCGGACGTCGCCTTCTGGATGTCGTCGATGGTGATGCGCTTCTCGGCGCCGCGCAGGTGCGGCCGCAGGATGTTCTGCGCCTCGTCCAGCGACAGGGCCGAGACTTCCGGACCCATGCGGGCCACCAGGGTGTTCAGTGCGCCTTCCAGCTCCCGCACGCTGTCGGTGAAGCGATCGGCGAGGAACTGCAGCACTTCCGGCCGGGCCTGGGCGATGAAACCGCCCTGGCGGCCCAGCGAGGCCAGCTTGCGCTCCAGGATGCCCATGCGCAGGCCGCGGTCAGCGGGCTCGATGCCGCAGACCAGGCCGGCCGACAGGTGGCTGCGCAGGCGGGCGTCCATCTCGGTGATCTGGGCCGGCGGCCGGTCGGCCGAGAACACCACGCGGCGGCCGTCCTCCATCAGGGCGGTCAGGGTGTGGAACAGCTCTTCCTGGGTCGACTGCTTGCCGGCGACGAAGTGGACGTCGTCGATCAGAAGCAGGTCGGCGGCGCGCAGCTCTTCCTTGAACAGGCTGGTGGAGCGATCCATCACCGCCCGCACGAAGGTCGACAGGAAGCGCTCGGCGGTCAGATAGACCACCTTCTTCTCCGGCGCCGCGCGCATGGCCTCCCAGGCCAGGGCGTTCAGCAGGTGGGTCTTTCCGAAGCCGTAGGGGCTGTGGAAGACGACCGGATTGAAGTGGCCGTCGGCCCAGCTGGCCACCCGGCGCGCGACGGCGTGGGCGAACTCGTTGGCCGGTCCGGGCACGAAGCTGTCGAAGGTGAAGCGTTCCTGCAGGCCGGCGGTGCGCGTCGGGCGGACGGGCGGCATCTGGGCGATGGCCGGGGCGTCGGTGGCGACCGGGTCCATGACCTCGATAGCCTCCGCGATGATCTCCATGCCACCGGTGTCGGACTCGAACTCCATGCGGGACTTCAGGTCGAGGATACGGCCTTCCGGATCGTACTGGGCCCACAGCTCGCCGATGCGGCGCCAGGCGTTGCGGCGGATCCAGTCGCGGGCGACTCCGGTCGGGGTGACGAGGTACAACTGGCCGCCGGCTTCGCGCAGGGCGGCCTGGGCCAGCCAGGAGCCGAACGCCGCGTCGCCGAGTTCATGGCGCAGCGCCAGGCAGGCCTTGGTCCAGACGGCGCCGGCCGGTGTCTGAGAAGGCATCTGTTGGCCACCCACGGAAGTCATATTCAGCCCACCCGATCCTGATCTGTCTCTGTACCCGCGAAGCCCCAGTCGCCCCCACGACGATGAAGCCGAAACTCGACGCACAGAGGCTTGACCGGCGAATGCACTGCGTCCGCCGCCGCCTTACTCATGACCAAAAATGGAGATGAACCAGAGCGTCTAGAGCTTCACACTAGCGACCTCGAAAACGACCGGTCAAACCGGAAATTAGAGTCTCGATACGGATATTTCTGTTGACTCGCTGATGGCCCGAACGGGGCAAGGGAATCCGTTAACCAGCCCCTGAGGGCTGAGTAAATTCGCCGCACGCGCGAAACGCAGGCGCGAAAAAACCGGCCGGCGCGAAGGCGCCTGCCGGTTCATCGAAGTGCTGAAATATAAGGCGCTGCGCCGACAACGGCGCTCCGTCCCCGGCCGGTATCAGGCGGCCGAAAGCTTCTTCAGCTGGGCGTTCAGGCGCGAAACCTTACGCGAGCCGGTGTTCTTGTGCACGACGCCCTTGGACACCGCGCGCATCAGTTCCGACTGGGCGGTGATGAAGGCTTCCTTGGCGACGGCGGCGTCGCCGGCGGCCAGGGCTTCCTCGAACTTGCGCAGGAAGGTGCGGACGCGCGAGCGGCGGGCCTTGTTCACTTCGGTGCGGCGCTCGATCTTGCGGATCGCCTTCTTGGCGCCGGGATTATTGGCCATGTGCCTGTAGACCTCAAACGGACGGGGCGCGCGCGGACGTCGCGTACGCCGGATAAATCGAAGGGCGGGCAAATACAGGAAGGACCGGGGTCGGTCAACGTGACTCTGGCGGATCGGGACCGGTTCTGTACAAGCAGGCCATGGACAGAAGACTGTTTCTCCTCGCGCTCGGGGCCGTTGCCGGATGCGCCCCCGCCCGCGCCGGGCTCGCGGTCGTCTGCGACCCCGACCTGGTCGCGCCCCTGAACGTCGCGCTGGCGGCCTGGGTGCGAAAGGGCGAGGCGACGGCCTTCACTGTCGAGGCGGCGGGCGCCAAGGCGTTGCTGGCGGCGGGCGAGGCCCGCGCCGGCGCCGTGATCGCCACCCGCGAGCCCCTGCTGGCCGACCGGCTGCAGCGCTATGGCCACGCGCGGCTCCAGGACCGCTTCAAGCCCAGGATCGGGGCCGGCGAGGTCCAGGTCCTGGCGACCCGCGGCCCGGGCGAGGGCGCCGGCGCGGCTTTCGGCAAATGGCTTACGACCGACGAGGCGGCGGCCCTGCTTACCGCCCCTTGAAGTCGGGCTTCCGTTTTTCGACGAAGGCGGCCATGCCCTCCTTCTGATCCTCGAAGGCGAACAGGCTGTGGAACAGGCGCCGCTCCAGCGCCACGCCGGTGGTCAGGGTGGTCTCGTAGGCGGCCTCGACCAGTTCCTTGTTCATCATCACCGCCAGCGGCGAGTGGCCGGCGATCTTGGCCGCCGCCTCCAGCGCCGTCTCGATGAGCTTGTCGGCGGGCACCACGCGGGAGACCAGGCCCGAGCGCTCGGCCTCGGCGGCGTCCATCATCCGGGCGGTCAGGATCATGTCCATGGCCTTGGACTTGCCGACGAAGCGGGTGAGCCGCTGGGTGCCGCCGATGCCGGGCGCGACGCCCAGGTTGATCTCCGGCTGGCCGAACTTCGCCGTCTCCGAGGCGATGATGAAGTCGCACATCATGGCCAGCTCGCATCCGCCGCCCAGGGCGTAACCGCTGACCGCCGCGATGACCGGCTTGCGGAACTGCTCGATCCGGCGGGCCGCGTCGGTGAAGAAGTCGAGCGTCATCATCTGGGCGTAGGACTTGTCCGACATCTCCTTGATGTCGGCCCCGGCCGCGAAGGCGCGCTCCGAGCCGGTTAGCACCAGGCAGCGGACGGCGTCGTCGGCCGCCGCGGCGTCCAGCACCTGGCCGAGCTCGCCCAGCAGGGTCGAGTTGAGGGCGTTGAGGGCCTCGGGCCGGTTGAGGCGCACGAGCAGGACGCCGTCCGACGGCGTCTCGACGATAAGGGCGGTGTATTGGGTCATGGGCGTTTTGTGCCTTCCCCGCCGCGCCGGCTCAAGGGCGTTCAGGGGCCCTCGACGGTGACACCCCGCGCCCGCAGCAGGGCGGGGACCCCGTCGGGCCCGGTCAGATGGCCGGCGCCGACCACGATCACGGTGGTTCCCGACCCGGCCAGACGCTCGAGGATCCGCTCGGTCCAGCGCCGGTTGCGGCCGGCGATCAGGCGTTCATAGAGCACCGGCGACAGGCTCCGCAGCGGCCCGACGCCGAGGCTGTCAATGGCCGCCTGGTCCCCGGCCAGCCAGGCCCGGACCAGCCGCGTGAACAGTTCAGGCTCCTCGTCGAGCTGTCGCAGGGTATCCTCCAGCGCAGCCAGCTGGTCGGCCTCCGGCGCCTCGGCCAGGAAGGTGATCTGCTCCCAGGGCGTCTCGAAGTAGCGTCGCCCGGCGCCCGGCGCGGCGTCGGCCAGCACCGCCTCGACACCGGCCTCGGCCCGGGCGCCGTCCCGGATCAGCATCGCCACGCTCAGGGTGACGTCGGCCAGCCAGGGGCGAAGGCCATCCACCGCAGCCGGCGACAGGCCGACGCCGCTGCTCACGCGCTCCAGCCGCGCCCGTCCGTCAGCCGACAGTTTCACCGACAGGCTCTCGCCGACCGGCAGCAGGCCGAGCGCGCGGGTGGCCATCCGCCCCTCGCCGCCCTCGGTCTGGGTTTCGAACCAGAGGTCGTCGGCCTCCGCGAGCGCGGCGTCCAGCGCGGCCGGCCGCCAGTTCAGTCCGTCGGGCAGCAGATGCACCGAGCCGAACAGCAGGATGGTCGAGTCCGCGTCGCGGATCGTCCAGGTCGCCGGCTCGGCCGCGGCGGTCGCCGGCGACAGCAACAGGCCGAGGGTCGCCGCTGCCGCCGCCAGCATCGCCCGGACGCCGCTCATTCCGCGCATCACCCCTAGGCCTGGCACTGGCGACAGAAGAAGGTCGAGCGGCCGGCCTGGACCTCCCGCTCGATCGTACCGCCGCAGCCCGCCGTCGGGCAGGTCTCGCCTTCGCGGCCATAGACCCGGAAGCTGTGCTGGAAGTAGCCAAGCGCCCCGTCGGTGGAGGCGAAGTCGCGCAGGGTCGAGCCGCCGGCCTCGATGGCCTCGCCCAGCACCTCCCGGATGACCGCGACCAGCAGCGGATACTTGCCCGCCGCGATCTCGCCGGCCGGTCGCAGCGGGGAGATGCCCGACCGGTGCAGCGCCTCGCAGACATAGATGTTGCCCAGCCCCGCGACGATCCGCTGGTCCAGCAGCAGGGTCTTGGGGCCCTGCCTGCGGCCCGTGAAGGCGGCCGCGAGGTGGGCGGCGGTCAGGTCCGGGCCCAGAGGCTCGGGGCCCATGCCCGCGAACCAGGGATGGGTCGCCAGGTCCTCGGCCGGGACCAGTCCCATGAACCCGAACCGGCGCGGGTCATAGTAGGTGACGCTTGCCCCGGCCTCGGTCTCGAACAGGACGTGGGCGTGCTTTGGATCCGGCGCGACGGCGTGAACGAAGTCGCCCGGCCGGGTGGCGGAGCCCGGCGCCGCGATCTCGAACCGGCCGGTCATCCCAAGATGCATGACCAGAACGTCTCCGCGGTCGAGATGGCCGAGCAGATACTTGGCCCGCCGCTCCAGCCGCTCGATCCGCGCACCGGTCAGCCGCTGGACGAAGCCGTCGGGAAACGGAAAGCGCAGGTCGGGCCGCCGTTGCTCAACGCGGCTCAGCCGCGCGCCCTCCAGCACCGGCTGCAGGCCGCGGCGGACGGTTTCGACTTCGGGAAGCTCGGGCATGGAGGTCTTTCGCCTGCGCGGGGTCTGTCGTTGGCTAGCCTAGGCGCTGTCCCGGGTCTATGAGGCAAGGCATGAGCCAGAGCAGCGCCACCTTCGGCTACCGCGACGTCGACCCCTCCGAGAAGCCCGGCCTGGTCCGGGGCGTCTTCGACCGCGTCGCCGGCCGCTACGACCTGATGAACGACCTGATGAGCGCGGGCGTGCACCGGCTCTGGAAGGACGCCGTGGCAGCACGGCTGAACCCCCAGCCGGGCGAGGTCATCCTCGACGTGGCCGGCGGCACCGGCGACATGGCCCACCGCTACGCGAAGATGGCCCGCGCCGCGCAGGAGCGCCGGGGCGGCGAGGACGCCACCATCCACGTCATCGACTACAACGCCGAGATGATCGCCGCCGGCCGCGAACGCGGCTATCCGCCGGAGGTCTGCTGGGCCGTGGGCGATGCCCAGCGGCTGCCGCTGCCCGACGCCAGCGCCGACGCCTATTCGATCACCTTCGGCATCCGCAACGTCACCGACGTCAGCGCCGCCCTGCGCGAGGCGCGGCGGGTGCTCAAGCCCGGCGGGCGGTTCATCTGCCTGGAGTTCTCGCGCCCGACCAACAGCCTGGTCCGCGCGGCCTATGACGCCTGGTCCTTCAACGCCATCCCGCAGATCGGCGAATGGGTGGCCAGCGACCGGGACTCCTACCAGTACCTGGTCGAGAGCATCCGCCGCTTCCCCGACCAGAAGACCTTCGCCCGCATGATCGCCGAAGCCGGCTTCTCCAACGCGGGCTATGTGAACTTCACCAACGGCGTCGCGGCCATGCACACGGGGCGGGCCGTCTAGGCATGGACCTCGCCGCCTTCGCCCGCCTGCTGGCCGTCGGCTGGACGCTGATCCGCGCGGACGCGCTGATCCCGCGCGAGGTCGATCCGCTGCTGCCGACAGGGGTGCAGGCCCTGGGCCGGTTCCTGCGGCTGTTCGCGGGGCGTCAGGCGAAGGTCGGCCGGCCCGGCGAGCGGCTGGCGAGGGCGCTGGAGAGCTTCGGGCCCGTCGCCATCAAACTCGGCCAGGTGCTGTCGACCCGCGCCGACATCTTCGGCGGCCAGTTCGCCCAGGACCTGTCGCATCTGAAGGACCGCCTGCCGCCCTTCGCCACCGCCGTCGCCCGCGCCGAGATCGAGCGCGAACTCGGCCGGCCGGTCGAGAGCCTCTACGCGACCTTCGGCGAGCCGGTGGCTGCCGCTTCCATCGCCCAGGCGCATGAGGCGACGATGCTCGACGGGCGCCGGGTGGCGGTGAAGGTCCTGCGGCCCGGCATCGAGCGCCGCGTCGACTCCGACAGCCGCGTTCTGCTGATGGTCGCCGGCCTGGTCGAGCGGCTGATCGCCCCGGCCCGTCGGCTTGAGCCGGTGCTGTTCGCGAAGATCGTGGTCCGCGCCCTGGAGCTTGAACTCGACCTGCGCATGGAGGCCGCCGGGGCCGGCGAGGTGGGCGAGGTCATGGCCCGCGACAGCTACATGCGGGCGCCGGCCGTGGTCTGGGACGGCGTCGGCAAGCGGGTCCTGACCCTGGAATGGGCGAGCGGCCTGCCGCTGTCGGACCCGGCGACGCTGGAGGCGCCGGGCCTGGACCGCCAGGCGCTGGCCGACAATCTCATCCGCGGCTTCCTGGCCCAGGCGGTGGATCACGGGGTGTTCCACGCCGACCTGCACGAGGGGAACCTGTTCGTCTCGGCGCCCTCGACCCTGACCGCCGTCGACTTCGGCATCATCGGCCGGCTCGGGCCGCGCGAGCGTCGCTTCCTGGCCGAGATTCTGTACGGCTTCCTGATGCGCGACTACCGCCGCGTGGCCCAGGTGCATTTCGACGCCGGCTATGTGCCGCGCCACCACGACATCGACGCCTTCGCCCAGGCCCTCCGCGCGGTCGGCGAGCCGGTGTTCGGCCGGGCGGCCAGCCAGGTCTCGATGGGCCGGCTGCTGGCCCAGCTGTTCGAGATCACCGCCCTGTTCGAGATGCGGCTGCGGCCCGAGCTCGTGCTGCTGCAGAAGACCATGGTCACCGTCGAGGGCGTCGCCCGCCGGCTTTATCCCGATCACGACATCTGGCAGGCCGCCGACCCGGTGGTCCGCCGCTGGATCAGCCGCGAGCTGTCGCCGGTCGCCCGCGTTCGGGAGCTGGCCGACGACGCCGTCCGCGCCCTGCGCGCCATCGCCCGGATGGCCGAGGCGCAGGAGACCGGCGTGACCACCGTCGCCGTCGTCGAGCCCCGCCCCTCCCGTCTGGCCTGGTTCGCGATCGGCGCGGCAGTGGCCGGACTGGCGGGCGTGCTGGGATATCTGCTGGGGTAGGCGCCGGCATCCTCTCCCAAGTGGGGGAGGATGGGTTTACTCCCCGTCCGCGCTCCGCCTCCGTCGCGCGGCCCTGTCAGCTTCCTGGACCTTCACCTGTTCCCAGTAGGCCATGCCCGTGTCGGGCTTGAACATCGTGCGCGGGGCGCCCTCGGCCGAGGCGATGGCGAAGACGTTGCTGGCCGGGTCGTAGATCAGCCGGTCGCCGTTGTCGCGCGACAGGAACAGCGCGCCCTTCGGCGGTTTGGCCGTGAAGGCGTGGGCCTTGCGCACGAAGGCGTCGACCGTGTCGGCGTCGAAGGCCACGCCGTTTCGCTCGAAGGCGCGGCGGGCGTTCTGCTCGGCGGTGTAGCGGCGGGTCGCCGACCACATGGGCCGGCCGTCCACCTTCGGAACCGGCGCCCGACCGACCTCGGAAGACCGGGGTCGGTCGGAGGAAGACGCCTCCGACGCGGTCGCCGTCGCCTGCGCGATATCCCCGGCCTTCTGAACCGGAACCGCCGAGGCGCCCCCGTCACAACCGCTGAGCAGCAGGCACAGGCCCGCGATGACGGTGGAGCCGCCCGACAATCTAATCATGAGAACCCTCGCTATGCCACCTTGACGAGAATAACGAACGAACTAGGAACACAGGTTCAGCCGGTTGTCCAGCGCCCGCCCGCGCCGTAAGGAGCGGGAAGGCTTTGAAGGCGAGGGCGCGGTTTGGGCGAGCGACGGGTTCTTCTGATCGTCGGCGGCGGCATCGCGGCCTATAAGGCGCTGGAGTTGACGCGGCTGCTGCGCAAGGCCGGCGTCGCCGTGCGGCCGATCCTGACCGCGGCCGGCGCACAGTTCGTCACGCCGCTGTCCCTGTCGGCCCTGGCCGAGGACAAGGTCTACAGCGAACTGTTCTCCCTCACCGACGAGGCGGAGATGGGCCATATCGAGCTCAGCCGCTCGGCCGATCTCGTGGTCGTCGCGCCCGCCACCGCCGACCTGATGGCCAAGGCGGCCAATGGCCTGGCCGGCGACCTGGCGACGACAACCCTGCTGGCCACCGACAAGCCGGTGCTCATGGCCCCGGCCATGAACGTGCGCATGTGGGAGCACGCCGCCACGCAGCGGAACCTCGCCACCCTGCAGGGAGACGGCGTCAGCTTCGTCGGGCCCGACGAGGGCGCCATGGCCTGTGGCGAGTTCGGCGCCGGGCGGATGGCCGAACCGCAGGCGATCTTCGACGCCGCCATGGCCATGCTGGAAGGTCCGCGCGGCCGCCCGCTGGCCGGGAAACATGTACTGGTCACCGCCGGTCCCACGGCTGAGGCGCTGGATCCGGTGCGGCTGCTGACCAATCGCTCGAGCGGCCGCCAGGGCTTCGCGATCGCCGCCGGCCTCGCGGCTCTGGGCGCGCGGGTGACGCTGGTCGCCGGGCCGGTCAGCCTGCCGACGCCGTCCGGCGTCAAGCGCGTCGACGTCGAGTCCGCCCGCGAGATGCTGGCCGCCTGCACCGCCGCCCTGCCGGCCGACGCGGCCGTCTGCGTCGCCGCCGTCGCCGACTGGCGGCCCGACGAGGCGTTCGGCGTCAAGCTCAAGAAGGGCAAGGACGGACCCCCGGAACTGCGGCTGGTCGAGAACCCCGACATCCTCGCCACCCTGGCCGCCGGAGGCCCGCGCCGCCCGAAGCTGGTGGTCGGGTTCGCCGCCGAGACCAACGACGTGGAGGCCCACGCCAAGGCCAAGCTGGCGCGCAAGAACTGCGACTGGATCATCGCCAACGACGTCACCGAGCCAGGCGTCATGGGCGGCGGGGAGAACGCGGTGCTGCTGATCAGCAAGGCCGGTGTCGAGCGCTGGGAGCGCGACGTGAAGGAAGCGGTCGGCGCCCGGCTGGCCGCCCGTATCGCCGAGGCGCTGGCATGACCCCGACCATTCCGATCACCCGCCTGTCGCACGCCGAGGGCCTGCCGCTGCCGGCCTATGAAACCGCGCTGGCCGCCGGCATGGACCTGCGCGCCGCCGTGGCCGACGACGCGCCACTGACGCTGAAGCCGATGGCGCGGGCCATGGTCCCCACGGGCCTGGCGTTTGCCGTCCCGGCCGGGTTCGAGGCCCAGGTGCGGCCGCGTTCGGGCCTGGCCGCCAAGGCCGGGATTACCTGCCTCAACACGCCGGGGACCATCGACGCCGACTATCGCGGCGAGGTGAAGGTGATCCTGATCAATCTGGGGGAGGAGGACTTCGTCATCCGCCGGGGCGACCGTATCGCCCAGCTGGTGATCGCGCCGGTGGCGTCGGCGTCCTGGGTGGAAGTCGAAAGTCTGGAAGAGACGGCGCGTGGCGCGGGCGGCTTCGGCTCGACCGGAGCGGCGTGAGCCTGATCAGCCTAGAGCGGCGATCCGAACAGGGCCATGTAGCCGAGGAAGCCGGTCGCGAAGCTGGCTGCGGCGATCCACAGGAACGGCCGCGCGATGTCGTAGGGGTGATCGATCGAGGCTTTCATGACGCGGTCTGATCCTTCAGAGGGCCGGGTATTCAACGCACTGAACACATCGGCGCCGCATACGGTTGCAGGCGTCGTCTGAACCGAGAATGACGTGATTCGCCTCCCGATTGACAAGCTGGCCCTGGAATTCGCCTCCCGATTGAACGGGACGGGGGGGCGATTGTTCATTCCGGGCGGTCCGGGCGAGCCGCTGGGCCTGCGCGACGCCTTCAGGCATGCGCCGGAACTGGCCGCCGGGATCACCTTCGTCGGGGCCCATGTGCCCGGGATCAACCGCACCGACTGGGCGGGCCTGCACGAGACGGCGCGGGCCGAGGGGACCTTCCTGTCCGGCGACTGGCGGGCCAGTTTCGAGGCCGGCGCCTTCGCGCTGCGGCCGATGACCTGGTTCCAGGCCTGGGACTGGCTGGGGACCACGCCGCTCGACGCCGCCGTCGCGGTGGTCAGCCCGCCGGACGCCGACGGCCGGGTGTCGCTGGGCGTGGCCTCGGACCTGGCGCCGGCGGTCATGGCGCGGGGCGTGTTCAAGGCGGCCATTGTCAATCCGCACATGCCCCGGGTCCAGGGTCCGCTCTACGACCTCTCGGACTTCGATCTGGTCGCGCAGGACGAGACGCCGCTGCTGACCTACGAGGCCGGGACCCTCGATCCGGCCTTCGACCGCATCAAGGGGCATCTGCAGACCCTGCTGACGCCCGGCTCGAGCCTGCAGTTCGGGCTCGGCAAGGCCGGGGTGGCGGCGGTGCAGGCGATGGAAGGTCTGAAGGGCCTGCGCATTCACTCCGGCATGGTGGCCGGACCGCTGCAGGCGGTGCTGGACTCCGGGGCCTTGACCGAGGTGGTCACAGGGCTGGCCGCCGGCGACGCCGAGCTCTACGCCCTCTGCGGCCGCGACCCGCGTATCCGGTTCGAGCCGTCCGGCTTCACCCACGACATTCGCACGCTCGCGTCGATCCCGAAACTGGTCGCGGTCAATTCCGCGCTGGAGATCGACCTGTTCGGCCAGGCCAACGCCGAGTTCCAGGGCGGCCGCCAGATCTCCGGCACCGGCGGTCTGACCGACTTCCTGCGCGGCGCCCGGCTGTCGGAGGGCGGCCTGCCGATCCTCGCCTTGCCGTCGTCGGCCAAGGGCGGCGCCATCAGCCGGATCATCCCGCGCCTGCCGCAGACGGCGGTGTCGGTGACCCGCGCCGACGTCGGGCTGGTCATCACCGAGCATGGGATCGCCGACCTGCGCGGCCAGACCCTCGACGGCCGGGCCGAGGCGTTGATCGGCGTGGCGGAGCCGGCTCACCGCGACGCCCTGGCCAACGCCTGGGCGGACATCCGCAAGACCCTTTAGCGAGGACGAAACCTTGGACCTGCTGACCCGTAGCGATCTGCCCCTGGAGCTCGTCGGCCGGGGCAAGGTGCGCGACATCTATGTCGTCGACGCCGAACGCCTGCTGCTGATCGCCACCGACCGGGTCAGCGCCTTCGACGTGGTCATGGCCGAGCCGGTGCCGTTCAAGGGCGCGGTGCTGACCCAGCTGAGCGCCTGGTGGTTCCGGCGGCTGGAAGGGGTGGTGGACCATCACCTGTTGTCGGTTGATGCCGACGAGATCATCGCCGCCATACCGGCCCTGGCGTCGCACCGGGCACACTTGGCCGGCCGGGCCACGCTTTGTCGCCGGGTCGAGGTCGTTCCCATCGAATGCGTGGTGCGCGGCTATCTCTCCGGCTCGGCCTGGAAGGAGTACGCCGCGACCGGCACCCTGGCCGGCGAGGCGCTGCCGCCCGGCCTGCGCCAGAGCGAGCGGCTCGACCCGCCGGTGTTCAGCCCGGCCACCAAGGCCGAGACCGGTCACGACGAGAACATTCCGGTCTCCCGTATGGTCGAACTGATCGGCGCCGACCTGGCCGCCGAGCTGGAGCGCCTGAGCCGCACCGTCTACGCCGCCGGTCGCGACGCCGCCGCCGAGCGCGGGCTTGTTCTGGCCGACACCAAGTTCGAGTTCGGGCGCGACGCCGCCGGAAAGGCCGTGCTGATCGACGAGGTGATGACCCCCGACAGCTCGCGATACTGGCCCGCCGACGGCTGGTCGGTCGGCGAGGTTCCGCCCAGCTTCGACAAGCAGCCCCTGCGCGACCACCTCGACGCCGAGCGGGCCGCCGGCCGCTGGAACGGCGAGGCCCCGCCGCCGCCGCTGCCTCAGGCCGTGATCGACGCCATGTCGGCGCGGTATCTCGACCTCTACCGGCGCATGACGGGGGAAGCGCTAGGGGTTTGAGCTGCGATTGCTCCAAAAGCCGTCATCGTCGGACTTGTTCCGACGACCTATGAGCGCGGGCAATGGTGAGCAGGCGTCGGAGCCGCCCGGCCTTACTGGTCTCGCTCACCACGCATGGGTCGTCGGAACAAGTCCGACGATGACGACAGGGGATGCGAGGGTCGACTGAAGCTAACCCAACAGCTCGTCGGTGTGCTCCCCCAGCTTCGGCGAGCGCTTCCCGGGCATCCGCTCACCGTCGATCTTTACCGGCGCCGCCAGCATCCGGAGGCCTTCCGGGACATCGGGATGCTCGACCACGTCGCGCATGCCGACTTCGGCCACGAACGGATTGTCCAGCGCTTCGGTCAGGCTGTTGACCGGTCCGAACGGCACGCGGCCGGCCAGCAGGGCGGTCCAGTCGGCGTTGGTGCGGGTGGCGAACAGCGCGTCGACAGCCTCCGTCAGGGCCGGCAGGTTGGCGCGGCGGGCGGCCAGGTCCGCGAAGCGTGGATCGGCGGCGAGGTCCAGGCGATCGGCCAGGGCGCAGAGCTCGTCCCAGAACTTCTGGGTCATGCACATCAGCTGGCCGTAGCCGTCGGCGGTCTTCACCCGCTGCACCGGGGCCAGTGACGGATGGGCGCCGGCCGGCAGCCGCTCGGTCACATGGCCGGCGTTCATCGCCCAGATCGCCGGGTAGCTGAGCTGGTGCAGCGCCACGTCGAACAGGGAGACGTCGACGTCGCAACCCTCGCCGGTCGCCCGGGCCGACAGGATCGCCGACACCACCCCGAACGCGAAGGTGGCGCCGCTCATGAAGTCGATGATCGAGACGCCCATCCGGATCGGCGGTCCGTCCGGCTCGCCGGTCAGGCTCATCAGGCCGCATTCGGCCTGCATCGGATAGTCGTAGCCCGGCCAGCCCTCGCGGCTGTTGCCCCGGCCATAGGCTGACAGGTGACCGCAGACGATGGCGGGATTTACGCCTTTAAGCGCCTCGAAGGTCAGGCCCAGCTTCACGGGCTGGTCGCCGCGCAGGTTGTTGACCACCGCCTCGGCCGAGGCCACCAGCCGCTCGAAGTCGGCGCGGCCCTGGCGGGTCTTCAGCTCCACCGCCGCGCTCTTCTTGCCGCGGGAGAAGGTCTGGAAATACTGGCTGTCGTGCTCGCCCAGCAGGAAGGGCCCGGTCGGACGGGAGGCGTCGCCGCCCAGAGACGGGCTCTCGATCTTGATCACCTCCGCCCCCAGCTCGGCCATCAGCAGGGTCGCGTAGGGCCCGGCCCCGAAGTGCTCGATCGTCAGGACGCGCACGCCCGCCAGCGGTCGCTTCACCAGTAGCCTGCCATAAGCTCGGTGGCCCAGGCCGGCTGGCGGACCTCGCCGCGCGGCAGGAACTCGCCCATGACCGGCTTGATATCGAGCACCGGGGTGCCGTCGATGGCGTCCAGGCCCTCGACCTCGACGGTCAGGCCGTCGACCGCGACCACACGGCAGACCGAGACGCCGAGGCGATTGGGCCGGTTGCGGCCGCGCTGGGCGAAGATGCCGACCAGCGGCCAGTCCTCCCGGCCGCGCGGGCGCCGGGCGCCGGTGGTGATCTGGTCCGGGGTGATCTGGTCGAACACGAAGACGATCTCGGCGTGGGAGAAGTCGGAGAGGCCGAACAGGGCCTCGGGACCGAACCTTGCCGCGTCCAGCTCGATGCGGGCCCGGCTGGGGCCCCAGTCGTCGTCGATCGCCTCGACGCGGCCGCCCCGCACATAGCCGACCGGCTCAAGACTGAAGTTCATGGTCGCCTCCTCCACCTGCAGGGTCCGGCTAGTCCCGCCGCCGCCGGGGGTCAAGGCGGCGAAGATGCACTTGATTATAAGAACCATTCGCATTAGGCGGTGGCCTTCCTGCTGTTCCGGAGCCTCCCTTGACCCAGTCCGTCCTCGGCCGCCTGCGCCGCTTCTGGCTCGACGTGCACCTGTGGCTGGGCGTCGGCCTGTTCCTGCTGCTGGTCCCGATCGGAATTTCCGGGGCTCTGCTGGTCTGGCACCATCCGCTGGAAGAGCTCATGCATCCCCAGCGGTTCGCGGTCAGCGAAGGCGGGGCGGTCCTGGCGCCCTCGGCCTATCTGGCCTCGTCCCGCGCGGCCTTCGGCGATCGGGCGACCGTGTCCCAGATCCGCATGCCGGAGGCGGCGGGTGATCCGGTGGTCGTGTCGGCCCGGATCAACGGCCAGACCCTGGCGCCGGGCGCGCGGCCGCAGTCACTGACCGCCTGGCTCGACCCGGCCACCGGCAAGGTCCTCGACACGGCCAACACCCGCAACGAGCTGGTCAACGTCATGCACAGGCTGCACGGCAGCCTGCTGATCACCACGCCGGGCCTGGGTCGCAAGATCGTCGGCTGGATGGGCTGGGCGATGACGATCTCCTGCCTGACCGGTCTCTGGCTGTGGTGGCCGCGGAACAACAAGGCGGCCCGCGGCCTGCGCTGGCGGCGATCGCCGTCGACGATGAACAACCTGCACCACATGTTCGGGTTCTGGATCCTGGTCCCGCTGCTGGTCGTCTCCCTGACCGGTGTCTACATCTCCTTCCCCGCCACCAGCCGCGCCCTGTTCGGCGTCGCCGAATGGCAGACGGGACCCCGGCCGCCGCGTCCGGTTCCGCCGCCGCCGCTCGCCGGGCCCGCCACCCCGATCGACGCCGCCGTGGCCGCCGCCCGGGCCGAGCAACCCGGCCTGAGGCTGGCCTCGGTGGGCCTGCCGACCGAGGGGCGGCGGGCGTCCTGGCGCGTCCAGTTCGCGCCGGTCGGCGACGGAGAGCCGGTGACGGTCCAGATCGGCGACAGCGACGGCAAGGCGCAGAAGGCCCGCGAGCGGGACGCCGGCCCGGGCGCCGCTTCACGCCCCGACGAGCTCTCGCCGCTGATGCGCAAGATCCATGATGGACAGGACATGCCGTTCATCTGGCAGCTGCTGGTCTTCCTGACCGGTGTCGCGCCGCCGCTGCTGGGCGTCACCGGCACGGTGATGTGGCTGCGCCGCCGCGCGCGCCGCGCCCACCTCAAGGCGCTGCAGGCCGAATAGCCTTGTTTTGCGAACAATTCGCATTGCAAGTCGGGAGCCGCAGCCCTAAGAACGCCTCGCAATCGCAGATTGCCGCCACACCGACCGGGGGCAGAACGGCTGAAAGCGCGAGACCGCCTCGCACTCAGGATCCAGCCATCCGAACCCGAGATCAGACAGGGAATTCCATGCGCGTGCTTCTCGTTTCCACGGCCATCCTCCTCGGGCTCCCGGTGGCGGCCTCCGCAGAAGAGCTGGGAACGCAGCTGGAGCCGATCATCGTCACCGGGAAGACGCAGGGCTACATCGCCGTCGATTCCGTCACCGCGACCAAGACCGACACCCCGCTTCTGGATGTGCCCCAGAGCGTCAATGTCGTGACCCGCGCCCAGCTCGATGACCAGGCGCCGCACAGCCTCGGCGAGGTTCTGCGCTACGTTCCGGGCGTCACCGTGGGACAAGGCGAAGGAAACCGCGACCAGGTCACCCTGAGGGGCCAGAACACCACCGCGGACTTCTTCCTCGACGGCGTGCGCGATGACGTCCAGTACTTCAGGGGTCTGTACAATCTTGAGCGGGTCGAAGTTCTCAAGGGGCCATACGCGTTGATCTTTGGACGTGGCGGTGGCGGCGGCATCGTCAATCGCGTACAGAAGTCCCCCAGCCCCGCCGCCCGTTTTCTCGACACAAGGGCCGGCGCGAACAGTTTTGGGGCTTATGACCTGTCGTTCGATCTGAACGCACCTGTCGGCGTCAATGCCGCCTTTCGCGTCAATGCCGCCTACGAGGACCTCGCCAATCACCGCGACTTTTACGAGGGTGAGCGGTTCGCGGTGAACCCCTATTTCGCCATTGATCTGGATAGCGGCTGGAAGGCGGGGCTGTCTTACGAGTATGTCAATGACGATCGGGTCACCGATCGCGGCGTCCCGTCATTGGCCGGCGCTCCCATCACCGGCTACCGCGACCGGTTTTTTGGCGTGCCCGACGTGAACCGGAGCACGCTGGAAGCCCACATCGTCAAGTTCCGCGTTGATGGCGCCCTGGCCGACGACCTCGCGTTCTCGACGACGCTTCTCTACGGCGACTATGACAAGGCCTATACCAACGTCTTTCCGAACGGGGCCGCGACCGGCCAGAACGGCACGGTAGCTCTTTCTTCCTATGCCGATGCCACCATCCGGGAGAACGTCCTGGTCCAGAGCAATCTGGTCTGGAGCGTGACGACCGGGAATGTCAGCCACAAGATCCTGTTCGGCCTTGAGTACGGCGATCAGGCTTCCGCCAATCAGCGCCGTAACGGGGTCTTGTCCAACGCGACATTCAACCTCGCCAATCCGGTTTTCCCGACTGTCACCTTCCCGGCGCTGAGCCGCGATACCGCATCGACCGTCAACTCCTTTTCCCTCTATGCCCAGGACCAGATCAGTCTCGGCGAACGCTTCGAAGTCGTCGCCGGCCTGCGGTTCGATCGATTCGACATCGATGGAACGGACCTGCAGCCCAACCCTGACCGGCCGTTTACGCGCGTCGACGACAGGGTCTCACCGCGCCTCGGGCTGATCTTCAAGCCCCGGCCGAACGTCTCGCTCTACGCCAGCTACAGCCAGTCCTTCCTGCCGCGCTCCGGCGATCAGTTTCTGACCCTGTCGACCACCCAGGCCAACCTTGAGCCCGAGGAATTCACGAACTACGAGCTGGGCGCAAAGTGGAACGTCCGGCCCGACCTGAATGTAACCGCCGCCCTGTTCCAGCTGGACCGCGTCAATGCGACCACGCCGGACCCCGCCAACCCGCTGGTTACCATCAACGTGGGGGAAACAAGGACGCAAGGCCTGGAACTGGCCGTGACGGGCACGATTCTTCCCAACTGGCAGATCAGTGGCGCCTATGCCTATCAGGACGCCGCATTGCGGGGGAACGACTCGGTCCGCCTGGCCCAGGTCCCCGAGCATCAGTTCAGCCTGTGGAATCGCTACGACGTCAGCGAGCGACTGGGCTTCGGCCTGGGAATCACTCACCAGTCTGATCAGTTCGCCGCGATCCGGACCTCGGCGACGACGACCCGGCTGCCGTCCTTCACCCGGGTGGACGCGGCCATCTTCTACAATGTCAGCGAGGCCTTGCAGGTGCAGGTGAACGTCGAGAATCTGTTCGGCGCCACCTACTTCTCCGACGCCCACAACAACTTCAACATCTCGCCCGGCGCCCCGCTGAACGCTCGGTTCACCTTGCGCGCGAGGTTCTAGTCGCCCGGCTTCGAGCCTGCATCGGGTCGAGGCGATCACCCGTGGCCCGCTGACCCGCGCCTACCACAATCTGCTGCGGAGGGGGGCCGAGGTCTGAGAACCAGACGTTTACGTGTGGCCCTGCATGTTCGGCCCGGGATAACGGGGCGGAAACCACGCATGGCCGGCGGCAAGACCGGAAATCGATCCTCCAGGGCGAGGCGTGCGGAATCCGCCGCCGCGCGGTGGTTCTTCGACCACTCGCTGGACATGTTCGCGGTGGTCAACCGCGAGGGCGTGTTCACCGAGGTCAACGACGCCTGGGAGCGCAACACCGGCTGGACCCGCGAGGATCTGGTCGGAAAGACAATCTTCTCGTTCCTCCATGAGGACTGCTTCGAAGAGGCCGTCGACTCCAGGCGGCGAATCAAGCGTGACGGGTATACCGTCAACCAGCTCAAGATCCGGCGTAAGGACGGCAAGTGGATGTGGATCCAGGGCCGCTCGCGGCTCGATCCCGACGACCAGATGGTCGGCACCCTGCACGACATCACCGAGTCGGTTCTCCAGCGCGAGGAGCTCGAGGCGGCTCGCCGGACGCGGTCGATGCTGTCCGAGGCCGCCGGTATCGGCACCTGGAGCTTCGAGCCCCGCACCCAGACGATCGAATGGTCACCCGATATCCACGCCCTTTCCGGCTGGAGTCCGGAGGAGATCGCCGACCCGGAAGACTTCTACGCCTGCCTCGACCCCTGCCAGCTCGACACGGTGCGTGACGCCTTCCTGACCGGAGTCCAGACCGGGCAACCCGCCACGATCGAGCACCGCCTGAGGACCCGCGACGGGCGCTGGCTCTCCATGCGGGCCACCTTCCAGACAGAGCCCCGGGGGCGCATGTTCGCGCTGCGCGGCGTATCCCAGGACGTCACCGCCCTGGTCGCCGCCCGCGATGCGGCGCGGGAGGGGCAGGCCCGGGTCGAGGCCCTGATGGAGCAGACCCGGATGGACGCCTGGCGCCAGGAACTGGCGCTCAGCGCGGCCGAAGGTGGCGCTTTCGAGATCGACCACGCCAACCGTTCGTTCTGGGCCAGCGAGCAGTTCACGCGGCTGGTCGGCCAGACCATGGACTACGACTCGGCGGCGGTGCCGATCTGGTCCTTCGTCCATCCCGAGGATCGCGAGCTGCTTGAAAGTGTGAGCAACCGTTGGGCCGATGGCGAGAACCACCGCACCAGCGAGTTCCGCATCATCGGACCAGGCGGGGACGCCCGATGGGTGCGGGTGTTCTACCGACTGGACCCGCAAACCCGGAAGGGCGTCGGCCTTGTGCTCGACATTGATGCGTACAGGCGCCAGGAGCTGGCGCTGGTCGAGGCCCAGCGCGCCGCCGAGGCCGCCGCGGAGGCCAAGGCCCGCTTCCTGGCCAACATGAGCCACGAGATCCGCACGCCCATGAACGGCGTGCTCGGCGTGCTCCACCTGCTCAAGAGCGAATCCATCAGCCCCGACGGCCAGCGGCTGCTCGACGAGGCGCTGGGCTGCGGCGAGATGCTGTCGACGCTGCTCGACGATGTCATCGACTTCGAGCGCATCGAGGCCGGGCGTCTGGACCTGACGGCAAGGCCCGTCGATGCGGGCGAGCTCGCCGCCAGCGTGGCGCGTCTGCTCGCGCCCCAGGCCCGCGACAAGGGGCTGGCCCTGACCATCGAGGGGCAGGCCGAGCTCGGCTGGGTGTCGGCAGACCCGGTTCGCCTGCGCCAGTGCCTGTTCAACCTGGTCGGCAACGCGGTGAAGTTCACGCTCAAGGGCGGCGTGCGGATCGTTTGCGAACAGGCCGCGCCGGGCCGGATCGCCTTCGTCGTGCACGACACCGGCGTGGGCATTCCGCTGGAAGCCCAGGACCAGCTGTTCGAACGGTTCCACCAGGCGGACGCCTCCACGACCCGCCGCTTCGGGGGGTCGGGCCTGGGCCTGTCGATCGCCCGCACCCTGGCGCGGCTGATGGGCGGCGACGTCAGCTTCCGCTCGACGCCGGGCGAAGGGTCTGTTTTCCGCCTGGAGATCGCCGCCGAGCCGGCGCGTCCGGCCACGGCGACGATCGAGGACGCATCCCCGCTGCTGGACGGGCTTCGCATTCTGGTGGTCGAGGACAACGCCACCAACCGGACGATCGCCGTGAAGCTCCTGGACAGCCTCGGCGCCCAGGTGTCGACCGCCGAAGACGGCCTGGCCGGCGTGCAGGCCGCCACCGTCGGTCACTTCGACCTGATCCTTATGGACATCCAGATGCCCGGCATCGACGGCATGGAGGCGGCCCGCCGCATCCGCGCCCTGGGCGGCCACGCGGCGGAGACGCCGATCATCGCCCTGACCGCCAACGTCCTGGCGCACCAGCGCCAGCTCTATCTCGCCGGCGGCATGGACGGGGTGGTCGGCAAGCCGATCTCTCCGGCGGCCCTGATCACCGAGATAGCCCGCCTGGCGCAAACGAGCGAACCGTCGCCACATACCCGCGTCGCCTGACCGTCTTCGGGAGCCGCTGACGCAAGACGCGCATCCGTGAGATTCTGGATGCGCGCAGGTGATTCCATGGCCTAAGACAGGCAAGCCGCAATGCAAGCAAGTCGTTGCAGGTGCAGAGTGCGCTTTCACGCCTTGCCTGAACACATGTTGGGACGCCGCCTATGGATCGCCGCAGCCTGTTGACCGCCGTCGCCGTCGGCACGATCGCCGGGGCCGGCGCGGGCGTCGCGGCGGCGCGCCTGGCGGGCGCCTCCGTAGGGCCTGGTGTCGCCGCCCGGCAGGGCGCGGCGGCTGCGACCGCGGGTGCGGTCCGTCTCAACATGGTGACCAGCTGGCCCAAGGGCATGCCGGGCCTCGGCGCATCGGCCGAGCGGGTCGCGGCAAGCGCGTTGGCGCTGTCGGGCGGGACCCTGGACATCAAGGTCTACTCCGCCGGGGAGCTGGTCGGGCCGTTCGAAGTGTTCGACGCGGTTGCGACCGGTTCAGCCGACATCTACCACTCCGCAGACTACTACTGGCAGGGCAAGAACGCGGCCTATCCGTTCTTCACGGCCGTGCCGTTCGGCATGAACGCCATGGAGCAGCTCGCCTGGCTCGACCACGGCGGAGGACAGGCGCTGTGGGAGGAACTGGGCGCGGGCTTCGGCATCGTTCCCATGGCGGCGGCCAACACCTGCCACCAGGCCGGCGGGTGGTTCAAGCGCGAGATCAACAGCCTCAGCGACTTCCGGGGCCTGAAGATGCGCATTCCCGGCATTGGCGGCGAGATGGTCCGCAGGCTCGGCGGGGCGGCGGTCGCCCTGCCCGGCGGGGAGATCTATCCGGCCCTGCAGTCGGGGGTGATCGACGCGGCGGAGTTCGTCGGGCCGTGGAACGATCTCGGCCTGGGCTTCTACCGCGAGGCGCCATTCTACTATGCGCCGGGTCTTCAGGAGCCGGGGGCGATCCTGGCCGTGGGGGTCAACAAGGGCCGATTCGATCGCCTGAGCCGCGAGCACCAGGCGATCCTGCGCGCCGCCTGCCGGGAAAGCTACATGGTCTCCATCGGCGAGTTCACCTACCAGAACAGCGTCGCGCTGGAGCAGCTTCGCACCGACCACAACATCAAGCTGCGCGCCTTTCCCGCCGAGGTGACCGACGAGGCGGCCAAGGTGGCCAAGGTGATGTGGGCCGAAGCTGGCGCGGCCGATCCGCTGGCCGGCCGCATCTACGAAAGCTGGCTCAAGGCCTATCGCACCCTGCGTCCATGGGTCGAGGGGTCGGAGGCGGCCTACATGTCCATGCGCGCCAAGGCCCTGGACCTGACGTCATGACGATCACGGAGATCGCGGGGCCTCTGGGGGCCGTCAGTCTGGTGATCCTCGGCGGGCTGGCGCCGTTCCTGGCGGCCCCGCTGGCGACGGCGCTGCTTGGCGGGCCGGTGGCCGGGGTTATGCGGGCGTTGATCGCATTGGCGGAAGATATCGCGGCGGTCCTCGGGCGGTTCGCACAGATCTGTCTGCTGGTCCTGGCGCTGGGAATGCTGAGCGGCGTGATCCTGCGGTATGTGTTCGGCGAGAGCCTGACGAAGCTCAGCGAGGTGGTGATGTACGCCCACGCGCTCGGCTTCCTGATGGCCGCGCCGGCCGCGCTGATCGGCAACGCCCATGTGCGGGTGGACATTTTCTATGAAGGTCTGTCGGCCCGGGCCCGGGCCGCGGTCGATGTGGCGGGCTTCACGCTGTTCCTTGCCCCGACGATGGTGCTGCTCCTGATCTACAGCGGGCCAGTCGTGGAGCTGGCCTGGCGGATCGGCGAACGCAGCCCCGAGACCGACGGCCTGCCGCTGGTGTTCCTGCTGAAGACCGCCATGCCGGTGTTCGCCGTGACGATGCTGGCCGCTGGCGTCGCCCACGCGGGGCGGGCGGCGCTTCGTCTTCGCGGTCTTGACGGCGGCGAGGCGGGGACTGTCGCTGACGAACCCTTGGCGGCCGACCAGGCCGGGGCGGTGCTCTGATGGACGTTCACGGCATCCTCGACATCGCCATGTTCCTCACGCTGATCGCAGCGCTGATGATGGGCTATCCGGTGGCCTTCACCCTGGCGGGTGTGGCGCTGGCCTTTGGTCTGCTCGGCATGGCGCTGGGCATCTTCGAGCCGTCCTATTTCGCCGCCTTCCCGCAACGGGTGTTCGGCACCATGGGCAACGCGACCCTGACGGCGGTGCCGCTGTTCGTGCTGATGGGCGTGATCCTTGAGCGCTCCCGGATCGCGGAAGACCTTCTGACCACCATGGGCGACCTGTTCGGTCGACTGCGCGGGGGGCTGCTCTTCTCCACAACCCTGGTCGGGGCGCTGCTGGCGGCGTCCACGGGCGTGGTGGGGGCGACGGTTGTCACCATGGGCCTGCTGGCGCTGCCCGCCATGATCCAGCGCGGCTACGATGTGCGGATCGCCACCGGGTCCATCGCGGCGTCCGGAACCCTGGGGCAGATCATCCCCCCGTCCATCGTGCTGATCCTGCTGGGGGACGTGCTGGCCAACGCCAACCAGCGCGCCCAGTTGCAGCTGGGAAAGCCCACAGCCGACGCTGTGTCGGTCGGAGACCTGTTCGCGGGCGCCCTGCTTCCGGGGCTGCTGCTGGTGGCGCTCTATCTGGCCTATCAGGCCTATGTCGCCTGGACTCGCCCGGCGGCGGCGCCCGCCGGAGAGGGCGAGTACCCGAAGCTCGATCGGGTCGTGCAGGCTCTTGTCGCCCCGCTCTTGCTGATCCTGGCGGTGCTCGGTTCGATCCTGGCGGGCATCGCCACGGCGACCGAGGGCGCCGCCGTCGGCGCGGCCGGCGCGGCGCTGCTGGCCGGGCACAGGCTGGAGCGCGACGCGGGCCGGGGACGCGGGGCGTTGTCGCGCCTGGTGCTGGTCGGCGGCGCGTCGCTGGCCTTGCTGGTGGCGCTTCGCATGGTCGTGGACACGCCGGCCCTGATGGGTCAGCCCGGCGCCGTCGCCCAGATGGCCGGCCTCGCGGCGATCATCCTGGCGCTGCTGTCGGGCGCGGGCGTGCTCGGCGGACTCTGGGCGCTGCATCGGGCCGGCGCCATGGCTCCGGCCCTGGCCTCGACCACCAGCATCACCGCCATGGTCTTCACCATTCTGATCGGCGCGGCCCTGTTCACGCTGGTGTTCCGGGGTCTTGGCGGTGACGACTGGGTGGCGTCGATGCTGGCGGCGGTGCCGGGCGGGCTGACCGGGGCCCTGTTCTTCACCTTCGCGGTGATGTTCGTGCTCGGGTTCTTCCTCGACTTCATCGAGATCTGCTTCGTTGTCGTCCCCCTGGTGGCGACGCCCCTGATCATCATGGGGGCCGACCCGGTCTGGCTCGGGGTCATGATGGCTATGGTGCTGCAGACATCCTTCCTCACACCGCCGTTCGGCTTTGCGCTGTTCTACCTGCGGGGCGTCTCGCCGCCGCAGGTCGCGACCCTGGATATCTACAAGGGGGTCTTGCCCTTCATCCTGCTTCAGCTTCTGGCCGTGGCCATCGTCTGGCTGGCGCCGTCTATCGCCACCTGGCTGCCGGGCCTCCTCTATCGCTAGAGCATTTTCCGGCGAAGCGGATACCGGTTCGCCGCCAGAAAATGCTCCAGGAAGCCGCGGCGGCCGCAGCCCGTTATCGCCGGCGCTGCTCCACCGCGCGTGACAGCGCATTGGAGGCGAAAACCGCCGCCACGGCGATCACCGTGGCGACGCCACACAGCGCCAGCGCCCGGGTCTCGCCGCCCGGCAGCTGGGTGGCCTGGTAGATGGCCGTGGGCAGGGTCAGGGTCTCGCCCGGGATGGCGGCGGCGAAGGTGATGGTGGCGCCGAACTCGCCCAGCGCCTTGGCGAAGCCCAGCACGACGGCGCCGAGGATGCCCGGCCCTGCCAGCGGCAGGGTGACCCGCAGCAGCCGGGGCAGGAAACCGGCGCCCAGGGTGCGGGCGGTTTCGTCGACCTCCGGATCGATCGCCTCGATGGCCAGCCGCATCGGCCGCACCAGAAGCGGGAAGGCCATGACCGCCGCAGCCAGCGCCGCGCCGGTCCAGTCGAACACGAAGACGATGCCGATGTCGGCCAGCAACGATCCGACCGGTCCGTTGCGGCCGAGCAGGATCAGCAGGGCGTAGCCGGTCGCCACCGGCGGCAAAACCAGCGGCAGATGGACCAGCGCATCCAGCGCCGAGCGGCCCGGAAACCGGCCCCGCGCCAGGGCCAGCGCAGCCCCGAAGGCTATGGGCAGGGC
>JBIKII010000023.1:0-23936 GCA_044361705.1 Caulobacter sp.
CGTCCAGATCCTCGGGCGTCAGCAGACTCACGATGGCGCGGCGAGCAGGACCTCGACCACCACGCCGGCCTCGGTCAGCGTCCTCAGGTCGTGGGGATCGAGCGGGCCGGTCACCAGCCGCGCCACCTGCCGTCCGGCCTTGGCCAGGCCGACGAGGCCTTCTGCAGAGGCTTCCTCGGGCGTCATGCGGGCCGCGTCCCGACGGGCCATGGCCAGGATGCCGGGTTCGACCCCGGGGGGAATCACCAGCACGTCGGCCTCGGCCAGCACCCGGCTGGCGCGCAGGGTCAGGAGGTCGGCCGCGCCCCGCCCGGCGACGAACCGCACCCGGCCCGGGGCCTTGCCGCCGTTGGCGAGCGCCGCGTTGAACAGCCGGTCGGCGGTCGTCATGTCGCCAGCCATCGCGGCCTCGGCGGCGGGACTGGCCAGCATGTCGCGCAGGAAGGCGCGGCGCTGGGTGAGGTCGGGAATGGCCTCGCGCACCGCGGTCTGGTTCCTGCGCAGCAGGGCCGCGACCTTGCCGGCGCCCTCCGGGATGCGGGTCTCGATGGCGTTGCGGATCAGCGCGGCGAGCAGCGGCGCCGAGCCGGCGGTGCCGACGGCGGCCACCACCTCGCCCCGGTCGACCAGCGCCGGGGTGTGGAAGTCCGACAGGGCCGGATGGTCGACGACGTTGACCAGGGCGCGCGCCGCCCGCGCCGCGCCCGCGGCCGCCTGGACGAACAGTTCGTCGCCGGCGATGAAGGCCAGGCTCGCGCCGCTGTAGGATCCGGGCAGGAAGGCCGTCGGCCCCTCGATGCGGACCAGCGTCGCCGGCGAGCCGTCGAACAGCCGCGCCTTGGCGTCCGCCGCCTCACCCGCACCGGCGATGACGACCTTGCGCCCGGCCAGCGGGAAATAGGCGGGAAATACGTCCACTTGCGCTCCGTCAGCCCGCCCGGCAGTTGTTGTAGGGACCGCCGGGGAAGCCCGACAGCGTGGCGGTTTCGCCCTTGCCCCAGATCTCGAAGTCGCCGGCGGCGTAGCGCGCGCCCGACCCCGACCTTGCGCTCCGCAGCGACTTCGTCACCCCGCCGGCCGAGACCTTCACCCGGTCGCCCGGCTGGTTCCAGGCGGCGGTGAAGCCCTTGCCGCCGGCGCAGCTGTAGCGCAGCGCGTCGCTGGTCGAGCCGGGGGCGGCCTCGACGGTGGCGCAGCCGGCCACGACCACGGTGGTGATCGCCAGGGCGATGATGAGACTCCGGCGCATGCCGCGCTCCGCTACTTCTGGGTCTTCAGATAGGTGATGATCGCCGTCCGCGCCTGCGGACTCCCCACCCGATTGAACATCTTGGTGCCGGGCGCGTAGCCGGTCGGGTTGGTCAGGTAGGCGTCGAGCGCCGCGTCTGTCCAGGTTCCACCCTTCTTCGTCAGGCCCGGCGAGTAGCTGTAGCCGGGGGCGGCGGCCAGCTTGCGGCCGGCGACGCCCTTCAGGGTCGGGCCTGCCGGGGTGCTGGGCCCGGTCAGGCTGTGGCAGGTCTTGCACTGGGTATTGTAGAGCGCCGCGCCGTCCTGGGCGGCGGCCGGAACGGCGAAACAGGTCAGGGACAGGGCGGCGGCGAGGATCAGGCGCATGGGGGAGCTCCGGCTGGCCCCGCCAGACTACCTCGGCTTGCCACCCCGTGGAAACGCCGGAGAGGCCGTTCGGGACCCCAGAAAAATTCGCTGGTCAGCCCCCGGCTTAACAACGTTAAGATGGCGATGGTCGGGGGGCCACGACGCTCCGCGAAAGATCAGATGAGGCAGGCCTGCGGATGGCGATCGCATTCGAACTGAACGGCAAGGCGGTGAGCGTCACCGCCGAGGACGACACCCCGCTGCTGTGGGTGATCCGGGACGAGCTCGGGCTCACCGGCACCAAATACGGCTGCGGCGTGGCCCAGTGCGGCGCCTGCACGGTGCATGTGAACGGCCAGCCGGCCCGGTCCTGCTCGACCCCGGTCAGCGCGATGGCGGGCATGAAGATCACCACGATCGAGGGCCTCGGCGGCTTCCATCCGGTCCAGCAGGCCTGGGTCAAGGCGGACGTGCCGCAGTGCGGCTACTGCCAGTCCGGACAGATCATGAGCGCCGCCGCGCTGCTGGCCGACAACAAGGCGCCCAGCGACGCCGACATTGATGCGGCCATGGCCGGGAACATCTGTCGCTGCGGGACCTACCAGCGCATCCGCGCGGCCATCAAGGACGCGGCCGGCATCGCCGCCGCCCTGCCGGCCAAGGCGTGAGGGAAGCCATCATGAACGCGCATACGCCTGTCGCCAAAGCCGATCCGTCCCGCCGCGAGGTGCTCGTCGTCGGCGCCGTGGTCGCCGGCAGCAGCCTGCTGGTCGGCTGTTCCATCGGCGACCTGATGAGCATCGGCTCGGAGGCCGAATTCGGCGCCTTCGGTCCGTTCATCAAGATCACCGACGACGGTCAGGTGACCGTCGTCTCCAAGCACATCGAGTTCGGACAGGGCAGTCACGCCGGCCTGGCGGCCATTGTCGCCGAGGAGCTGGACGCCGACTGGAACCGCGTCCGGGTCGAACAGGCCCCGGCCGTCGCCAAAGCCTACGCCAACACATTGATGGGCGTGCAGGGCACCGGCGGCAGCACCGCCATCGCCAACAGCTGGACCCAGCTGCGCACCGCCGGCGCCGCCGCGCGGGCCATGTTCGTCCAGGCCGCCGCCAAGAAGTTCGGCGTTCCCGCCGACCAGATCACCGTAAAGGACAGCGTCGTCAGCGGCGGCGGCCAGACCGCCACCTTCGCCGAGCTGATGTTCGACGCCAGCAAGGTCAAGCCGCCCAAGGAGCCGGTGCTGAAGGACCCCAAGACCTTCACCCTCATCGGCAGCGACCGGGTTCGCCGCAAGGACAGCCAGGTCAAGAGCGACGGTTCCGCCCGCTTCACCCTCGACGTGAAGGAAGAGGGCCTGCTGACTGCCGTGGTCGCCCACGCCCCGCGCTTCGGCGGCAAGGTGAAGAGCTTCGACGACACGACTGCGCGCAAGGTCAAGGGCGTGGTCGACGTCGTCGAGATTCCGTCCGGCGTCGCCGTCTTAGCCACCGGGACCTGGGCCGCGCTCAAGGGCCGCGAGGCCCTGAAGGTGGAGTGGGACGAGTCCGGCGCCGAGACGCGCTCCTCCGACCAGATCATGGCCGAGTTCGCGGCCATTGCGGCGGGCAAGGGCCCCGCCGACCTGAAGTGGGCGGCGTTCGACTCGAAGGGCGACGCCGCGAGCGCCAAGGGCGAGGCCTTCGAGGCGACCTACGACTTCCCCTACCTGGCCCATGCGTCGATGGAGCCGATGAACTGCGTGGCCCTGGTCAAGGGCAACAACGCGACCCTGACCTTCGGCTCGCAGTCGCCGACGCTCGACCAGCTCAACACGGCCAGGATCGTCGGCAACCTGCCCGGCGCGATCAAGATCGAGACCCTGTTCGCCGGCGGTTCGTTCGGCCGCCGGGCCAACTTCCAGTCCGATTTCGTGGTGGAGTGCGTCCACATCGCCAAGAAGGCGGGCAAGGGCAAGCCGGTGAAGCTGGTCTGGACCCGCGAGGACGACATGCGCGCCGGCTACTTCCGGCCCATCGCCCACCATGCGGTGAAGGTCACCCTCGACAAGGACGGTTTTCCGGCGACCTGGACCCACCGTATCGTCACCCAGTCGCTGATGAAGGGCTCGCCCACCGGCGTGCCGGAGCTGGACGAGACCGCCGTCGAGGGAACCAAGGGCTCGCCCTACCTTAAGGCCACGCCGGTGGTGGACGCCCAGGTCGCGCTGCCCGACGTCGGGGTGCCGGTCCTCTGGTGGCGGTCCGTGGGCGCGACCCACACCGCCCATGTCATGGAGCACACCATCGACCAGCTGGCCCGCAAGGCCGGCAAGGATCCTGTCGAGTACCGCCGGGCCCTGTTCACCAAGGCCGGCGCCAAGCGGCACCTGGCTGTGCTGGATCTGGCGCTGTCGAAGGCCGGACCGGTCCCGGCCGGGCAGTTCCGCGGCGTGGCGGTGCACGAGAGCTTCGGCTCGGTGGTCGCCCAGATCGCCGACGTCAGCCTGGTCGCCGGCGCCGACCCGAAGGTCAACCGCGTGGTCACGACCATCGACTGCGGCGTCGCCATCTCGCCCGACCAGATCGCCGCCCAGATGGAGGGCGGCACCTGCTACGGCCTCTCGGCGGCCCTGTACGGCGAGGTGACGCTGAAGAACGGCGCGGTCCAGGAAACCAACTTCGACACCTATCGCGTGCTGAGGCTGCCCGAGGCGCCGATCGTCGAGACCCACGTCCTGCCGTCGGCCAACCCGCCCAGCGGCGTGGGCGAGCCGGGCACCCCGGTGATCACCGCCGCCCTGGCCAACGCCATGCTGGCGGCGGGTCAACCGCCGGTCACGCGGCTGCCGATTGTGCGGGCGGTGGTGTAGCGCCGTTTCGGGGGCATTGCGTCCTTCGACACGCGCTTCGCGCTGCTCAGGATGACGTTGTTGGGCAACCTTCTGAACACGTCATCCTGAGCAGCCTGCGCAGCAGGCGTGTCGAAGGACGCATGGCATCTCCCCGCTCACCCGGCCTTCACATCCACATCGAACAGCACACCCGGATCATCGACCGGCACCAGCGCAAGATCCTCGCCCAGGGCGTCGAGCAGCTTGCTCGCGCCGCGGTCGCCGGTCTGGGTCTTCAGCACTGCGAAGAGTTTCGCCCCGAACAGCACCGGATGACCGCGCCGCTCGCCATGCACCGGCGCCGCCGCCCAGGCCCCGGCGGACAGGGCCTGCGCCAGCTTCGCCGGCAGGTCGTGCGGGACCCTCGGCATGTCGCCGAGGAAGATGAAGGCGCCGGCGCAGTCGCGGGGCAGGGCCTCGACGCCGGCCCGCATCGAGGCGGCCATGCCCTCCGCGTGGTCCCGCGCGTGGATCATCCGCAGGCGGCGGGTCTGGCCCGTGCGGCTGGCGAACCGGCTGGCCGCCTCCAGCACCCGGCCGTCGGCGCCCCAGACGACGTTGATCGTGCGGGCCGGCGAGGCGAACGCGGCGGCGAGGGCGGCGTCCAGCAGCATCCCGTCCTGCCACGGCGAGGTCAGCTTGCCGCCGCCGAAGCGTTTTCCGGCGCCGGCGGCCAGAACGATGGCGTCCAGCGCCTCTACCCCTGTCGCCACGTCGCCCCCCGGCTTATCTTGGCCCTCAGATGACCCCGTATGACTCCAGCGCCGCGCCGACGCCAGCCGCCAGACAAGCTCTGGTCGACGGCTTCGGGCGCACCGTCACCTACCTGCGGGTGTCGGTGACCGACCGCTGCGACCTGCGCTGCGTCTACTGCATGGCCGAGCACATGACCTTCCTGCCCAAGGCGGAGGTGCTCACGCTTGAGGAGCTGGACCGGGTCTCCAGCGCCTTCATCGGCCTGGGCGTGCGCAAGCTGCGCCTGACCGGCGGCGAGCCCCTGGTGCGCAAGGGTTTCATGGAGCTGGTCGATGCCCTGTCGCGCCACCTGCGGTCGGGCGCGCTCGACGAGCTGACCCTGACCACCAACGGCACCCAGCTGGCGCGGTTCGCCGGCGATCTGGCCCGCCATGGCGTCAAGCGGATCAACGTCTCGCTCGACACCCTCAAGCCGGCCCTGTTCCGCACCCTGACCCGCGGCGGCGACGTGGCCGCCGTGATCGCCGGCATCGACGCGGCCCAGGCGGCCGGCATCGCGGTGAAGATCAACGCCGTGGCCCTGAAGCAGGACAATGCCGCCGAGGTCCCGTCCCTGATCCAGTGGGCGCACGCACGCGGCCTGGACATGACCCTGATCGAAACCATGCCGCTGGGCGAGGTCGAGGCCGATCGCACGGACCAGTTCCTGTCCCTGGGCGAAGTCCGGCGCGAGCTGTCCAGTTACTGGACCCTGACCGATCTGCCGCTGAACACCGGCGGCCCGGCGCGCTACGTCCGGGTCGAGGAAACCGGCGGCCGGCTGGGCTTCATCACCCCGCTCAGCCACAATTTCTGCGAGGCCTGCAATCGCGTGCGGCTGACCTGCACCGGCACCCTGCACACCTGCCTGGGCCGCGAGGACGCCAGCGACCTGCGGGCGGTGCTGCGCGCCGGGGCCAGCGATGCGGAGCTGGTCGACGCCATCCGGCTCGCCGTCGACGCCAAGCCGCAGGGCCACGACTTCCAGATCGCCCGCGACGCCGCCCCTGCCACCCGGCGTCACATGTCCACGACGGGCGGCTGAGATGGCGCGGGTGCTGCTGTTCGGCCGCCTCGCCGACATCGCCGGCTGGCGCGAGCGGGTGGTGGATGGCGCCAGCCTCGCGGACATCCGCGCGGCGCTCTCCGCCGACCCCGATCTCGCCGAGGCGCTGGCCGGCAAGGGCGTGCAGGTCGCGGTGGACAAGGCCATCGTCCGCGGCGGCGCCGCGTTGACCGCCGCGTCAGAGGTCGCCTTCATGCCGCCGATGAGCGGCGGATGAGCGTCACCCTCCAGACCGATCCTTTCGAGCCGGGCGCGTTGCTGACCGCCTTCGGCGCCGGCCGGACCGAGACCGGCGCCGTGGCCAGCTTCACGGGGCTGGCCCGCGCCGAACAGGGCGGGACCGAGATCCTGGAACTGGAAGCCTACCCCGGCCTGACCGACGCCGAGATCGCCCGCATCGCCCGGGAGGCGGCGGAGCGGTTCGGCCTGCAGGACTGGCTGATCGTCCACCGCATCGGCCGCATCGCGCCGGGCGAGGCCATCGTCTTCGTGGCCACCGCCTCGGCTCATCGCCGCGAAGCCTTCGAGGCCTGCGACTACCTGATGGACTACCTCAAGAGCCGGGCGCCCTTCTGGAAGAAGAGCCATGGTCCGGACGGCGCCCGCTGGATCGAGCCGACCGACCGCGATAGGACCGACGTCGAACGCTGGGAGAAACCATGACCATCACCATCGGCGGCAAGATCGACGAGACCCTGGCTGTGACGCCCGTCCGCGTGGCGGTGCTGACCATCTCCGACACCCGCGACGAGGAAAGCGACACCTCCGGCCATCTGCTGGCCGGACGGGTCACGGCGGCCGGCCATGAGCTGGCCGGGAAGCGGCTGGTCCCCGACGACGTCGACGCCATTCGCGCCCAGATCAACGCCTGGGTCGAGTCGGGCGCGGTGGACGCCATCGTCACCACCGGCGGCACCGGCCTGACCGGTCGCGACGTGACGCCCGAGGCGGTGCGGCCTCTGCTGGACAAGGAGATCGACGGCTTCTCGGTGATCTTCCATCTGGTCAGCTACCAGAGCGTGGGCCTGTCGACCCTGCAGTCGCGGGCGCTGGCCGGCATCATCAAGGGGGTGTTCGTCTTCTGCCTGCCGGGCAGCAACGGCGCGGTGAAGGACGGCTGGGACAAGGTCATCGCCGCCCAGCTCGACAGCCGTCACCGGCCCTGCAACATGGTCGAACTCATGCCCAGGTTGCTGGAGGCGTGAGCCGCCTCACCCACATCGACGACCAGGGCCGGGCGCGGATGGTCGACGTCACCGGCAAGCCCGACACCGTGCGCGAGGCGGTGGCCACCGGCCTGGTGCGGATGGAGGCGGCGACCCGCGACCTCGCCCTGTCCGGCGACGCGAAGAAGGGCGATGTTCGCGCCACGGCCGAGATCGCCGGCGTGATGGCGGCGAAGAAGACGAGCGACCTGATCCCGCTCTGCCACCCGCTGGCCCTGTCCAAGGTCGAGGTGGCCGTCGAGCGGCACGCCGAGGGCCTGGCCGTCATCGCGCGGGTCAGGACCACCGGTCCGACCGGCGTGGAGATGGAGGCCCTGACCGCCGTCTCGGTCGCCTGCCTGACGATCTACGACATGCTCAAGGCCGCCGACAAAGCCATGGTCATCGACGCGGTGCGTCTGGAGACCAAGACCGGCGGCAAGTCGGGCGACTGGACGCGTCCGGCCTAGTCTTTGCTGGCGGCCTGGCGCGCCACGGCCAGACCGACCAGCGCGACGGCAGCCGCGACCAGGGCGGCGGTGGCCGCCGGATGCTCGCGCGCTTCCTTGCCGGCCGCCTTGGCCAGGGCCTTGCCCCTGGTCTTGGCCTCGCCGGCCAGTTTCACCGCGGCGTCGGCCAGATTGGCGGTGGTCTGGGACAGCTCGTCAGCGACATCGTCGCCCAGATGCCTGGACAGCTTCTTGAGGCTGTGCACCACGTCGTCCAGGACGTCGTCGATCTCGTGCTTAAGCTCTTTGGCTACAGACTTGGTCATGGGCCCTCTCCGTTGCTGGCGTTGATTGGGCGCTCGCCCGCAGGTGGCCGCATTGACCCTGATCAACCCTCGCCGGCCAGCATCCCCTGCAGCCGGGCGATGATGGCCTCGCGCGCCGCGTCGTCCGGCGCCGCCTCGAGCGTGCGGTTCAGCGCGATCAGCAGGGCGGCCCGGTCGTTGTGCCAGTCGAGCTTCGCCGCCCGCCCGGGAGCGATGCGATGGCCGCCGCCCTCGACGACCTGCGCCCCGTCGGCGGCGAGGCTGTAGACGTCATCGATCTGCGGCGCCTTCAGCTGGGCGGGCATGAAGCCCGCCGTCTCCAGCCGGGTGCGCAGGCCCTCGACAGCTTCCGGCTCGCCGTGCGCCAGGAACACCGATCCCGCCACCGGCCGCCGGTCCGAGGCCCAGGCCGTCAGGCCGCGTGCATCGGCGTGGCCGGAGTAGACGTCCAGCATCCGCACCCGGGCCCTAACCCGGATCTCCTCACCCTGGATCGTGACCCGGTCGGCCCCCTCGTGCAGCAAGCGGCCCAGCGTGCCGACCGCCTGATAGCCGGTGAGCAGGACCGTCGCCTCCTTGCGCCAGAGCAGGCGCTTGAGGTGGCGGCGGATGCGGCCGGCGTCGCACATGCCGCTGGCCGCCATGATCACGTGCCAGCCGTTCAGGCGCTCAAGCGTGTCGCTGTCCCACGGCTTGGGCAGGAAGCGCAGGCGGCCGGACGGCCGGACGGTGTCGAACGGATTGCGGCCCAGCGCCGGGTTCCAGCCGCGGCTGAGGAAGACCTCCGTCGCCTCGATGGCCAGCGGGGAGTCCAGGAAGATGTCGCCGGACGGCGCCTCGCCGCTGTCCATCACCGCCATCAGGTCGGTGAGCAGCTCCTGTGTCCGCTCGACCGCGAAGGCCGGCAGCAGCAGCGGACCGCCGGCGTCATGCGCGGCTTTCAGTTCCTCGGCCAGCGCCCTGCGCCGCTGCACCGGGTCGATCCGGTCGCGCTCGCGGTCGCCGTAGGTGGATTCCAGGATCAGGTGGTCGATGCCTGACGGCGCCGCCGGTTCGGGCGTGAAGTCGCTGCCGCCCGGTCCCAGGTCGCCGGAGAAGAGCAGCCGCTGAGGGCGTTCGCCGCCGGTCAGGTCGACGGTGATCGAGGCGGCGCCCAGGATGTGGCCGGCGGGCGTCCAAAGGGCGGTGATGTCCGGCGTGATGGTCTCAGGGACATCGAATTTCACCTTCCGGAACTGGGCCATCACGGCCTCGGCGTCCTTCTCGGTGTAGATCGGCTCGATCGGGCGGCGGCCGCGCTTTTCGTTCCGACGGTTCAGATGGCGGACCTCGGCTTCCTGGATGCCGCCGGCGTCGGCCAGCATCACGGCGCAAAGGTCGCGGGTCGCGGCCGTGGCGTAGATCGGGCCGGTGAACCCGGCCTTCATCAGCTTGGGCAGCAGGCCGGAGTGGTCGATATGGGCGTGGGTCAGCAGCACCGCGTCGATATCGGCGGCGTCGAACGGGAAGGCCTCATAGTTGAGCGCCTTGAGCGTCTTGGAGCCCTGGAACATGCCGCAGTCGACCAGGACGCGGGAGTCCCCGGCGCGCAGCTCCGCGCAGAACCCGGTCACGCATCCGGCGGCGCCGTGGAAGGCAAGGGACGGCGTCCTCTCGTCGCTCATCCGGCGACCCGGAGGCGGGCGGCGCGGAGATGGCTCTCGATCAGGACGATGGACTCGTCGAGCCGGTCATGGGGGTCGGTGACCGCCACACGTTTGGCCAAGGCCGCCGGCAGGGCCTTGCGGAGGACGCCGAGCGCCCGGGGCGGCGCCATGATCGCCAGATGGTCGAAGTGATGCGCGCGCACCAACTGCTCCAGGTGTTCGGCCAGGTCGGTCAGGAACCGGCGCTCACCCTTGTCGCGCGGCGGCTCATGGCTGGCGTGGGTCGAGCCGCCGGTCCGTGCGTGAACCGTCACGCGCTGCGTCCCGTCCGGCTGCTCGAAGGGCGCAACGCCTCGCAGCCATTCGACATGTTCATGCAGCGGCCCGGCCAGCCGCGCCTCTTCCAGCAGTCGCACCCGGCGACCGTCGGCCAGGACGACGAGCGTCCGTCCATCCTCGATCATGGTCTGTCTCCCGCCGCCCGGATGGCGGCCGGACTCAGTCTGCCTCGATCGGCGCGGCCCGATACTGATCGAGATCAAGAACCGGCGACCGTTCGGACGTCGCCGCGCGCAGGGCGATGATCTCGCCGATCGTGGCCACCGCCACCTCCCACGGGGCCTTCCCGCCCAGGTCCAGGCCAATCGGCGACCGCAGCCGGGCCAGGTCGCGGTCGGTCAGGCCGTCGGCCTTTATCCGGTCCAGCCGCTCGACCAGCCGCCGCCGCGCGCCGAGCAGGCCGACGTAGGGGGCCGGCGAGGGCAGGGCGGCCATCAGGGCCGCATGGTCCAGCTCGATGTCGTGGCCGCAGATCGCCACCGCGCTCCAGGCGTCCAGGCCGATGGCGGCCAGCGCGTCGCCCGGGTCATCGCGGCGATAGGCGACGCCGGCCAGGGGCGGCGGGCTCGAGGGCCCGCGCGGCCGGATCAGGGTCGTCTCCAGTCCCGACTGGGCGCCGAGCATGGCGATGGCCAGGGCGGTCGGGTCGCCCCCGAGCACCGCCAGCCTCCAGACCGGGTCCTGCCGGACCGCGACGGCGTCGGACCAGGCGGCGACGCCCGCGTCGCCGCAGAGCCTGCGCCGTCCATCGCTGATCCAGACGGAGGGCCGCCGCGCGTCCATCCGGGCAAAGAGTTCGGCCGCCGCCGGGTCGCCAGGCGCCAGCCGCTCGACGAGGATCTCGATCCGCGCGCCGCAGAGCAGCCGGATGTCGGGCCAGGGACTGCCGGCGCCGTAGACGAGGCGGCGCGGTTCGCCGTCGGCCAGACAGCCCGCCGCATGGCCGGCGACGTCGCCCTCGACGCAGCCGCCGGACAGGAAGCCGGACACGACGCCCTCGCCGAACACCATCTGGGTTCCGACCGGCCGCGGCCCTCCGCCGTCCAGCGCCGCGATGGTCGCCAGCGCCGCCGGCCGACCCGAGGCCAGCAGACGCCGCAGAGCCGGACGCTGGTCGTCGGAGAAGCCGTAGTCGGGCCAGTCAGGGAGGCTGTCGAGCATGGGGCGCAGATTAACCCCTGTGAAACGGTCTCGATACCGCTTCCTTAAGCATCTGGGGCGCATGGTTATCCTCGACTTCACCACGAAGCCGGGATCCTTCAATGGGCCGCGCCGCCTTCCTCGTTTCGCCACCGGCCCCCCGCGGGGGACCGCGCCTGCGCGCCCAGGGCTGCCGCCTGTGGGACGTGGACGGGGCCGAGCGGCTGGATTTCGACATGGTCGGCGCCGCCGCGCTGCTGGGCCACGCCCATCCCTTCGTTGAAGCCGCCGTCGCCGACAATCGCGCCACCCTGCACGACGCCGGGGCCGCCCTCTCGACCATGTTGCCCCGGGCGCCGCGGGTGCGGTTCACGGCGGACGAGTCGCAGGCCTTGCCGGCCGCCATCGACGCGGCCCGCCGGGCCACCGGTCGTCGCCGAGCGGCTGTCTGGGACGCGGGCGCCGGTCTCTTCGGCGGCGCCGGCGATGTCGCCGCCGTCGTGCTCGACCCGCTGGGCGCATCGCCCGCGGATCTCGCCGCCGCCCGTCGCGACGCCGACGCCTGCGGCGCGGTGCTGATCTTCGACGAGGGCCTTTCCGGCTTCCGGGTGCATGAGCGGGGGGCCCAAGGCCTGTCCGGCATCGCCCCCGACCTGGCCGTGTTCGGCGCCCAGATCGCCAACGGACGGCCGCTCGGCGCCGTGGCCGGGCGTCCGGACCTGATCGCCGCGCTCGATGAGAATGACCTCGCCCCGCCCCGCCCGGACGCCATCGCCGCGGCGACCGCGACCCTGACCCTGCTGGCCAGGACGCCCGTCGCGGCGCGCATCGGCGTCCTGGGCGCCGAGCTGCAGGCCGAGGTGGCGCGGCTGGCCGACGCCTGCACCGCCGCGCGCAGCTTTGTCCTCGCCGGCGACCCGTCCCTGCCCACACCCCTGTTCGGGGCGCCCTGGCTCGAAGGCCTATGGCTGCGCGAGATGGCCGCCCGGGGTCTCAACGTCGTGGGTCCCCATGCCCTCAGCGCCGCGCATGACGAGCCCGAGCTCGCTCGCCTGATCGCGGCCTACGCCCTTATCCTGCCGATGATGGTGGATGAAGCCCGCCCGCGCATGCCCGCGGATCGCGGCCTGTTCCTCCTGTCGGCCTGTCCAGAAGGACTCGCATGACACCCGTACTGTCCAAGCTCGGCCTGGGGTCGGCCCAGTTCGTGCCCGGGGGCTCGACGCCGCCGCGCGGCCGTTCGCCCGAAGCCGAGGCGCGGGACATCCTGGCCATCGCCGGTCGCAGCGGCCTGGGCGTGTTCGACGCCTCCGGGTCCTGGGGCAAGGCCGAGACCCTGCTCGGCGACCTGATGCCGCGCCCGGTGCCGTTCCGGGTTGTGATCGGTTCGGTGCGGCCTGACCGGGGGCCCGACTTCGTTGAGGGCGAGGCCCGCGCCAGCCTGGCGCGCCTGGCCATCGAGCGCGCCGACGCCATCGTCGTGCCGATGGTCTCGGACCTGTTCGGCCCGCAGGGTGAAGCCATGTGGACCCGCCTGCGCCAGATGAAGGACGCCGGGCTGTTCAAGCGTATCGGCATCGCCGTTCACGCCTCGGACGACCCGGTCGGCGTCGCCCGCCGCTTCCGCCCCGACCTGATCCAGGCGCCGGGCTCGCTGCTCGACCAGCGGATGCTGGCCGACGGCACGCTGGAGCGGATCGCCGGCATGGGCATCGAGGTGCAGCTGCGCTCGATCTTCCTCAACGGCCTGCTGTTCCTGCCCATCGACCGCATCCCCGGCCAGCTCAAGAGCGCGACGCGGGGCCTGTCGAAGGTGCGTCGCATGATCGCCGAGGGCCGCAGCGACCCGCTGCAGGCCGCGCTCGGTTTCGCGCTGTCGCGTCCGGAGGCCAGCACCGTGCTGGTCAACGTCCATTCCGCCGCCGAGCTGTCCGCGGTCATCGCCGCCGCGTCCAGCCCGCCCCCCGATCTCGACTGGAACGAGATGGCCCTCGACGACGAGGTCGTTCTCGATCCCCGCAGGTGGGCCGCCGCCTAAGGGGCGCGGTCCGGCAAACGCTCAGAAGGAGCAGCGCCATGATCCTCACCATCGTCCAGGCCCGGATGGGCTCCAAACGTCTCCCGGGCAAGGCGCTGGCCTCGCTGCACGGCCAGCCGCTGATCTGGCGCCAGCTCGAACGGCTCCGCGCCGGCCGTTGTCCGACGAAGGTCGTCGTCGCCACCAGCTGCGAGGCCGCCGACGACGCCCTGGCCGCCTGGCTGGTGTCGCAGGGCCAGACCGTGTTTCGCGGCGCGCCGACCGACCTGCTCGACCGCTTCTCGCGCTGCGCCGCCTCGGCCGGTCCGGTCAGCCATGTGGTGCGGATCAAGGGCGACCAGCCGTTCGTCGACCCGAAGATCGTCGATGAGGCCATTCGCCTGTCGCTGGCCAGCGGCGCCGACTACGTTTCCAACCGCGAGCCTGCCAGCTACCCGATGGGGATGGAGGTTGAGGTGATCACCGCGAAGGCCCTGCGCGAGGCGGCCGCTGATCAGCGCGAGACCCTGGCCCGGGTGTCGCCGACCGCCGCCATCCGCGCCCGGCCGGACCGCTTCAGCCAGGCCGCCTTCCGCTGCCCGCAGGACCATTCGCGCCTCGACTGGCGGGTCAAGACCGCCGCCGACCTGGGCTTCGCCCGCTCGGTCTATGCGGCGCTGTATCCGTCGGACCCGCATTTCGGGATGGATGACGTCCTCGACCTCGTCGGCGGCGGCGTCGACCTCGGGCGCTACGCGGCCTAGGCCGGTTCGGCGGCGACGTAGAACCAGGCCTGCCGACCGGACGTCAGAGTGACCCGGATACGCCTGTAGGTCTCGCCCTCGTAGGCGTCGGCCCGGACGAGATCGTCCTGCGTGAGCTGGTAAAGTCGGCCGTCGAGTTCGCTCGCGGGATCCGGCTCCGCCATCGGATAGGCCTGGCCCTCGATGATGACCTGGCCGCGCCGCCAGCCGGCGAGGCCGTCGGGGTCGCCGTTCAGCCGCCGGCCGAAGACCGACTGCTGGATCGGGGCGTCACGGAGGGTGCCGTAGGCGAACAGGCCGATATCCGCCGGCTCGCCCATGGCCCTACTTCACCCAGGCGTTGAACGGGTCGACGAACGGCTTGCCCAGCGCCTCGGCCACCGCCGGGTGGGTGAGTTCGCCCTTCAGCACGTTCAGGCCCCGCGCCAGATGCGGATCCTTCTCCAGCGCCTTGAGGCCGTGGTCGGCCAGGGCAAGGCCGAAGGGCAGGGTGGCGTTGCCGAGCGCCTCGGACGAGGTGCGCGGCGCAGCGCCGGGCATGTTGGCCACGCAGTAGTGGACCACGCCGTCGACGGTGTAGGTCGGCTCGGCATGGGTGGTCGGATGGCTGGTCTCGAAACAGCCGCCCTGGTCGATGGAGACGTCGACAAGCACCGAGCCGGGCTTCATGCGCTGCAGGTGCTCGCGCTTGACCAGCTTGGGCGCGGCGGCCCCGGCGGTCAGGACGGCTCCGATGACCACGTCGGCCTTGAGGATCTCGTCCTCGACGGCGTCCAGGGTGGAGTAGCGGGTCAGGACCCGGCCCATGAAGATGTCGTCCAGTTCGCGCATGCGCGGGATCGACCGCTCCAGCACCACGACCTCGGCGTTCAGGCCCATGGCCATGCGGGCTGCGTTCATGCCGACCACGCCGCCGCCCAGCACCGCCACGCGGGCCGGAGCCACGCCGGGCACGCCGCAGAGCAGCAGGCCCATGCCGCCGTTGTGCTTGAGCAGGGTTTCGGCGGCCGAGAAGACGGCGATCCGGCCGGCCACTTCCGACATCGGCGCCAGCAGCGGCAGGCCGCCACGGGCGTCGGTGACGGTCTCGTAGGCGATGGCGGCGCAGCCGGACTTCAGCAGGCCCTCGGTCTGGGCGGGGTCGGGCGCCAGGTGCAGGTAGGTGAACAGGATGTGGCGCGGCTCGAGCTTCTCCCACTCGACCTTCTGCGGCTCCTTGACCTTGATGATCATCTCGGAGGCCTGGAAGACCTCCACCGCGTCGACGGCGATCTTCGCGCCGGCCCGGCGGAAGGCGTCGTCGTTGTAGCCGGCGCCCAGCCCCGCGCCCGACTCGACCAGCACCTCATGGCCCCGGGCGACGTACTCGCGCACCGCCGTGGGCGTCAGGCCGACCCGGTGCTCGCCCGGTTTGATCTCCGCAGGAACCCCTACGCGCATGGTCGTTTCCCTTTGAACATCGTTTGGCGGGGGAATGTCCCGCTGGTGACGCTAGGTCAAGCACGATCTTGCCGCTACTCGCTCGTCAGGTGAGTTTATCAGGCGCGGATTGACCGGTCAGGGGGCTTGGGCTCACATCGTTCTCTACAACGCACTGTCCGGGGAGTGGGGGCCATGGCGCCGTCTGACCAAACGCCGACCGATCCGGTCGACGAACCGCTCGCGCTCAAGTCCGAACCCGCCGCCAAGCCGCCGTTCTGGCACGGCTTGAAGAGTCCGGTGGCGCTGGCCGCCGCGGCGGCGCTGGCGCTCGGCTTCGGCGGCGGTTACGTCGCCGCGACCGTCGCGCCCGGCCTGCTGTCGGGCGGCGACGGCGGTGCGAGCGGCTCGACCGCCTCCGAGCCCAACATCAAGGCGGCGTCCTGGTCGCTGTTCGGCAAGCCGCGCGGCGCTGATGCGCCCCGTCGGGGCATCCCCCGGCCCGACGGCTTCGCGGTCTGGAAGACCCGCCTGGACACCAGCCGCGCCGAGCCGCTGGCCTGTATCGAGATGAGCAAGCCGCTCGATCCGTCGAAATCCTACGCCGACTTCGTGCTGATCTCGCCGGACATCGGCGGCACGCCGGCGGTCAGCGTCAATTCGAAGAACAGGTCCGAACTCTGCATCGGGGGCCTCGGCCTCACCGAGCGTCGCGTGACCCTGCTCAAGGGTCTGCCGGGCGCGGGCAACCAGACCCTGGCCGCCAACGCCGACGTCGACTTCACCTTTGGCGAAAAGCCGCCGTACGTGGGCTTCGCCGGCGACGGCGTAATCCTGCCGCGCGAGGACAGCGACGGCGTCGGCATCGAGACGGTCAACGTCTCGCGGCTGGCCATCGAGGTCTGGCGCGTCTCCGACCGCAACCTGGTCCGCAAGTCGATCAGCGCCCCGGAGGCGACCGGCGAGGGCCAGTGGCCCGGCGACTACGGCGACGACAGCCCCGACGACGAAGGGCGCGTGGTCTGGAAGGGCGAGGTCGCCGTGCGCGGCGGCCAGGGCGAGCGGGCCACCACGGTCTTCCCGCTGGGCGCCGTGCTCAAGGAGATGGCGCCGGGCGGCTATGTCATCAAGGCGCGCGACGCCTCGGCCGGGGTCAAGACCGACGACGACGAGGGGGTCCAGCCGGCCCAGGCGCGGCGCTGGATCATGTTCACCGACATGGCGCTGATCGGCTACGACGGCGCCGAGTCGCTCGATATCGTCGTGCGGTCGCTGAAGAGCGCCAAGGTCCAGTCCGGCGTCCGCGTGGCGCTGGTCGCCAGCAATGGCGAGGACCTGGCCGAGGCGAAGTCCGACGGCTCGGGCCGCGTGCGCTTCCTGCGTCCGCTGCTCGAGGGCGAAGGCTCCATGCGGCCCAAGATGGTCATGGCCTACGGGCCGGCCGGGGACCTGGCGGTGCTCGACCTCGACCGCTCGCCGGTCGACCTGAGCAAGCAGGGCATGGGCGGCCGCAACGCGCCGGGCGAGACGGCCGACGACACCGGCGGACGCACGGTCGAGGGGGCCATCGACGGCTACCTCTACGCCGACCGCGGCATCTATCGTCCCGGCGAGACGGTCCACCTGGCCGCCCTGGTCCGCGACCTGCAGTCGAAAGCCATCAAGGACCGCAAGGGCGTCATCATCGTGCGCCGGCCCTCGGGGGTCGAGTTCAAGCGCATCGCCTTCGACCGCGCCCCCAACGGCGCGGTGACCGCCGACCTGGCTCTGCCCAAGAGCGCCCCCCGCGGCCGCTGGAAAGCCAGCCTGGAGATCGAGGGCATCAAGACCGCCGTCGGCGAGATGTCGTTCTCGGTCGAGGACTTCGCGCCTCAGCGGCTGGCCGTCGACACCGACGGACGGGAGAAGGATCCCGTGGCCGCCGGCGAGACCCGGCAGGTGAGCGTCATCGCCCGCTTCCTCTACGGCGCGGCGGGCGCCGGGCTGCAGACCCAGGGCGAAGCCCGGATCATGGCCGACACAAATCCCTTCCCGGCCTTCAAGGGCTATGAGTGGGGCGACCAGCAGAAGGCCTTCGACGAGAAGTTCATCGAGCTGGGCCAGAGCGTCACCGACGGCGATGGCCGCGCGGTGCTCAACGTGCCGACCGGCGACATCGGCGATGTCACCGCGCCGCTGAAGGCCACGGTCACCGCCTCGGTGTTCGAGCCCGGCGGCCGTCCGGTCCGCGAGAGCCTGTTCCTGAAGGTCCGCACCCGGCCGGTCTACCTCGGCGTCAAGGTCGAGCAGGGCGACGCCTCGGGCGGCGAGGCCGCGCCGGTGACGCTGGACGTCATCGCGGTCGATGCGCTCGGCAAGCGGATCGCCGCGCCGGGGACGACCTGGACCCTGATCGCCGAGAACTGGGACTACGACTGGTTCCAGCAGGACGGCCGCTGGCAGTGGCGGCGGACCAGCCGCGACGTCGTCGTCGACAAGAAGACCCTAAATGTGGGCGCCGGGTCTCCGGCCCGTATCGCCCGTCGTCTGGGCTGGGGCGACTATCGCCTGCTTGTCGAGGGGCCGAACGGCGCCAGGAGCGTCATCCGCTTCGCCGCCGGCTGGGGCGCGCCCGCCAAGGACGCCGAGGCGCCCGACATCGTGCGCGTCAGCGCCGGGACAGGGACCCATGCCCAGGGCGACAGCGTCACCCTGACCATCAAGGCCCCCTACGCCGGCGAGGCCCAGGTGGCGGTCGCCACCGACCGGGTCATCGACTTCAAGACCTTCAGCGTCGGCCCCAACGGCGGGTCGGTGACGCTGAAGACCGACGCCTCCTGGGGCGGCGGCGCCTATGTGCTGGTCAGCGTCATCCAGCCGCGCGACCCGGCGGCGGCGCCCAAACCGCGCCGCGCGCTGGGCCTGCTCTATGTTCCCCTCGACCCCAAGGGCCGCAAGCTGGAGGTCGAGCTCGGCACCCCCGCCAAACTGAACAGTCGCCAGCAGATCGAGGTGCCGTTGGCCGTCAAGGGCCTGGGCATCGGCCAGCGGGCGCGGGTCACCGTGGCCGCCGTCGACGAGGGCATCCTGCGCCTGACCAAGTTCGACTCGCCCGATCCGGTGAAGTGGTACTTCGGCAAGCGGGCCCTGACCCTCGACTACCGTGACGACTACGGTCGCCTGCTCGATCCCAACCTGGGCGCGCCGGCCAACGTCAACTTCGGCTCCGACCAGCTGGGCGGCGAAGGCCTGACCGTCACCCCGATCAAGTCCGTGGCCCTGTGGTCAGGCGTGGTCGAGACCGGCCTGGACGGCAAGGCGCGCATCAAGCTGCCGGCCGCCGAGTTCAATGGCGAGCTGCGCATCATGGCCGTGGCCTGGACCGACGAGGCCGTCGGCTCCGGCAGCAAGGCGATGACCGTCCGCGAGGCGGTGGTCGCCGACCTGAACCTGCCGCGCTTTCTGGCGCCGGGCGACCGGCCGGTGGCGACGCTGGAACTGCACAATGTCGAGGGCGCGGCCGGCGGCTACACCGCCGAGACCAGCTCCTCCGGCGGCGTACAGATGGTGTTCCGCAAGGTCTTCCAGCTGATCCTCGGACAGCGGATCGCCGAGCGGATTCCGTTCCTGGCCCCGACGGTGTCGGGCGTCGGCAAGGTCGGGTTCAAGGTCAGCGGCCCCGGCTTCGCCACCGCCAAGGACTATCCGATCCAGACCCGCCTCGGCTGGAGTCCGATCACCCGGACCTACACCGAGCTGCAGCAACCGGGGACGGCCTACACGCCGCCCGCCGAGCTGCTGGCCGGCCTGGCGGCAGGCGACGTGTCGATGAACGTCAGCTACTCGCCCTTCCGCGGCTTCGACCCCGGTCCGATCGCCATGTCGCTGTCGCGTTACCCCTACGGCTGTACCGAACAGGTGATCAGCGTCGCCTATCCGCTGCTCTATGCCGGCCAGCTGGCCCCCGACCCGAAGAAGCGCACCAGTTCGGCGGCGCTGAACGACGCGGTCGGCCGGCTGCTGGATCGCCAGACCCTCGACGGCGCCTTCGGCCTGTGGCGGGTCGGCGACGGCGAGGCCGACGCCTGGCTGGGCGCCTATGTCACCGACTTCCTCTGGGAGGCCAAGGCGCGCGGCGCTCCGGTGCCGGACCAGGCCATGGAGCGGGCGCTGGGCGCCATGCGCCAGATCAGCCGTCCGGACGGCTGGGCCAATGTCTCCTACCGCATGGAGTATCCGCAGTGGTGGGGCCGCAGCGCCGAGGACAGCAAGCGGGCGACGCAGCGCATGCGGTCGCGCGCCTCGGCCTACGCCCTCTATGTGCTGGCCAAGGCCGGACGGGGCGATCTGGCCCGGCTGCGCTGGTGGCACGACGTGCAGATGAAGACCGACGACTCGCCGCTGGCCCGGGCGCAGGTCGGGGCCGGTCTGGCCCTGATGGGTGACCGGTCGCGGGCGCGATCGGCCTTCCGCAAGGCCGTGTCCAGCCTCGGCTATCGCGAGGAGACCGACTGGTACCAGAGCCAGCTGCGCGACACCGCCGCGATCATCGCCCTGGCCTATGAAGCGGGAGAGCCGGGCATCGCCCGCGACCTGCAGAAGCGGCTGGAAGCCTCGGTCAAGGATCCTGATTCGCTGAACACCCAGGAGCAGGCCCGCCTGCTGCAGGCGGCCTTCTTCATGCTGAAGGAAGCCGGCGCGATGAAGATCGACGCCACCGGCGTCACGGCGGCGCCGACCGCCGGCCAGACCCGCTGGATCGTCGGGCGGCTGGCCGACGCGAAGTTCGTCAACCGGGGCAAGGCGCTGTGGCGAACCGTGACGGTGCGCGGCACAACCGTCGCCTCGCCGGGCGCGGAGTCGAACGGCGTGACGGTCGGCAAGCGGTTCTTCAGCATGACCGGCGGCGGCGTCGACCCGACGAACCTGCGCCAGGGCGACCGCGTCATCGTGCTGGTCTCGGGCCGCTCGGCCCAGGGCCGCACCGTGCCGCTGGTCATCGATGACGCCCTGCCGGCCGGCTGGGAGATCGAGACCACCCTCAGTCCCGAGGACGCCAAGGACGGACCGTTCCGGTTCCTCGGCGAGCTCACGGGCATGGACGTGCAGGAAGCGCGCGACGACCGCTACATCGCCGCCGTCGATCTGGCGGGCAACCGTCCGTTCGCGGTGGCCTATGTGGCGCGGGCGGTGACGCCCGGCGACTTCTTCCTGCCGGCGCCGGAGGTGCGGGACATGTACCGGCCCAGCGTCAACGGACGTGGCGGGTCGGGGCGGACGGTCATAGCGGCGGGGAGCTAACCTCACCGCGTGCGCCGCTTCGTTCTGGGTCTGATCGCGTTCCTGGCGCTGCAGGTCGTCGTCCTGGCGGTCGACGCCCTGCTGCCGCCCGACCTGTCGCGGGGCGAGCGGTCCTCGCCGGTGACGCTGGACCGGCGCGGTCAGTGGCTGCGCGCCCTGCCGGTCGAGGACGGCCGCTGGCGGATCCGCGCCGACCTGAAGCGCACCGATCCGACCTTTGTCCGACGGCTGATCGCCATCGAGGACCAGCGGTTCTTCCAGCACGCCGGCGTCGACCCCCGGGCGGTGATCCGGGCCGGCGGCACGGCGGTGTTCCGGGGGCGGGTGGTGTCGGGCGCCTCGACCCTGACCATGCAGACCGCCCGGCTGCTGGAGCCCCGGCCGCGCAATCTCGGCTCCAAGCTGATCGAGATGATCCGGGCCGTGCAGATCGAGGCGCGGCTGAGCAAGCGCGAGGTGCTGTCCCTCTACCTGACCCTGGCCCCCTATGGCGGCAACCTGGAGGGCGTGCGGGCCGCCAGCCTCAGCTGGTTCGGCCATGAGCCGGAGACCCTGACCCTGGCCGAGCAGGCGCTGCTGATCGCCCTGCCCCAGGCGCCGGAGGCCCGCCGGCCCGACCGGCGACCGGCGGCGGCCCGAGCGGCGCGGGACGTGGTCCTCGACCGGATGGCGGCCGCGGGCCTGACGACACAGGCCGAAGCAGAGGAAGCCAAGGCCGATCCCATGCCGGCGCGGGGGCGGTTCCCGGCCCTGGCCTGGCACGCCGCCGGGGAGCTGGCGCGCAAGGCGCCGGCTTCGCAGGCGACGGTGGTCTCGACGATCGACGCCGGCCTGCAGGCGCGTCTGGAGCCCATCGCCGCCGCCTATGCCCGCAGCCAGGGGCTGGACGCCACCGCCGCGATCCTGGTGGTCGAGATCGAGGGCCGGGCGGTGCGCGCCGCGGTCGGGTCCGGGGGCCTGGACCGCCCCGGCGGCTGGATCGACATGACCACCGCCCTGCGTTCGCCCGGCTCGGCCCTCAAGCCCTTCGTCTACGCCTTCGCCTTCGACGACGGCGTGGCGGCGCCGGACACCGAGATCCAGGATGTCGCCACCCGCTTCGCCGACTACCAGCCCGAGAACTTCGACCGCACCTTCCGGGGCAAGGTCACCGCCGCCGAGGCGCTGTCCCACTCCCTGAACGTGCCCGCCGTGGCGATGATGGAGAAGATCGGCCCGGCCAATTTCCTGGCCCGGCTGCAGGCCGTCGACGTGCGGCTCGTGCGGTCGAAGGCGCAGACCCGGGCCCCGGGCCTGGCGCTGGCGCTGGGCGGCGAGGGGATCACCCTGCGCGACCTGGCGGTCCTCTACTGCGCGCTGGGCGATGGCGGTCTGGCCAAGCCGCTGGCCTGGACGGAAATCGAGGCGGAGAAACTCGCGCGGTCGAGAGGGACGCGCCTGATCCGTCCGGAGGCGGCGCGGCAGGTGCTCGATATCCTGCGCGAGGCGCCGGCCCCCAAGGGCCGGATGCCGACGGCCCTGACGCGGGGCGGGCCCGGCATGGCCTACAAGACCGGCACCTCCTACGGCTTCCGGGACGCGGTCGCCGCCGGCGTGGTCGGCGGCTATGTGGTCATCGTCTGGACCGGACGGGCCGACGGCGGCGCGCGCGGCGGACTGACCGGGCGCGAAGCGGCGCTGCCGATGCTGTTCGACGCCGCCGACGTGCTGTCCGCGCCTTCGTCCGCCGCCCCCGCCATCACGCCCCGCGCCGCGCCCGGCGCCCTGGCGACGCTCGATCGGACCACGCGCGGTCCCGGCGTGATCTTCCCGCCCGACGGCGCGACGGTGCAGGTCGAGGCGTTGGGGCCCCGCGCCCGGGGGCTGGTGCTGGCGGCGTCAGGCGATGGCCTGCGCTGGTACGTCGACGGCGCGCCCGTGCCGACCGATCCGGTGAGCGGCCGGACGATCTGGCGACCCGCCGCCCCGGGTTTCTACGAGGTCACCGTCATCGACGACCAGGACCGGTCAGCGCGGTCCCGGGTCAGGATCCGTGACTGACGGAACCGCGAGGGTTCAGCTCTCGCGGGCGAAGCCGGCCAGTTCTTCGTATTCCGCCGGGTTGGTGACCGTGACGTTGAGGTCGTTCACCAGGCCGTTCGACAGGCGATAGACCCAGCCGTGGACCGAGAGGCTCTGGCCGCGGGCCCAGGCGTCCTGGACGAAGACGTCCGAGGCGACGTTCTGCACCTGCCGGATCACGTTCAACTCGCACAGCCGATCCCAGCGGTCGTGCTCATCCAGCGCTTCAAGAGCGTCGCGATTGGCGGCGTAGACCTCCCGGATCGGGTGCAGCCAGTGATCGACCAGCCCGCGCCGCTGGCCATCGACCGCCGCGCGCACGCCGCCGCAGCCGTAGTGGCCCACGACCATGACATGCTTGACCTTGATCACATCGACCGCGAACTGCAGCACGCTGAGGTAGTTGGCGTCCTGCGGCGGGGCCAGGTTGGCGACGTTCCGGTGAACGAACAGCTCGCCCGGATCGAGGCCGACGATCTCGTTTGCCGGCACGCGGCTGTCGGCGCAGCCGATCCACAGATACTCGGGGCTCTGCTGGTTCTCGAGCCGCTTGAAGAAGTCGGGGTCCACCTGGGTCTTCTTCGTGGACCAGGCGCGGTTGTTGGCCTTCAGATCTTCGAGCATCGGCATCCTACGAAATCGCGTCAGGCTGGAGATTGGGATGGGCGGCGGCGATCGCCGGGTGCTGCGCGGCCTTCGCGGCGGCGGCGGCGATGGCCGGGAAGGGCGTCATGTCCACGGCGAACCGGGCGGCGTTGTAGACCTGCGGCACGAGGCAGGCGTCGGCCAGGGTGGGCGTGTCGCCGAACGCATAGCCGCGGCCGTGGCGGGCGATCATCGGCTCCAGCGCCGCAAAGCCGTCACTGATCCAGCGCCGGGCCCAGGCATTGCGCGTCGGCTCGTCCGCGCCGAGGCCGGCCAGGGCCTTGAGGATGCGCAGGTTGTTCACCGGATGAATATCGCAGGCCACGATGTAGGCCATCGCCCGCACCACCTGCCGGTCGAAGGCGTCCTTCGGCAG
>JBIKII010000164.1:0-7356 GCA_044361705.1 Caulobacter sp.
GAAACAGCTCTCGCCGCGCGGCAGTTCCTGGCCCAGCTGGCGGATGGCCTCGAAGAACGGCAGGCCCACGATGTCGCCGACGGTGCCGCCGATTTCGACCAGGACGAAGTCGGCCTCGTCGCCGTTCTCGTCGACGGCGGGAGACAGGACGAAGGCCTTGATCTCATTGGTGACGTGCGGAATCACCTGGACCGTCGCGCCGAGGTAGTCGCCGCGACGCTCCTTCTCGATGATCGTCTTGTAGATCTGGCCGGTGGTGATGTTGTCGGCGCGCGAGGCGTTGACGCCGGTGAACCGCTCGTAGTGGCCCAGGTCGAGGTCGGTCTCCGCCCCGTCGTCGGTCACGAAGACCTCGCCGTGCTGGTAGGGGCTCATCGTCCCCGGATCGACATTGAGGTAGGGGTCGAGCTTGCGCAGACGAACCTTGTAGCCGCGCGCCTGAAGCAGCGCGCCGAGGGCGGCGGACGCGAGACCTTTTCCCAAGGAGGAGACCACGCCGCCGGTGATGAAGATGTACCGGGCCATGGGAATCCAGATTAGCGCCGATTCGAGCCCGGCGCCGCCTTAGTTCGAACGAACGATGATCTTGTTACTGCGGCGCGGCGGGCGTCGTCGCCGGGGCGGTCGTCGCCGGAGCCGGCGCGATCGGCAGGCCCGACTGCGGCAGAGGCGCGGTGGGCAGGGCCGGCGCGGCGTCCGGAGCGGGCGTCGGCGCGGGCGTCAGCGGGCGTGTCAGGCTGTTGGGATCGACCCGTTCGATGCCGCCGGTCAGCGAGCTGGCGTTGCGTTGCGAGGCCGCCATAAGCGTCAGGCCGATGCTCAGCAGCAGGAACAGCGTGAACAGGATCCAGGTGATGCGGGTCAGCAGATTGCCCGCGCCCCGCGCGGTCATGAAGCCCGACGGTCCCCCGCCCATGCCCAGGGCGCCGCCCTCGGACTGCTGCAGCAGCACGGTGATAATGAGCGCCACGCAGATGACGATGTGGAAGACAAGCAGAATGGTCAGAAGCATCGATCAGGGTCCGTTGGGCGCCGCCTGCGGCATCCGGTCGAAACGAAGGCGCCCCTCTAGCACTCGATAAGGGGGCACGCCATAGCTGGGGAACCTCAGGGGTTTCGCAAGGCCATGATTCTCGAGACTGAACGCCTGACCCTGTCGCCAGTAACGCCCGAAGACACCGCGCTGATCTATCCGGTTCTGGCCGATCCGGAGGTCATGGCCCACATGGACGTCGCGGCCATGGACGATCCGGACCTGACCCTGGCCTTCATCGAGGGCCGGGTCGGCGAGATGGAGCGGGGCGAGGCCTTCTACTGGTCCGTGCGCCTTTCCGGAGACGGGACGTTCGTGGGCAGCGTCGATCTGTCGGACATCGACCGGCGTCACCATCGCGCCGAGATCGGCTTCGTCCTGGCCCGCCCCGCCTGGGGTCAGGGCTACGGTTACGAGGCAGTCCAGGCCGTACTGGGCCATGCCGCAACCCTGGGGTTCCGCCGGCTGTGGGCCCGCACCCAGGTCGGCGACAACGCTTCCGAGAAGCTGCTCACCAAGCTGGGCTTCGAGATGGAAGGCTACCTTAAGGGCCACGTCGATCACGACGGGGAACGCCGCGACTGCCGGCTGTGGGGCCTGCTGCTCTGAACTTCCCTCCCCACAAGGAGGAGGGAGGCCGCACTCAAGCGCCCGCGATAATGCCCAGGAAGTCGGCGGCCTTCAGCGAGGCGCCGCCGACCAGGGCTCCGCCGACGTCCTTCACGGCCAGGATCTCCGCCGCGTTCGAAGGCTTCACCGAGCCGCCGTAGAGAATCGGCGTGCTCGCGCCCTCGGCCCCGAACCGTTCGACCAGCACGGCGCGGATCGCGACATGCACTTCCTCGATCTGCGCCAGGGTCGGCGTCAGGCCTGTGCCGATGGCCCAGACCGGCTCGTAAGCCACCGCGAAGGCCTTGCCGGCCAGTTCGGGCGGGAGGGAGCCCCTCACCTGCCCGGTGACGATTTCGAGCGTGCGGGCCGCTTCCCGTTCAGCCAGGGTCTCGCCGACGCAGACGATGGGCTCCAGGCCCGCCCGCAGCGCCGCCAGCGTCTTGGCCGCCACCAGGGCATCGGTCTCGCCGTAGCCCGCCCGACGCTCCGAGTGCCCCAGGATAACCAGTGAGGCGCCGCAGTCGGCCAGCATTTCGGCTGACACGTCGCCGGTAAAGGCGCCGGCCTGTTCGTCGCGGCAGTCCTGTCCGCCGACCTCCACGCCGCCGCCGGCCAGCGCCTCCGCCATCCGGTGAACCAGCGTCGCCGGCGGGCACAGCGCAACCCGCGCGGCCGGCGGCTGGGCGTCGACCGCTGCGGCCACGGCGCGCGCCTCGTCCAGCGCGACCTCCAGGCCGTTCATTTTCCAGTTTCCGGCGATCAGCGGGCGGGGCGTGGTCATGCGGGACATCCGTCGAAGTCGTTTCCTGAGGGCTCGCGCCTACGCGATGCGCGCGCGGCTGTCACGCCACAGCTTGCTCGCCGCATCCGCGCCACGCTTGCGGCGCCTCATGGGCGTCCACTATACCGCCCGGGCGGCGTTCTTCGCCCCGCGCTCTCACAGGGTTCGTCTCCAGCAATGCTCGCCGCCTTCCGCCGCTTCGCCAAATCCCCGTGGTCCTTCGGCCTTCTCGGCCTGATCATCGCGGCCTTCGTGCTCGTCGGCACGACCGACATCTTTGGTCCCAGGGTCGGGATCAACGTTGTCACCGCCGGCTCCCGCACCGTGACGCAGCCGGAGTTCCAGGCGGCGTTCAGGCGTTCGCTTCAACAGCTCGGCCAGCAGTACGGCCAGCCGGTGTCGCAGGAAATGGCCCTCGAGCAGGGCCTGGACCAGCGGATCCTCAGCGAAATGACCCGCACCGAAGCGCTGGCCGAACTGCTGCGTCGCATCGGCATCCGCGCGCCCCAGGACGCGATGCGCGAACAGCTTCGTGAGATTTCGGCCTTCTTCGATCCGCTGACCGGCGAATTCAGCGAGACCAACTACCTGGAGGCCCTGCGCCGCGAAGGTCTGACCCGTGACATGTTCGAGAAGGACATGCGCGACGGGCTGATGCGCGCCCAGTTCATCCCGGCGGCCGCCGACGGCCTCAAGGCCCCGCTCGCCTATTCGGCCCTGGGCGGCGTCATCGCGCTCGAGCAGCGCGACCTCGCCTACTTCGTGGTCACCCCGCAGAGCGTCGGCAAGATCGCCGAGCCCACCGAGGCGGAGATCCAGGCCTTCATGAAGGAAAACGCCGCCCAGCTGACCCTGCCGGAGTTTCGCGGCATGACCGTCGTCCGCCTGTCGCGCAGGGCGACGGAAGGCAGCGTGACCATCGACCAGGCCGAGGTCCAGAAGCGCTTCAACTTCGAGAAGGACTCCCTGTCACAGGCGGAACTGCGGACCGTCGTGCAGATCCCGGTCAAGGACAACGCCCAGGCGACCTCCGTGCTGGCGCGCATCAACAAGGGCGAGGACGCCCGCGTCGTGGCCGGCCAGCTGGCCATCGAGCCTCTGATCTTCACCGACAAGCCGCGCACCGCCTTCTTCGATGCCGGCATCGCCGCGGAGGCGTTCAAGCAGCCGCAGGGCGGCGCCGGCATCGTCAAGGGCGGCTTCGGCCTGGTGGTGATCAAGGTCGAGAAAGTCGTCCCCGGCCGCACCGCCACGCTCGAAGAGAACCGCGCCGCCATCGAAGCGAAGGTCCGCGCCGACGCGGCCGACCGCAAGGTCTCGGAGGCCTCGAAGGTCTATGAGGACGCGCGCGCGGACGGCATCGACATGGCCGCCGCCGCCGCCAAGGCCGGCCTGCCGCTCGTCACCATCGCCCCGGTCTCCGCCCAGGGCGCCGGCCAGGACGGCAAGCCGGTCGCCGGTCTGAGCCCGGCCGTGGTCAAGGCCGCCTTCGAAGGCTCCCAGGGCCAGGACAGCGATGTCATGGAGGAAGGCCCCGGCGAGTACTTCATCGTCCGCGTCGACCGCGTTGTTGCGCCGGCGATGCCGCCGATGGCGGAGATCCGTCCCTATCTGGCCCGCAACCTGATGATGCGGAAGATGGCCGAGGCCGTCCGCGGTCGCGCGCAAGCGCTGCAGGCCCGCGTCCAGAAGGGCGAATCGCTCGACGCGGTCGCCGCGTCCGCCGGCGCCCAGGTGATCCGCGTGCCGGCGATCAGCCGCGCCACGGCACAGACCCAGGAAGCCCTCGGCCGTGAACTGCTGGGCGCCGCCTTCGGATCGAAGAAGGGCGATGTCTTCACCGCCGCAACGACCTCGGGCGTCGCCGTGGCGACCATTACCGCGCTGCGCCCCGGCGACGTCCAGCAGATCGCCATGGCCGCCCGCCAGCAGCAGCAGCAGTTCACCCAGCAGATCTTCACCGACATCGGCGCTTCGGTGCAGACTTACGCCGTCGGCAAGGTGAAGGCGCAGGGCAACATCGTGAACGCCCGCGCCGCCCTGGGCGTCGCGCCGTCCGCGACGCCGGAGAAGACCGACGCCGCGCCGAAGGGCAAGTAGTGGCGTCCGAGCCGGCCTTCGACGCTTTCGCCCGGGCCTGGGACGCCGGACGGCCGCAGGTCGTCTGGACGCGGCTGATCGACGATCTGGAGACGCCGGTCTCGGCCTATCTGAAGATCGCGCGGGGCCGGCCCTACGCCTTCCTGTTCGAGTCGGTCGAGGGCGGCGCCTGGCGCGGCCGCTACTCCATCGTGGCCATGAAGCCGGATCTGGTCTGGCGCTGCCGCGGCGACGCCGCCGAGGTGGCTGAAGGCGAGGCTATCGCCGCCGGCGCGTTCACGCCGCAGGCCGGCGGGGCCCTCGACAGCCTTCGGGACCTGGTCGCCGCCTCGCGGATCGAGCTGCCGGCCGGGCTGCCGCCGCCGGCCGCCGGAGTCTACGGCACGCTTGGCTACGATATGATCCGGCTGGCCGAGACACTGCCGAACGTGAACCCGGATCCGCTGGGCCTGCCCGACGCGGTGATGATCCGGCCCTCGATCGTGGCCGTCTTCGACGCCATCGCCCAGGAGATCGTGCTGGTCACCCCGGCCCGGCCGGCCAAAGGCGTATCAGCGAAGGACGCCTGGGACGCCGCCAACGCCCGGCTGGACGCGGTGCTGGCCGACCTGCGCGCGCCGATGACGCCGCCGGTCCCGGGCGAGCCGGAGGAGATCACCTTCTCCACGCCCGTGAGCCGCGCCGACTACGCGCAGGTCGTCGAAAGGGCCAAGGGCTACATCGAGGCCGGAGACATCTTCCAGGCCGTGGCGGCCCACCGCTTCCGGGCGGAATTCCGCCGCGATCCGTTCGCCCTCTACCGCTCCCTGCGCCGGACCAACCCCTCGCCCTTCCTGTTCTACCTGGAGTTCGGCGACTTCCAGCTGGTGGGGTCGAGCCCGGAGATCCTGGTCCGCCTGCGCGACGGCAAGGTCACCATCCGCCCGATCGCCGGCACCCGCCCGCGCGGCGCGACGCCCGAGCAGGACCTGGCGCTGGAGCAGGAGCTACTGGCCGATCCCAAGGAGCGGGCCGAGCACCTGATGCTGCTGGACCTCGGCCGCAACGACGTCGGCCGGGTTTCCCGCCTGCGCGAGCCGGGCCGAAACGAACCGACGACCGCGCGCAAGGGGCCGTCGGTGCGGGTCACCGAGAGCTTCGTCATCGAGCGCTACAGCCACGTCATGCACATCGTCTCCAACGTCGAGGGCGATGCCCCCGAAGGGCTGGACCCGGTCGACGTGCTGATGGCCGCCCTGCCCGCCGGCACCGTGTCCGGCGCGCCCAAGGTGCGGGCCATGGAGATCATCGACGAACTTGAGATCGAAAAGCGCGGCGTCGGCTACGCCGGCGCGGTGGGCTACTTCGGCGCCGATGGATCGGTGGACACCTGCATCGTGCTGCGCACGGGCCTGATCAAGGACGGCATGCTCTACGTCCAGGCCGGCGGCGGCATCGTCGCCGACAGCACGCCGGACGCCGAGTACGACGAGACCATCCACAAGTCGAACGCCCTGCGGCGCGCGGCCTCGGAGGCCTGGCGGTTCGGCTGAGACCCTGAACCGTGAACGACAGACGATGTCGGGAACAGTCGATGCTGGAATACAGGGTTGAGGCCCGTCGAATCGACGCTCATGGCAGCGTCGCCACGACCAGGGACGCCTCGGTGACGCTCGACACTGACGTGAAGGGCCGTCCCGACGCCTTCAACCCGGCCGAGCTGCTGCTGGCCTCGGTCGCGGCCTGCATGATCAAGGGCATCGAACGCGTGTCGCCGCTGCTGGACTTCGCGTTCGACGGCGTTGAGGTGCGGCTGCACGGAGTGCGCCAGGACAGTTCGCCGAAGATGGTCGCCATTACCTATGATCTGATCGTCGACACCGCCGAGAGCGACCAGCGCCTGGCGCTGCTGCACACCAACGTGCGCAAGTACGGGACGATCTCCAACACAGTCGCGGCAGCCACGGAGCTGTCCGGCACGATCCGGCGGCGCGGTCCGGAGGGCTAGGTCCCCTCGCTGCCCGCCGGCGCGACCTCGGTGGGCTCTTCCATCACAAGGCTGCTCGTCGTGACCGGCGGGGCCAGGATCATCGCTGTGGCGAAGGCCAGGGCCGACAGCGCCGCGAAGGCGGCGGCGGCGATCACGCCCCACAGGTTCTCGCGCATGATCGGCGGCTTGAGCAGACCCCGCGCATAGGCGAGGGCTTCGGGATCGAGGGCGGAATCGGCAGCGGCCATGGGGTGAGGATGGCGTGCGTCGGGCCTTGGCGCAAACGCGCTCAAGCCCTATGAGCAAGGGACCATGATCCTCGTCATCGATAACTATGACAGCTTTACCTACAACCTCGTTCACTACCTGAACGAGCTGGGGGCGGAGACCGTCGTGCATCGCAATGATGCGCTGTCGGTGCAGGAGGCCCTGGGCCTGCATCCGGAGGCGGTCCTGCTGTCGCCCGGGCCCTGCGCGCCGGACCAGGCGGGGATCTGCCTGCCGCTGTTGCGCGGCGCGCCGGAGGACCTGGCCATCCTGGGCGTCTGCCTTGGCCACCAGGCCATCGGTCAGGCCTACGGCGGCGATGTCGTGCGGGCCAAGTCGATCATGCACGGCAAGACCAGCCAGATCCATCACGCCGACAAGGGCCTGTTCAAGGGCCTGCCCAACCCCTTCACCGCCACCCGCTATCACAGCCTGGCCGTCGACCGCGCGACCCTGCCGGACGACCTTGAGGTCACCGCCTGGACCGAGGACGGCGAGATCATGGGCTTCCAGCACCGCACCCGGCCGGTGTTCGGCGTGCAGTTCCACCCCGCGTCCATCGCCACCGAAGCCGTCCACCCGCTGCTCGACAAC
>JBIKII010000064.1:0-14586 GCA_044361705.1 Caulobacter sp.
TTCAAGCCGCTGCTGGGCCGTCTCGCCGACGGCGCCACCCTCTCGGAGGAGGACGCCGAAACCTTCTTCAGCGCCTGCCTGCGCGGCGAACCGACGCCGGCCCAGGTGGCGGCGGCGGTCACCGCCATCCGCCTGCGCGGCGAGACGGTCGGCGAGATCGCCGCCTGCGCCCGGGCGATGCGCCGCGCCGCCGTGCATCTGGACCTGCCCTACGACACGATCGACGTCTGCGGCACCGGCGGCGACGGCCTGCACACGCTGAACATCTCCACCGCCACGGCCTTCGTCGCGGCTGGCGGGGGCCTCAAGGTCGCCAAGCACGGCAACCGGGCCATCACCAGCAAGTCCGGCACCGCCGACGTGCTGGCCGCCCTCGGCGTAAACATCGACCCGGGCCTCGACAGGCAGCGCCGGGCGCTGGACGAGGCCAACATCTGCTTCCTGTTCGCCCAGGCCCACCACGGCGCGATGCGCCACGTCTCGCCGATCCGGCAGGAGCTTGGTTTCAGAACCATCTTCAACCTGTTGGGTCCGTTGACGAATCCGGCCGGCGCCCGCCGTCAGGTGATGGGCGTGCCCGCCCCGCGCTACGTCGAGCCGATCTGCCAGGCGCTGGGCGCCCTGGGCGCCGTCCGCGCCTGGTCGGTGCACGGTCAGGGCATGGACGAGCTGACCACCACCGGCGAGACCGAGGTCGCCGAGTGGCGCGAGGGCGTCGGCTTGCGTCGCTTCACGATCACGCCGGAAGCTGTTGGATTGCCTCGCGCTTCTCTGGCTGACCTCACAGGCGGCGACCCCGCCTTCAACGCCGCCGCCCTGCGCCGGATGATCGAAGGCGAGGCCGGCGCCTATCGCGACATCGTGCTGCTCAACGCCGCGGCGGCCTTCCTGGTCGGCGACGCGGTCGAGACCCTGCGTGAGGGCGTCGAACTGGCGGGCGCCGTGGTCGACGACGGCCGGGCTCTGAAGGCGCTGGACCAGCTGGTCAGCATCACGAACGCCGCATGACAGACATCCTCGCGAAGATCGCCGCCTACAAGCGCGACGAAGTCGCTGTCCGGAAGGCCGCGCGCCCCCAGTCGTCGGTTGACGCAGACGCCTCCGTCGCCGACGCCCCGCGCGGCTTCCGCGCCGCCCTGGAGCGTCGCCATGCGCCCGGCAAGCTGGCCCTGATCGCCGAGATCAAGAAAGCCTCGCCCTCCAAGGGGATCATCCGCGAGGACTTCGACCCGCCGGCCCTGGCCCGCGCCTATGAGGCCGGCGGCGCGGCCTGCCTGTCCGTCCTGACCGACGGGCCGAGCTTCATGGGGGCCGACAGCTACCTGCAGGCCGCCCGCAACGCGACCGCCCTGCCCTGCATCCGCAAGGACTTCCTGGTCGACCCCTGGCAGGTGGCCGAGAGTCGGGCCCTGGGCGCCGACGCGATCCTGGTGATTCTGGCGATGATCGACGACGTCCTCGCCGCCGAGCTCATGGCCGAGGCCGCGCTCCTGGGCATGGATGCGCTGGTCGAAGTGCATGACGAGGCCGAGATGTACCGCGCGGGCGCACTGGGCGCCAAGTTGGTCGGGGTCAACAACCGCGACCTGAAGACCTTCACCGTCGACCTGGCCATCACCGAGCGCCTAGCCGCTCGGGCGCCGAAGGATGCTCTGCTGGTCACCGAGAGCGGCCTGTTCACCGCCGCCGACGCCGCGCGCCTGGAAGCATCGGGCGCGAGGGCCATGCTGGTCGGCGAGAGCCTGATGCGTCAGATGGACGTCGAGGCGGCGACGCGGGCTTTGCTGGCCTGAAGGTCCTTCTCAGATGCCGGAGAGCCCGGGCGAGCGACGTTGCAGGACCACGCTCGGACCCGATACCCTCTGACCATGCAAGGTCATGCAGTGGTGGAACTCTACGAGGCGCTGGCGGGCGCCCGCGTCGACATCTGGATCGACGGAGGCTGGGCAGTGGACGCGCTGATCGGTCGTCAGACCCGCCCTCACGATGATCTCGACATCGCGGTAGAGGCCAGGTGTGTCGGCGCGCTGCGCGAGATTCTGACCGAACGGGATTACGTCGAGTCGCCATCACGCGAATCGTCCAGGTGGAATTTCGTCCTTTCCGATCCGGCCGGGCGCAGGATCGACGTGCACGTCGTTGAGCTTGACCAGGAGCTGGGCGTCCTCGGCGATCCGCTGGACGGAATCGCCTACCCGGCCGGCGCCCTGACCGGCCGGGGCCGCATCGGAAGTCTGCCGGTGAACTGCGTCCGCGCAGACGTCCTGCTTCTGTTCAAGACAAGCTACCCGCCGCGAGCCGTCGATCGTCACGACGTCGCCACCCTTTGCGAACTGCTGGGCAGGCCGGTTCCGGACACACACCTGCCGATCGGGGACGAGTAGCCCGCCTCGGCGAGTTCCGGGCGGGATCAGGACGCCGGCAAGCAGCATCCACGACCCCGGCTCGGATGATTCAACCGGAACTGCCATTAACTTGACAGCAACCAAGAACGCCTAGAGAACATCGACAGAAGTTGGCGGTTTGTTCCGCGACAGATTCGGCAGCGAGGCCCCGGGATGCTCACCCGCAAGCAGCACGAACTCCTGATGTTCATCCATGAACGGATCAAGGAGACCGGCGTGTCTCCCTCGTTCGACGAGATGAAGGAAGCGCTGGATCTGGCGTCGAAATCGGGCATTCACCGACTGATCACGGCGCTCGAGGAGCGCGGCTTCCTGCGCCGCCTGCCGCACCGGGCCCGGGCCCTGGAGGTCACCAAGCTGCCGCAGCAGGCCACGACGGCCGCGCCGGCGGGCGGGCGCCAGTCCTTCAAGCCGCAGGTGATCAAGGGCGACGGCCCCGGCCCGTCCGCCGCGCCGCAGGTCGCCAACGACGTCCGCGAGATCCCGCTGCTCGGCCGCATCGCCGCCGGCTCGCCGATCGAGGCGCTTCAGGTCGAGCGCGACCGGATGCTGGTCTCCGAGAGCATGCTCGGCGCCGGCGAACACTATGTGCTCGAGGTGCAGGGCGACTCGATGATCGACGCCGGCATCCTGGACGGCGACTTCGTGCTCATCCGTAAGACCGACACCGCCCACAGCGGCGAGATCGTCGTGGCCCTGGTCGAGGGCGAGGAAGCCACCCTCAAGCGCCTGCGCAAGAAGGGCGTCAGCATAGCGCTGGAGGCCGCCAATCCGAAGTACCCGACCCGCGTCTACGGCCCTGACCAGATCGAGGTCCAGGGCAAGCTGGTCGGGCTGATCCGCAAGTATCACTGACCTTCAGGGCTTGATGAGCTTTTAGGGGGCGCGGCGCAGGTCGCGCCCTTTTTCGTTGCGGGGCGGTGCGTCCTTCGACACGGTGCTTCGCACCTGCTCAGGATGACGTGATTTTTCGACGTCATGGTGAGCACCGGTCGCAGACCGCGTGTCGAACCACGCAAGGCGCCGCATCCATCACCGCGTCCACGGCCTGTCCCCGCGCAGGTCATTCGCCCAGACCACCGCCCAGCCCTCCCCGCGCCGCCAGAGTTCGGCCGATCCGCCCTGCGCGAAGTCGTCGGCGCTGAGCAGAAAGCTGTCCTCGCAGCCTTGGCCGGCATACCCGGACCGCAGAACCACCAGCCGCCCCGGGGCGCAGAGCACGGCCAGTTCAGCGGGCCGCGGCGGCTTGCGGCCGGCCCAGACGGCGATGTCGTCGTCGCCCGTGGGGAGGCAGGCGAAGCGGTCGCAGGCGAAGCGGGCGTCGCGGACCGCCTCGGGGTCCTCCTCGACGGAAAGGCCGCGCCGCCGGGCCCAGAGGTCGGCGGCGAAGCGGCGGGCGTCCGGGCGCAGCAGGATGGCCTGACCACCGTCGCGGATGGCCACGGCGGCCCCGTCCGCGGCGATCCAGGCGTCCGGCGCGGCCGGCCTGGGCCAGAGCAGCACCGCGGCGGCCAGCGGCGCGCCCAGCCAGCGGATCGGCCCCTTCCAAAGGCAGAGCACCATCACGCCGAGGAAGGCGATGGGCAGGGCCGCGCCCGGGGCGCTGGCGATGGTGGCGACCGCGCCCGGACGGCTGGCCGTGGCCGCCCCGACGCCGAGCATGCCCTCGATCCCCCAGCCGGCCACCGCCAGGAAGGGTCCGCCAAGCCCCAGCGGCTCCAGCACCGCGCCGATGGCGAGAAAGGGCATGATCACGAAGCTCGACAGCGGCGCGACCAGCAGGTTGGCGATCAGGCCGTAGCTGGCCACGCGGTTGAAGTGGTGCATGGCGAAGGGTCCGGTCGCCAGGCCGGCCACGAAGCTGGCGGCGATGGCGGCGCCCAGCCAGACGGCGGTCGCCTGGGGCGCGCGGATCCACCAGGGGATGTCGATCTCCTTCACCGCCCGGGGCCAGGCCTCGGCCAGAGCCACCAGCGCCGCCGTGGCCGCGAACGACATCTGGAAGCCCGGCGCGCAGGCTGCTTCCGGCTGGCCAGCGAGAATGACCAGGGCGGCGATCGCCAGGGTGCGCAAGCTGATCGCCTGCCGGTCGACAAGGATGGCGAGAAAGGCCGCCGCGGCGGTGACCGCGGCCCGCTCCGCCGGCGGCGGCGCGCCGGAGATGACCAGGTAGCCGCCGACCGCGACCAGCCCGGCCAGCGCCGCGACCTTCTTGCCCGGAACCCGCAAGGCCACCCAGGGCAAGAGAGCGACCAGCAGGCGCACGCCGGCGAAGACAAAGCCGCCGACGATGGCCATGTGCAGGCCGCTGATCGAGATGATGTGCGCCAGGCCCGAGGCGCGCATCACCTCGGTCTGCTGCGGCGGGATCCAGGCCTCGTGCCCGGTGACCATGGCCGCGCCCAAGCCGCCGCTCTCCGGGCCCATGCGCTCGTACAGGCGCTGCGCTAGGCGCCACCGGGTCGCGTTGATCGCCATGGTCAGACGCAGCCGCCACGGCGGCGGCGCCAGGGTCGTCGTCCGCAGGTCGCCCAGGGTGAAGCCGACGCCGCCGACGCGGTTGAACCAGGCGTCGCGGGCGAAGTCATAGGCGCCCGGACTGGCCGGCGCCGGCGGCGGTCCGATCATGGCGCGCAGCCGGATCGCGCTGCCCGGCGTCACCGGCGGCTGGTCGCGCAAGGTGACCCGGATCCTGACCGGTGTTTCCTCCGGCGCCAGGCCCTGGATCGTCACCGGCGCGATCAGCAACCGCATGCCCGAGGCGCCGGGGCTGGCGACGTCGACGACCCAGCCCTCGACCAGTCGCGCCCGCTGTTCTTCCGGGGCGATCGGGGCGGCGACCTGCAGCGTGCGGATGCGGCCCGACAGGAAGCCCGCCGCCGTGAACGCCAGCAAGGCGGCGAGCACCAACCACCCGGCCGAGTTCAGGCGTCGGGCGACCGCCAGCAGCGCAAGAGCTGCAAGCATCAGCCCGACCGCCAGCCCGGTCGACGGCTCGACCTTAAGGGTCATGTAGCCCGCGCAGCCCAGGCCGAACGCCACGGGCGCCCAAAGGGTCCAGCGGTCGGCCTGGTCGGCGATCTCGGCCTGCAGGACGGCGAGGCGGTGCGCGACCCGGCGGCGCATGCTAAGAGCCGCCGCCTCACTCCCCGGCCCCATCGAGATGTCCGACTCAAAGCCCGTCGTCACCCGTATCGCCCCCTCGCCCACCGGTTCGATGCACATCGGCACCGCGCGCACGGCGCTGTTTAACTACCTTTACGCGAAACACTGCGGGGGACAATTCCTGCTGCGCGTCGAGGACACCGATCGGGAGCGCTCCACCGAACACGCGGTCCAGGTGATCTTCGAAGGCCTGGCCTGGCTGGGACTGCCTTTCGACGGCGAGCCGGTCTTCCAGGCCGCGCGCGCCGAGCGTCATCGCGAGGTGGTTCTGGAGATGCTGGCGGCGGGCAAGGCCTACCGCTGCTGGCTATCGGGCGACGCGCTGACCGACGCCCGGGACAAGGCCAAGGCGGCCGGCCACGCCCTGCGCTCGCCCTGGCGCGATCGCGAGCCGCGTGCCGACGAGCTGGCGAAGCCTCACGCCATCCGCTTCCGGGGCCCGCTGAACGGCGACACCGTGGTCAAGGATCTGGTTCAGGGCGAGGTCACGTTCCGCAACCGCGACCTCGACGACCCGGTCCTGCTGCGCTCGGACGGAGCGCCGACCTATAACCTGGCCGTGGTTGTCGACGACCATGACATGGGCGTCACCCACATCATCCGGGGCGATGACCACCTCAACAACGCCGCCCGCCAGAGCCTGATCTACCAGGCGCTGGACTGGGACATGCCGGCCTTCGCGCATATTCCGCTGATTCACGGCGAGGACGGCGCCAAGCTGAGCAAGCGCCACGGCGCCACGGCGGTGACCGACTTCGCCACCCTCGGCTATCTGCCCGAGGCGATGCGCAACTACCTGGCCCGTCTGGGCTGGAGCCACGGCGACGACGAGCTGTTCAGCGACGCCGAAGCCATCGCCTGGTTCGATATCGCGCACGCCAACAAGGGCGCCGCCCAACTGGACTGGGCCAAGCTGAACCACGTCAACGCCCACTACATCCGGCTGGCCGACGATTCGAGGCTGACCGACCTCGTCGCCGATGTCTTCACGGCGCGGGGCGAGCCGCTGGACGAGGCCCGCCGGGCCCAGGCGCTGCGCACCATCCCGCTGGTCAAGGAGCGGGCGAAGACCATCGTCGAACTGGCCGATCAGCTAACCTTCGTCTTCCAGCCCCGGCCCATCGTGCTGTCCGAGAAGGCCCAGGGGCTGCTGACCGACGAGTCCCGCGCCCGCCTGCGCCGACTGGCCGATCAACTTGCCGCGACCAACGACTGGAGCGCCGAGGGGCTGGAATCACTTCTGAAGGCCTTCGCCGAGGCCGAGGGCATCGGATTCGGCAAGTTCGGGCCTGCCCTGCGCGCGATTCTGACCGGCGGAAGCGCATCGCCTGACCTGCATCGCACGCTTGCGTCGCTTGGTCGCGATGAGGCGATGGCCCGTCTTAACGATGCGCTTTCACCGCTCGCGTAAGACGCTATAACCACGTCCAAACGCTCGTTTGGGCGATCTGTGTGTTTCTCACAAAAAGGGATCTGGCATGACCGACAAGGCGGTGCTCACGATCGGCGACAAGACCTTCGACCTGCCGATCCTCAAGGGGTCGACGGGACCGGACGTCGTCGACGTGCGCAAGTGGTACGCGGACTCCGACACCTTCACCTTCGACCCGGGGTTCACCTCCACCGCCTCGTGCGAGAGCAAGATCACCTTCATCGACGGTGACGCCGGCGTGCTGCTGCATCGCGGCTACCCGATCGACCAGCTGGCCGAGAAGTCGAGCTTCCTGGAGGTTTGCTACCTGCTGCTGCACGGCGAGCTGCCGACGGCGGCCGAGTTCAGCAAGTTCGATCACAACATCACCTACCACACGATGTTGCACGCCCAGTTCGACCGCTTCTTCGAGGGCTTCCGCCGCGACGCCCACCCGATGGCGGTGATGACCGGCGCGGTCGGCGCCCTGTCGGCCTTCTATTCGGACAGCATCAACGTCGATGACGCCCGCGAGCGCGAGATCAGCGCCCACCGCCTGATCGCCAAGATGCCGACCATCGCGGCCCGCGCCTTCAAGTACACGATCGGCCAGCCGTTCGTGTCGCCGCGCAACGACCTCTCCTACTCCGAGAACTTCCTGCGCATGTGCTTCGCCGTGCCGGCCGAGGACTGGAAGCCCAACCCGGTTCTGACCCGGGCCATGGACCGGATCTTCATCCTGCACGCCGACCACGAGCAGAACGCCTCGACCTCGACCGTGCGCCTGGCCGGCTCGTCGGGCGCCCATCCGTTCGCCTGCATCGCCGCCGGGATCGCCTGCCTGTGGGGCCCCTCGCACGGGGGCGCCAACCAGGAAGCCCTGGAGATGCTCGAGCAGATCGGGACGGTCGACAAGATCCCCGAGTTCATCGAGGGCGTTAAGGCGCGCAAGTACAAGCTGATGGGCTTTGGCCACCGCGTGTACAAAAACTTCGACCCCCGGGCGAAGGTCATGCAGAAGACCTGCCACGAGGTGCTGGGCGAGCTGGGCATCAACGACCCGCTGCTCGAAGTGGCCATGGAGCTGGAGAAGATCGCGCTGAGCGATCCGTTCTTCATCGAGCGCAAGCTCTACCCGAACATCGACTTCTATTCGGGCATCACCCTGCGGGCGATGGGCTTCCCGACCAACATGTTCACCGTGCTGTTCGCCCTGGCCCGCACCGTCGGCTGGATCAGCCAGTGGAAGGAAATGTTCGAGGACCCCGCCCGCAAGATCGGCCGTCCGCGCCAGCTGTACACCGGCGCCACCGAGCGCGATTACCTGGCGATCGACAAGCGCGGCTGAGGCTTCGGGGACATGCTCCGAAGGTGCGTGTCCCCGATCGGCTCGAGAATAGGGGGACACGCACCGCTTCGCGGAGCATGTCCCCGGTGAAGGCCCCGGAGCGATCCGGGGCTTTCTTCGTTATGAGGCAAAGGAGTCTCCCATGGCCAAGCCCCTGACCATCACGATTCCCCACCAGCTCGGGGCTACGGAGGCTCGTCGGCGCATCGAGTCCGGGTTCGCGGACCTGACGGCGAAACTGCCCGACGGCGCGGCGAAGGTGGACCAGAGCTGGGAGGGCGATCGCCTGACCTTCGCGGCGCTGGTGGCCGGTCAGGACATCCGGGGCACCCTCGACGTGCTGGCCGACAGCATCCGCATGGACATCGTGCTGCCGGGCATCCTGGGCATGCTGGCTGGCAAGATCGGCGGCAAGCTGAAGCAGGAAGGCCAGCTGTTGCTGGAGAAGAAGTAGGTCTCCGGCTCTGTGCGTCCTTCGACACGCCGCTTCGCGGCTGCTCAGGATGACCAAGCTTGAAGCCTACCCAACCTGGTCATGTTGAGCAGCGCCGAAGGCGCGTGTCGAAGCACGCAGGGCCTCAGACCACCTGCCCCGCCGCCCAGCCTGACGACCAGGCCCACTGGAAGTTATACCCGCCCAGCCAGCCGGTGACGTCGACGACCTCGCCGATGAAGTAGAGCCCGGGAACAGCCTCGGCCTGCATCGTCGTGGAGCTGAGGTCGCGGGTGTCGACGCCGCCGAGCGTGACCTCGGCCGTCCGGTAGCCTTCGGAGCCGACCGGCTTCATCGTCCACTGGTTCACCGCCGTCTCGATGGTGCGCAGCACCTTGTCAGGCGTGTCAGCAAGGTTGCCCCGCGCGCCGGCTTCCTCGCACAGCAGGCGGGCGAGGCCGATCGGCAGAACGCCGGTCAGGGCGTTGTGGGCCGACTGGCGCGGACTGACCAGCTTGGCCGCCTTGAGGATGTCGAAGATGTCGGCGCCGGGGGCCATCGACACCGTGATGGGCTGCCCCTCCCGCCAGTAGGACGAGATCTGCAGGATGGCCGGTCCCGACAGGCCCCGGTGGGTGAACAGCATGGCCTCGGCGAACTTGGTCTTGCCGCAGGCGACGACGGCGTCGACGGAGACGCCGGCCAGCGGCTTGATCCGCTCCAGCGCCCCGACCTCGAACGTCAGCGGCACCAGCGCCGGGCGCGTCTCGGTCAGCCGGACGCCAAACTGCCGGGCGATCTCGTAGCCCCAGCCGGTGGCGCCCATCTTCGGGATCGATTTGCCGCCACTGGCCACCACCAGCGCCGCGGGACGCGCCACCGCGCCATCCGACAGCGCGACCTCGAAGCCGTCGTCGGTCTTGCTGACCCGGTCGACCGCCGTGCCGAGCCGGAGCTCGACGCCGGCGTCGGCCATCTCGCCGGTCAGCATGTCGATGATCTCACGGGCCGAACCGTCGCAGAACAGCTGGCCCAGGGTCTTCTCGTGCCAGGCGATGCCGTGGGCGTCGACCATGGCGATGAAGTCGTGCTGCGTGTAGCGCTTCAGGGCGGAGATACAGAAACGCGGGTTCTGCGACAGGAAGGCCTGCGGCCGGGTGTCCAGGTTGGTGAAGTTGCACCGCCCGCCGCCGGAGATGCGGATCTTCTCGCCCGGCGCCTTGGCGTGGTCGATGATCAGCACCTTGCGGCCGCGCCGCCCGGCCTGGATGGCGCACATCATACCGGCCGCGCCGGCCCCGACGATCAGGACATCAAAATCGGTCAAGTCAGTCCACGCACCGGCCGGCGGTCGCCTTGCCGTCGATGACCTCCGTCGAGCAGCCGCAGACGTCATTGTCGGCCTCGCAGACGCCGATGGCTTTGGCCCCGACCTCCGGCATCTCGTCCTCGATCACACAGCGACCGGAGCACTGCGAACTGTCGGTGCAGGCCTTGCCGGCGTCGGCGTAGTCGAAGATGCAGGCCGGCTTCTGCATGCGGCAGATCGGCTTCACCTTGCCGCCGTTGGCCGTGCAGGCGGCGATGTCGACCGACGGTCCGGTCGACGGCCCCTCGCCCATCGGCGCACAGGCCGCCAAGGCCAGCAGTATCAGGGCGGCGAAGGCAGCGCGCATGTCAGGACTCCGGGGCGGTCGTCGCGGTTCGTTCGGCCAGCAGCTTCAGAATGGCGTCCGCCGCGGCCTCTGACGGGTCAGGGCCGCCGCGGCCCATCAATGTCAGAGCCTCGTTCTGCGCCTGCGCCTGCCGCTCGCGCAAGGCCGGATCGTCGAGACGCTCGGCGACCGCGGCCGCAAGCTTCTCGCCGGTGCACTGGTCCTGCACGAACTCGGGGGCGACAAAGCTCTTGGCGGCGATGTTGAACAGGGTGATCCACGGCGACTTGAAGACCAGCTTCAGGATCGCGTGGGTCATCTCGCCAAGCCTGTAGCCGACCACCATCGGAACACCGGCGAGCGCCAGTTCGGTGGTCACCGTCCCGCTGCAGGCCAATGCCACCGTGCCGGCGACGAAGGCGTCGTCCTTGAGCTGCTCGTCGGTGATGACATGGGCGCGATAGGGCCAGCCCGCCACCTGGGCCGCGACGGTCTCGGCGACGGTCGCTGCGGCGGGAATGACGATGTGCAGGCCAGGACGCTGGTCCTTCAGCCGCTTCACCGCGTCCTCGAAGGCCGGCAGGACCAGCCGAATCTCGGCCGGCCGGCTGCCGGGCAGGACCAGCAGGATATCCTCACCGTCAGCAGCGCCGATGGCCTGTCGCAGCCGTGCGGGATCGGCCCGGCTGAAGTCCTTGGCCAGGGCCGGGTTGCCGACGAAGGTGGTCTTGAGCCCCTCGGCCTCGAACCAGGGGGCGTCGAAGCTGTGGATCGACAGCAGGTGATCGACCGACGCCGCCAGCGTCTTCGCCCGCCCGGGCCGCGTGGCCCAGACCTGCGGGCCGACATACTTGACGAGCGGCAGATCGGGGAACGCCTTGCGCAGGGCGTGGGCCACGCGGAGGGTAAAGCCCCAGCTGTCGATCAGCACCGCGACGTCCGGTGTCTCGCGCACGGCCAGGGCGGCGGTCTCCGCCACGCGCCGACGGATGCGGGGGTAGGCCGGAATGGCCTCGAAGATACCCAGGATCGACAGGTCGGCGATGTCGAAGGGGCTCTGGACGCCCTCGGCGGCCATGCGGGAGCCTCCGACCCCCACGAAGTGCACATCGCCGCCCAGCCGCGCCCTGAGCGCCCTGGCGAGCCCGGCACCCAGGCTGTCGCCCGAGGCCTCGGCCGCCACCAGCATGACGGTCAGAGGGCGTGTCATTCGTCGCGCCCCTCCACGCCCAGGATGAACAGCCCGAGCGCGTCGGCCTCCGCGATGGTCGCCTCCCGGTCGACGACCAGCAGTCGGCCGGCCTCGCCCACGATGCCTGCCAGTCCCGCCCGCGCCGCGCCGCGGACCGTGGCGACACCGATGGTCGGAAGGTCCACGCGGACTTCCTGGATCGGCTTGGGGACCTTGGCCAGCACGCCGCGCAGGCGCTCGGGACGGCCGCGCACCGCTTCGGGCAGCTCATGGACCCGGTGCAGCATCCGATCGGTGCCCTCCTGGGCCTCCACGGCCAGCACCAGCCCGTCGCAGACGACGGCCCCCTGCCCCACGTCCAGCCGGCCGATGGCGCGGGCGACGTTCAAGGCGCGTTCGATGTCGTCGGTATGATCGGCGGACGGCTTGTGCCGACCCAGCAGGCCCAGCGACAGGGTCAGGCTGCCGGCGGCCTCGTGGGCGCCCTCGATCTCGAACCCTTCCTTGCGGAACTCGTCCAGCACCTTGCGCAGCATGGCGTCGTCGCCCTGGCGTGCGGCGGCGATGATCCCTGGCAACGCGGCCATCCCGCGCATGTCGGGCTTGAGCTTGCCGAAATCGGGACGGTCGACCATGCCGGCGAAGCAGACGGTCTCGCAGCCTTCGCGGCGCAGGGCCTTGAAGCACTTGCCGAGTTCCGCCACGCCGATCTCCTCGGAAGGATGACCCAGCGTGCCCTCGTCGGCGAAGCCGCGCAGGCGGACCACGAAGTAGGGCCGGCCGGCCGCCTGGCAGCGCTGCGCGATCTCGGCGGGAAGCCCGCCGCCGCCGGCGACAAGTCCCAGCTTGCGCATCATCACACCTCGCGGTGCGGCAGGCACAGCGGCCGCGTGGCGTCAACGCGGATGAACTCGATCACTTCCATGATTTCCGGGACATGGGCGTAGCCCTCGGCGACATCCTCGAGCCGCTCCTGGAAGGTGCCCTCGTCGGCGAACAGCAGGCGGTAGGCGGCGCGCAGGACGGCGATCTGCTCCCGCGTAAAGCCCCGACGCTTCAGCCCGATCAGATTCAGCCCCTCGAGGTGGGCGTGGTTGCCCCACACCGAGCCGTAGGGAATGACGTCCTTGGTCACGATGCCGCCGCCGCCGACGAAGGCGTAGCGGCCGATGCGCGTGAACTGGTGGATGGCCGCCAGCCCGCCCAGGAACACGAAGTCGCTGACCGTCACATGGCCGCCGACCGCGACGCTGGGCGCCATCGTCACCTTGTCGCCGATGACGCAGTCATGGCCGATGTGGGTGCTGACCATGAACAGGCCGTCGTCGCCGACGGTCGTCACGCCGCGCCCGCCGGCGGTGCCCGCGTGAACGGTCACATGCTCGCGGAAGACGTTGCGGGCCCCGACGACGACGCGGGTCGGCTCACCGCGGTGGGCGCTGTGTTGCGGCGCGCCGCCCAGGACGGCGAACGGGTGCAGGACGCAGTCCTCGCCGACCTGCGTCACGCCCTCGACAATGGCGTGCGACAGCAGTTTCACGCCCCTGGCGAGGGTGACGTCCGGCCCGACCATGCAGAAGGGACCGACCTCGACGCTGTCGTCCAGCTGCGCCTTGGGGTCGACGATGGCGGTGGGGTGAATCCGGGCCACTAGCTGTTGGCGCCCTTCATGGCCGCGAACTCGCACTCGGCGACCACCTTGCCGTCCACCAGCGCCTTGCCGGCGAACTTGAAGACATCACCCCGCGCCCGGGTCACATGGACAGGCATGCGCAGGATGTCGCCAGGCCGGACCGGACGCCGGAAGCGCGCGCCGTCCACGGACATGAAGAAGATCGCCGTCTTGGTTACATCGACATCGAGGGTCTTGGACATCATCAGCGCGCCGGTCTGGGCGATGGCCTCGACGATCATCACGCCCGGCATGACCGGATTGCCCGGAAAATGCCCCTGGAAGTAGGGTTCGTTGAAGGTGACGTTCTTGATCCCGACGATCGAGCTGTTCTCGACATAGTCCTCGGCGCGGTCGACCATCAGGAACGGATAGCGGTGCGGCAAACGCTGCAGAATTTCGTCAAAGGTGATGGCGACGCCGGTCGCGGCTTCCTGGCTCATGCCTTGTCCTCCCTGGTCGGACGGGTGCTTTTCGCAAGCCAGGCGGTCTGTCGAAGCCAGGCCTTCAATGGTTGGGCGGGGTATCCAGCCCAGGTCTCGCCGGCCGGAACGTTTCGCAGGACCCCGGCGCCGGCGCCCAGCTGCGCGCCGGCCCCGATCTCCAGATGGTCCGCGACGCCGGACTGGCCGCCCATGGCCACGCCGTCGCCGAGCGTCGACGAGCCCGAGACGCCGGAATAGGCGGCCATGAGGCAGTTGCGACCGAGGCGGGCGTTGTGGGCGACGTGGGTCATGTTGTCGAGCTTGCTGTTCTCGCCCACCACAGTGTCTTCCCAGGCCCCGCGGTCGACGCAGCAATTGGCGCCGAGGGTGACGGAGTCCTGCAGAATGACCCGGCCGAGCTGGGGCACGTCGATAACCCCGGCTTCGCCGGCCGTAGCCCCAAACCCGGCCTCACCGATCCGCGCGCCGGCGTAGATCTGCACCCGGTCGCCGACCAGGGCGAAGAAGGCGCTGGCGTTCGCGCCCACCACGCAATCGCGCCCGATGGCGACGCCCGGCCCGATGACGGCGTTAGGGTCGATGCGCGTCCCACGGCCGATGCGGGCGTCCGGACCGATCACCACGCCGGGCGCGATCTGCGCCCCGTCCTCGATGATCGCCGTCGGATGGATGGCCGGCGCGCCCGGCTCGAACCCGCGCGGCTGATGCAGGATGGCGGCGGCGCGGGCCCAGGCCGCATGGGGCCGGGCCGTGACAATGGCGATGCAGCCCGCCGGAACCTGGTCGGCGAAGGCGGCTGGAACGAAGACCGCGCCGGCCCGGGTGTCCCGAAGCGCCGGCAGGTACTTGCGGCCGCCCA
>JBIKII010000182.1:0-6634 GCA_044361705.1 Caulobacter sp.
GCCTGGAGGCCGGCGGCCTGCGCCTCGGGCGTTCCCAGCCGCGACAGGCAGTCGCCATAGGCGGCCTGTCCTTTCGATCCCGGTTGACGGTAGGCGATGCTGTTGGCGAGCGCATGCCATGGACCGAAAGCCTTGGTGCCGATGTCCGGGTCGAGCACCGGATCGTTACAGTGGGTGTGGTGTTCGTAGTGGGTCAGCCGGGCGACCTGGTAGGGCAGCACGAGCGGAATGGTCGAAAGATAGCCGACCAGCTCGTTGAGCCAGAACAGGGGCTCGCCCTCGCGGGCGATGATCCGGTGCTGCGCCTCGTGCGAGGGCAGGTAGCAGAGCATCACGTTCAGCGTGGCGATCGGGAAGGCGATCCATAGCGGCAGGATGCCCATCAGGGTCAGCGGCCAGAGCGACAGCCAGACCGCCAGGTTTGTAAGGCCCCAGGCGACCGACCCCCAGGGCACGCCGCCCATGAACTGGTCGGCGACTTCCTTCTCGAGGCGGTTCAGCGCCCTGGCGTCCATCTGACGCAGGGCCGCGGCGTCGGGAACAGCGACCATCAGAGCCACCGTCCGGTCAGGGTCGCCACGCCGCCCCAGACCCCGCCGACGACCATGCCGATGGCCAGCGGGGGGAGGCCCATTGGCGGCGTCCAGCCCGCCATTGTCAGCACCTGGGCGAAGAGCGGCCCCAGAAAGCCGAGCCCGAACAGCAGGGGCATCACCCTGAACAGGCCTCCCAGAAATGTTCGCATATCGTCCGCCCCCCGGCTCCCTTCTCTCGCCACGATGGCGAGGTGCAGCCTGCATGAAGGTGACACATGCGTCATTTTTGGCAACGTGCTGTCGAAGGCCGCGATCAGTTGCTTTCCCCCGCGCAAGGGGCATCTACATTGGCGTCATGAGCCAGCCGTCCCAAGGTCTCGATTCCGTCCTCGCCGCCGCCAAACAGGCGCCGGGCCGCGGGCTGCCGCCGGTGCATCTGTGGAATCCGGCTCACTGCGGCGAGATCGACATCCGCATCCGCAAGGACGGGGTCTGGTTCCATGAGGGCACGCCGATCGGGCGCGAGGCGCTGGTGCGGCTGTTCTCCACCGTGCTGCGGCTGGATCCGGACGGCTATCACCTGGTCACGCCCGTCGAGAAGATGAAGATCGTCGTCGAGGACGCGCCCTTCATCGCCGTGCGGGTCGACCGGGACGGCGATGCCCTGCGCTTCCTGACCAATGTCGGCGACGAGGTCGAGGCCGGGCCCGACAATCCTATCCGCGTCGAGATGGACGCGACGACCGGCGAGCCGCGCCCCTATGTCCACGTCCGGCGCGGCCTGGAGGCGTTGATCGCCCGGCCGGTGTTCTACGAGCTGGTCGAGATGGCCGCCGAGCGCGAGGGCGTCATGGGCGTCACCTCCAACGGCGCCTGGTTCGCCGTGGGGCCCGCCGCGTGAATCCCAACGCCCCGGCCGACGAGCTGCGCGACTGGATCGGCCAGCACCTGGATCCCTTCGACGCGGCCTCCTCGTCGCATGAGCCGCGTTCGGACTTCGACCTCAATCCGATGATGAACACCGGCGAGCCGATTGCGGTGCGTCCGGCCGCCGTGCTGGTCGGGCTGATCGAGCGCAAGGGGGGGCTCTCGGTCCTGCTGACCCGCCGCTCCGACACCATGCGCAGCCATACAGGCCAGGTGGCCTTTCCCGGCGGCCGCATGGATCCGGGCGAGACACCCTGGCAGGCCGCCCTGCGCGAGGCGGAAGAGGAAGTCGGGCTTTCGCCCTCGCACGTTTCGCTGGCGGGGCTGTCGACGCCCTATCGCACCGGCACCGGCTTCCTGGTCACCCCCGTGGTCGGGTTCGTGGCGCCGGACCTGTCGTTCGTCCCCAATCCGGACGAGGTGGCCGACGTGTTCGAGACCCCGTTCGGCTTCCTGATGGACCCGTCGAACTACGAGCGCCGCCACTACGACCTGCCCGACGGCCAGCGTCGGCACTTCTACGCCATGACCTGGGAGAACCAGCTGATCTGGGGGGCGACGGCCGGGATGCTGCGGGCGCTCTACGACCGGCTGTACGGCGCGGCCCTGGCCTGACCGGAAAGTGACGCCGTGGTCACTTTTCAGCGCCGCCGCGTCGTCGTAAGGCCTTGCCCATGACCACCTCAGTGACATTGCCTGACACCATCGGCGTCCAGCCCTGGATGACCCTGCCGGCCACCCGCGCCGTCATCGAGGCCCTGGAAGCGCGCGGATTCGCCGGCTGCGCCCGATTCGTCGGCGGCTGCGTTCGCAACACCCTGCTCAAGCAGCCCATCGATGACGTCGACATCGCCACCACCCTGACCCCGGACCAGATCACCGAGGCCCTTGAGGCCGCCGGGATCAAGGCCGTGGCGACCGGCGTCGACCACGGCACCGTCACCGCTGTCTCGAGCGGCCGGACCTATGAGGTCACCACCCTGCGCAAGGACGTCTCGACCGACGGCCGCCGGGCCGTGGTCGCGTTCACCCAGGACTGGGCCGAGGACGCGATCCGTCGCGACTTCCGGCTGAACGCCCTCTACGCCGACGGCGATGGTCGCATCTTCGATCCGACCGGCGAGGGCGTCGCCGACGCCCTGGCGGGGCGCATCGTCTTCGTCGGCGACGCCATGACCCGCATCCGCGAGGACTACCTGCGCATCCTGCGCTTCTTCCGCTTCCAGGCCTGGTATGGCCGGGGCGAGCCGGACACGGCCGCGCTGGCGGCCTGCAAGGCGCTGAAGGGCATGCTGTCGGGCCGCGCCGCCGAGCGGACGCAGAAGGAACTGCTCAAGCTGCTGGCGGCGGACGATCCCCGCTCGGCGCTGCGCCTGATGGCCGCCACCGGCGTCCTCGGCGCCGTGCTGCCGCAGGTGAAGGCCCTGACCCGCTTCGAGAAGCTGATCGAAATCGAGTCCTCGCAACTGTTCGAGAATGATCCCGAGCTGCGCCTCGCCGCCATGATCCCCGACGATCCCAAGATCGCCCAGGATGTCGCCGAGCGGCTGCGCCTGTCCAACGCCCTCAAGGATCGGCTGGTCGCCGCCGCCGCCGCCACGCCGCGCATCGTGTCGTGGATGAGCCCACGCGAGACCCGTCGCGGCGTCTACGCCATCGGCGCCCGCGCCTTCGTCGACCGGGTCAAGCTGGCCTGGGCCGCGTCCGACCGCAACGCCGCCGCGCCGCAGTGGCGGGCGCTGATCCCGCTGGCCGAATCCTGGACCGCCCCGACCTTCCCGCTGACCGGCGAGGAGGTCATCGCCGCCGGCGTGCCCAAGGGGCCGCTGGTCGGGCAGGTGATGCGCGAGGTCGAGGACTGGTGGATCGACCTGGACTTCATCGACGACAAGCTGGCGGCGGTGGAGCGGCTCAAGGCCGTGGCCCAGGGGATGGTGTTCTAGGGCGCTCCCCTACGGCCACTTCACCGTCGGGGGCATCGAGCTGAGGATCGATTCGACGTTGCCGCCGGTCTTCAGGCCGAAGGTGGTGCCCCGGTCGTAGAGCAGGTTGAACTCGACGTAGCGGCCGCGGCGGACGAGTTGCTCCTCGCGTTCGGCTTCGGTCCAGGGCTCGTGCATCCGGGCGCGGGCGATCTTCGGGTAGATGTCGAGGAAGGCCTCGCCTACGTCGCGGGTGAAGGCGAAGTCGCGGTCCCAGTCGCCGCTGTCGTGGTGGTCGTAGAAGATGCCGCCGATGCCGCGGGGCTCGTTGCGGTGCGGCAGGAAGAAGTACTCGTCGCACCAGGCCTTGTATTTCGCATGCCAGGCCGGGTCGTGGCGGTCGCAGGCGTCCTTGAAGGCTGCGTGGAAGGCCACGGCGTCGGGGAAGTCCTGCTGGCGCTGGTAGCCCAGCAGCGGGGTCAGGTCGCCGCCGCCGCCGAACCAGCCCTTCGTCGTGCAGATGAAGCGGGTGTTCATATGGACCGCCGGAACGCGCGGACTGCGCATGTGGGCGATCAGCGAGACCCCTGTGGCGAAAAAGCGCGGGTCCTCGTCGGCGCCGGGCATCGTCTTGGCCATCTCCGGGGTGAAGGTCCCGTGCACGACCGAGGTATGGACCCCGACCTTCTCGAAGAAACGGCCGTGCATCATGCCCATGACGCCGCCGCCGCCGGCCTCGCGAACCCACGGTTTGCGCTCAAAACGGCCCGGTTCGCCCGGATAAAGGTCCGCCGGGGCCTCATCCTCCAGGGTTTCGAAGGCCGAATGGATGCGATCGCGCAGGGATTCGAACCACGTCCGGGCGCGGATCTTGCGGTCGTCGAGGCGTTCGGAGTCGGTCATATCAGGCGTTTTACAGCCTTGATCAGCGCCGTCCATCTGGCCCGTCCTGGCAGAAACCCTACATGCTCTGTTGAAAAAGGCCGTGACGCGCACTAATCGGTCACGCCACGGGCTATCGACGGGGCTGCGACGATTCAGGCGAGGTCACTCGCTCGCGCCACGGCTCGCCGGAACCGTTACGATTTACAGGCCGCGACACTTCCTGGGCGCGGCGTTTCTGAAGGGTGATCTCAAGGTGGTCGATTCCGCCGCGAATGCAGCAAACCCGTCTGGCGGGGAAGATCCTACCCGCCGGGACTTCATTCACATCGCCGCCATCTCCGCAGCCGCGGTCGGCGGCGCCGCCGTGGCCTGGCCGTTCATCGCCCAGATGAACCCGTCGGCCGACACGATGGCCCTGGCCAGCGTCGAGTACGATCTCTCCAAGATCGAACCCGGCATGCAGGTCACCATCAACTGGCGCGGCAAGCCCCTGTTCATCCGGAACCGGACCCAGGCGCAGATCGACGCGGCGATCAAGGACGATGGGGCCTCGATGCCCGATCCCCAGGCCGACGCCGACCGCCACAAGGAGGGCAAGGCCCAGTGGCTGGTCCTGGTCGGCTCCTGCACCCACCTGGGCTGCGTGCCCACGGTTGGCGGCGGCGACTACCAAGGCTGGTTCTGCCCCTGCCACGGGTCGCACTACGACACCTCCGGCCGTATCCGCAAAGGCCCGGCGCCGCTCAATCTGGCGGTGCCCGAGTACGCCTTCCTTTCCGACACCAAGGTCAAGATCGGCTGACGTAGATGAGCGGACATTCGACCTACCAACCCAAGAGCGCGTTCACCCGCTGGATGGACGCCCGTCTCCCCGTCGGCCGCCTGGTCTGGGACAGCTTCGTCGATTATCCGACGCCGCGGAACCTGAACTACTGGTATACCTTCGGGGGCATCCTCAGCCTCTGCCTCGCTGTGCAGATCATCACCGGCATCGTGCTGGCGATGCACTACACGCCCAGCGCCGCCGGTGCGTTCAACTCCGTTGAGCACATCATGCGGAACGTGAACTACGGCTGGCTTATCCGGTACATGCACTCCAACGGCGCCTCGATGTTCTTCATCGCGGTGTACCTGCACATGTTCCGGGGCCTCTACTACGGCTCCTACAAGGCCCCGCGCGAGGTCCTCTGGATCCTCGGCTGCGTGATCTACCTGCTGATGATGGCCACGGCCTTCATGGGCTACGTCCTGCCCTGGGGCCAGATGAGCTTCCACGGCGCGGTCGTGATCACCAACCTGCTGGGCGCCTTCCCGATCGTCGGCGAGACCATCACCACCCTGCTGTGGGGCGGCTTCGCGGTCGACGAGCCGACGCTGAAGCGCTTCTTCTCGCTGCACTACCTGCTGCCGTTCGTGATCGCCGGCGTCGTCGTGCTGCACGTCTGGGCCCTGCACGTCGTCGGCCAGAACAACCCGACCGGCGTCGATCCCAAGTCGAAGGCCGATACCCTGCCCTTCACCCCGTACGCGACGGTGAAGGACGGCTTCGCGATGAGCGTCTTCCTGATCCTGTTCGCGACCTTCGTGTTCTTCATGCCCAACGCGCTCGGCCACGCGGACAACTACATCCCCGCCGACCCGCTGGTGACGCCCGCCCATATCGTGCCGGAGTGGTACTTCCTGCCGTTCTACGCGATCCTGCGGGCAGTGCCGGACAAGCTGATGGGCGTGCTGGCCATGTTCGGCGCCATCGGCTGCCTGTTCGCGCTGCCGTGGCTGGACACGTCCAAGGTCAAGTCGATGCGGTACCGTCCGCAGGCCCAGCTGTACTTCGTCATCTTCGTGGTGACCTGCTGGATCCTCGGCGTCGCCGGCGGCAAGCTGCCGGATGATCACGTGATCCCGCACATGACGACGTTCAACTTCATCGACGCCGACCTGAACAGCTACGTCTGGCTGTCGCGGTTCGCCACCCTCTACTACTTCGCCTACTTCCTGGTGGTGATGCCGGTGCTGGGTCTGACCGAGAAGCCTCGTCCGGTTCCCGAAACCATCTCCTCGCCGGTGCTCGGCGACTCCGACAAGAAGGACTGAGCCCCGATGCTGCGCAAAGTCACCCTGCTGGCGGCGGCTCTGGTTCTTGTCGCGGGCCCGGCGTTCGCGGCCGGCGAAGCCAAGAAGCCGGCGGACATCGCCTTCAGCTACGAAGGTCCGTTCGGCACCTACGATCAGGCCCAGCTGCAACGCGGCTACAAGGTCTATCGGGAGGTCTGCGCGGCCTGCCACGGCATGAACCTGCTGGCCTTCCGCAACCTCGCAGACCGGGGTGGTCCGTTCTACGATCCGAAGTACAAGAACGCGAAC
>JBIKII010000183.1:0-6580 GCA_044361705.1 Caulobacter sp.
CGAGCGGACGGTCGCGGCCTTCGGCGGCATCGACATCTGCGTCAACAACGCCAGCGCCATCAGCCTGACCCCGACCGAGGCGACGGACATGAAGCGCTACGACCTGATGCACCAGATCAACGCGCGTGGGACCTTCCTGACCACAAAGGCCTGCATCCCGTACCTGAAGCGGGCGGCCAATCCGCATGTGCTGGCCCTGTCGCCGCCGCTGGACATGAGCCCGCACTGGTTCGGTCGCCACGTCGCCTACACGGTCGCCAAGTACAACATGAGCATGTTCATGATGGGCATGGCCGACGAGTACAAAGACGACGGCATCGCCTTCAACGGCCTGTGGCCGCGCACCGGCATCGCCACCGCCGCCATCCAGTTCGCGCTGGCCGGCGACGAGGGCATGAAGCACTGCCGCACCGTCGACATCATGGCCGACGCCGCCCACGCCATCTTCCTGAAGAAGGCGTCGCAGTTCAGCGGCAACTTCCTGATCGACGACAGCTTCCTCTACGCCGAGGGCGAGCGCGACTTCGAGAAATACCGCGTCGATCCGAGCAAGCCGCTGATGCCGGACTTCTTCGTGCCCGCCGACAGCGTGCCGCCGCCGGGGGTCAAGATCGGATGAGCGTCAGCGTCCGTCCGGCCCGGCCGGAGGACGCGGCGGCGATCCACCAGTTCGTCCGCGACCTCGCCGAACATCATGAGCATATCGAGGAGGCCAAGGCCTCGCTCGAGGACATCCGCCACGCCTTCTTCGGGCCGCAGCCCTACGCCGTCTGCGAGATGGCCGAGCAGGACGGCGCGCTGCTGGGCTTCGCCACCTGGTTCTACACCTTCTCCAGCTGGACCGGCCGCAAGGGCATCTATCTCGAGGACCTGTTCGTGACCGACGGCGCGCGGGGGACCGGCGCGGGCCGGGCGCTGATGGCCAGCCTGGCCCGCCGCTGCGCCGCCGAGGACCTGCCCCGCATCGAGTGGGCCGTCATGCGCGGCAACACCGGCGGCGAGGCCTTCTACAGCCGGCTGGGCGCCGCGCCGCAGGACCACGCCATCTGGCGGCTGGACGGCGAGGCGCTGACGGAGCTTGGCCGGTGAGCGCGCCGCCGGACACCGTGCTGGAGGTCTCCGCCGAAGAGGCCGAGGCGATACGCGCGGCGGTGTTGGCGGCGGACCTGGCGACGCTTGGACCGGGTCGGTCGCTGGCCGGTCCGGCGGATGCCGCCGACCTGCTGGCCTTCCTGCTCGATCCGGAGGTGTCGGACGCCATCTACGACCTGCCGCGGCCGTTCACTCTGGACAGTGTTGGAGTCTGGATCGCGGAGAGCGAGGCGTTGCGGCTTCAGGGCCGGCGGCTGCTGATCCTGACCCGCGACGAGACGGGCGTCATCGTCGGTTACAGCTGCGTCAGCGTCTGGCCCGACCGCTCTGCGGCGGAGCTGGCCGGCGCCCTGGCCCGCAGCCGCCAGAGCGGCGGGCAGGGCGGGGCAGGGGCGCTCCACACCTTCGGCTGGATCTTCGACACGCTCGGCGTACGGATGATGTGCCTGACCGCGGCGCTGGACAATGTGCGGTCGGCGAAGCTGATCGACGCGGCAGGGTTCGTGCGCATGGGCACGCGCGAGGCCGTCCGGCCGGACGGAACGACGCGGACCTCGATCTACTGGGAGGTGACCACCGACCAATGGCGGGCGCGCTGGGGTTAGGCGCGTTGCGTCCTTCCACACGCCGCTTCGCGGCTGCTCAGGATGACTGAGGAGGAAGGCTACCCACCAGAGTCATGCTGAGCAGCGCCGCAGGCGCGTGTCGAAGCACGCAGGGTATCAAGCCCGCTCGAACACCGCCGCGATGCCCTGGCCGCCGCCGATGCACATGGTCTCCAGGCCGTACTTGCCGTCGCGGCGGTGCAGCTCGCGCAGCAGGTTGGCCAGGATGCGGCCGCCGGTGGCGCCGATGGGGTGGCCGAGGCTGATGCCGCTGCCGTTGACGTTCAGCCGGTCGCGGTCGTCCCAGCCCCAGCCCTTGAGCACGGCCAGCACCTGCGGCGCGAAGGCCTCGTTCAGCTCGACCAGGTCGATGTCGTTCCAGCCAAGGCCGGTGCGCTTGAACAGCCGCTCGACGGCCGGAACCGGGCCGATGCCCATGCGCGAGGGGTCGCAGCCGGCGGCGGCCCAGCTGTGGAACCAGCCCATGGGCTCGAGGCCCAGCTCGTCCAGCTTGTCCTCGGCCACGACCAGGCAGGCGGCGGCGGCGTCGTTCTGCTGGCTGGCGTTGCCGGCGGTGACCACGCCGTCCTTCTCGATGGCGCGCAGCTTGCCCAGGCTCTCCAGCGTGGCGTCTGGGCGGAAGCCCTCGTCCTTCTCGAAGATGACCGGGTCGCCCTTCTTCTGGGGCACGGCGACCTTGACCAGCTCGTCGTCGAACTTGCCCTCGGCCCAGGCCTTGGTGGCCCGCTGGTGGCTCATCACGGCGTACTCGTCCGACTGTTCGCGGGTGATGCCATAGTCACGCGCCAGGTTGTCGGCGGTCTCGATCATGCCGCTGATCACGCCGAAGCGGCTGATCGGCTGGCTCATCACCCGGCCGCGGGCCAGACGGTCATGCATCGTCACCGGGCCGGCGCGGGCGCCGTTGCGCATGTCGAGGCTGTAGTACTCGGTGTTGCTCATGCTCTCGACGCCGCCGGCGATGACCACATCGGCCGCGCCGGTCTGGATCATCATCGCCGCGTCGATGATCGCCTGCAGGCCCGAGCCGCAGCGGCGGTCGAGCTGGTAGCCCGGCACGCTGATCGGGAAGTCGGCGGCCAGCAGCGACCAGCGGGCGATGCAGGGCGCCTCGCCGTTGCCGTAGCCCTGGGCGAAGATCACGTCGTCGACGCGCTCCGGGTCCAGTTTGGTGCGCTCGACCAGGGCGCGCAGGATCACCGCGCCGAGGTCGCCGGCGGTCATGCTCGAAAGCCCGCCCTGGAACTTGCCGACCGCGGTGCGGATCGGGCTGACGATGGCGACGCGGCGCATGGTTTTTCTCCGAGATGTTCCCTCCCCTTCATGGGGAGGGTGGCCCGAAGGGCCGGGTGGGGGATAACGACGCCGCGCCGGAGTGGTGGGCTGCTACCCCACCCTCGGCTGCTGCGCAGCCTCTCCCTCCCCATGAAGGGGAGGGAAGTCGCTGAGGTGTCAGATCGGGTCGTACGGGAACACGGACGCCGAGGCGCCGGCGTCGAAGAAGCTGTTCTTCATGGCCGGCAGGGCCACGTCGAGCAGGGAGCGGGGGGTCCAGCCGTCGAGGTTGGCCATGTTGCGGACCGGCCGCGGCTGGTCGAACAGGATCACCTCGTTGCCGCGCACGGCGAAGATCTGGCCGCTGACGTCCCTGGCCTCAGGCGAGGCGAGGGCGACGGCCAGCTGGGCGACCTGGTCGGCGCGCATGGCGTTCTTCATCCGCTCGACGCGCAGGGCGCTGGCTTCGTCCTTGATCGGGATCGAGGCGATCATGCGGGTCCAGGCGAACGGCGCGATGATGTTGGAGCGGACGTTCTTGATCGCCCCTTCCATGGCCAGGATCCGCGACAGGCCCATCACGCCCAGCTTGGCGGCCGCGTAGTTGGCCTGGCCGATGTTGCCGATCAGGCCGCTGGTCGAGGTGAAGTGGACGTAGGAGCCTTCCTGCTGGTTGCGGAAATGCTCCACCGACGCGCGGGAGACGTTGTAGGCGCCGCGAAGATGGACCTCGATGACCTTGTCCCAGTCCTCGTCGGACATCTTGTGGAACATGCCGTCGCGCAGGATGCCGGCCGGATTGATGATGGCGTGGAGGCCGCCGAAGGTGTCCATCGCCTGCTGGATCATGCCCTGCACCGAGGCCATGGAGGTGACGCTCTCGGAGTTGGCGACGGCCTCGCCGCCGGCGGCGTTGATCTCGTTGGCGGTCTGCTGGGCCGGGCCCGCGTCGCCCTCGTCGCCGCCGCCGACGCTGCCGCCCAGGTCGTTGACGACCACCTTGGCGCCCTCGCGCGCCGCCAGCAGGGCGCACTCCTTGCCGATGCCGCCGGCGGCGCCGGTGACCAGAACAACCTTGCCTTCAAGCACGCCCATGCCGGGTCTCCCTTGGACTATTCTTGCGCGTTGGCGGCGATCTAGGCCGCCAACGTAGCGTCACGCAAGCCTGTCGGCCTTGCGAAGTTCGGGGAACAGTCTGGCCCACAGGCCGGTGACGACCAGCGCCCCGACGCCGCCCCAGACCACCGCCGCCACCGGCCCGATGAACCGCGCCACGACCCCGCCGCGGAACTCGCCCAGTTCGTTGGAGGCGCCGATGAACAGGGACGACACCGTCGCCACCCGGCCGCGCATGTGGTCGGGCGTGACCAGCTGGATCAGGGTCTGGCGGATGTAGACGCTGATCATGTCGGCGGCGCCCAGGATGACCAGCGCCGTCACCGACAGCCACATCACCGTCGAGGCACCGAACACCACCGTGCCGAGGCAGAAGATGCCGACCGAGACGAACATGATCACGCCCGCCTTGCTGCGGATCGGCACGGCGGCGAGGAAGAAGGCCATGGCCGCGGCGCCGATGGCCGGACCGGCGCGCAGGATGCCGAAGCCCTCCGGCCCGACATGCAGCACGTCGCGGGCGTAGACCGGCAGCATGGCCGTGGCGCCGGCCAGGATGACCGCGGCCAGGTCCAGCGAGATGGCCCCGAAGACGATCTTGTTGGTCCAGACGTAGACCAGCCCCTCCTTCATCAGTTCCCACCGCGAGCCGGGCTGCACCTCTGGTTGGGTGTTCGAGCGGATCAGCAGGATGGTGAGGCCGGCGATGACGTAGAAGACCAGGGCGGCCGCGTAGGACATCCCCGTCGACCAGGCTACGAGGATGCCGCCCAGCGCCGGGCCGGCGATCGAGGCCGTCTGCCAGGCGAGGCTGTTCCAGGCGATGGCGCGGGGCAGCAGCGCGCGGGGCACCAGCATGGGTCCCATCGCCGTATTGGCCGGGGCGAAGAAGGCGCGGCAGACGCCGAACAGGAAGGCCGCGCCCAGCAGCAGCGGGATCGAGTCGTTCCCGGTCAGGGTCGCGACCATCAGCAGGGCGGCGATGGCGATCTCGCCGGCATAGGTGAACTTCAGGATGGTCCGCCGGTCATAGCGGTCTGCGGTCTCGCCGGCGGGAAGGGCCAGCAGCAGCACCGGCACGAACGACACCAGCCCGATCAGGCTGACCATGAAGGCGGCGCGGGGCACGTCCATGGTCTCGCGGGCGAGGCTGTAGACGTGCCAGCCCAGCGCCACCGACTGGATCTGCACACCCAGCACCGCGGTCCAGCGCGACAGCCAGAAGCGAACGAAATCGCCCTGCCGGAGCAGGGCGCGCATGGACGTGTCGGATTCGGCGGGCTCGGACATGGGTCAAAACCCTTTGCGCCCGGAATTGGCGTCTCGCAACCGTCGTTGACGGGCGGGGCGGCGATGCGTATGTGCGCCGCCTCTGTCACGGTGGAACGAGGGCGCGATGCGCAGCCTCCGACGAACGATCCGCCGCGCGACCCGCGCGGACGTCTGACCGCCCCCGCCTCCCGAAGGCGCGGGGCTTCGTTCCCCTGTTTCCTTCCGTGAAGCCTGCGACATGACCGACATCACCTACCGGCCCGAACGGCCCGACGACGCCCCCCTGATCGACGCCCTGATCGACCGCGCCTTCGGTCCCGGCCGCCACGCCAAGGCCGCCGACCGGCTGCGCGAGAGCAACACCCTGCTGCCCGACCTGTCCTTCACCGCCTGGGAGGCCGAGCGGCTGGTCGGGTCCGTGCGGATGTGGCCCGTGACCGTCGGCGGCGCGCCGGTGGTGTTCCTGGGGCCGATCGCGGTCGAGGCGGCGCTGCGCAAGCACCGCATCGGCCAGACCCTGGTCGAGCGCGCCTGCGAGGCTTCGGCCGCGGCGGGGTGGAGCGCGGTGCTGCTGGTCGGCGACGCGCCCTATTTCGAGCGCGTGGGCTTTGCCGCCTCGCCGGCGAAGGGCGTGGTGATGCCCGGGCCCGTCGACCAGCGCCGGGTGCTGCTGAAGGCCCTGCGCGAGGGCGGGGCCGACGGCCTGGCGGGGTTGGTCACGGCGTCCGTCGCCTAGAGCTTTTCGAGGTCGCAGCCGCGCGCCTCAAGGATCGGCCTCAGCGCCCAGTAGGCCGCCGGCGTCCGCATCAGCGGGATGCGCGGGTAGAGGTGATGGACGATGTGGAACTGCATGCCCATCGACCCGATGTTGCCGATGGCGCTGCGGAATGCGCGCGTGTCGCGATAGCGACCGCTGCCGGTCCCTGGATGGTGCGGCGCCCAGCTCAGGTAGAACTGGATGTAGGTTACGCCGATGTGCCGGGGCAGCCACCACAGCAGGGCCGCCTCGAGCGCGTGGCCGGTCCAGGCCATGGCAAACAGTATAGCAAGGTAGGTCAACTGCGCCGCCAGCGCCTGGAGGCCGGCGGCCTGCGCCTCGGGCGTTCCCAGCCGCGACAGGCAGTCGCCATAGGCGGCCTGTCCTTTCGATCCCGGTTGACGGTAGGCGATGCTGTTGGCGAGCGCATGCCATGGACCGA
>JBIKII010000184.1:0-6513 GCA_044361705.1 Caulobacter sp.
GTCGGCGATGGCCGCGAACGGCGCGCCGGTCGAAGTGGCGATGACCTCGAAGCCGTCGGGAATGGCGGTGACGCGGTCGCCGTGGCTCATCCAGACGGTTTCCAGCTCGCCCACGTCGGCCAGACCCTGGAACAGCGGGCTGTGCTTGCCGATGGTCAGCTCCGCACGGCCGAACTCGCCGGCGTGGCCACCCTCGACCGTACCGCCCAGCACGTCGCACAGCAGCTGCTCGCCGTAGCAGACGCAGAGCATCGGCACGCCCAGCTCGAACAGCTTGGTCCCGATGCGCGGGCTGTCGGCCTCCAGCACGCTGGCGGGGCCGCCCGACAGGATGATGGCCGCCGGCTGGAAGCTGTCGACCAGCGCCTCGACCTTGTCGAACGGATGGATCTCGCAATAGACGCCCGCCTCGCGCACGCGGCGGGCGATCAGCTGGGTCACCTGGCTGCCGAAGTCGACGATGAGGACGGGCTGGTGAGCGGGGGCGGTCATGCGGAGCGTTCCAGAAGGGCGACAAAGAAGCCGTCGGTGGCGGCTGTGCGGGGTGTCAGGCGCAGGAAGCCCTGCGGAGTCACATGCTCGACGACCGGCTCCAGCATGATCGGGCGGACGGCGAAGCCGGGGCTGCGCGCGAGGAAGGCGGCGATGCGGTCCTCGTTCTCCTCGGCGAACACCGAGCAGGTCACATAGACGAGGCGACCGCCCGGCTTCACGAAGGGCGCGGCCTGGTCCAGGACCATGTCCTGCTCGGCGATACGCTTGCCCAGCTGGTCCTGCGACAGCCGCCACTTGGCGTCCGGGTGCCGGCGCCAGGTGCCCGAGCCGGTGCAGGGCGCGTCGACGAAGACGACATCCATCCTGCCGTCCATGCCCTTGAGCGGTTCGGGCTCGACCGGCGAGCGGATCTGCAGGTTGCGGACCCCTGCCCGCTGGCTGCGCCGGATGGTGTCGGCCAGGCGGCGGGCGTCGCTGTCGTGGGCGAAGATCTGGCCGCTGTTGTTCATGGCCGCCGCCAGGGCCAGGGTCTTGCCGCCCCCGCCGGCGCAGAAGTCCAGCACCTGCTTGCCCTTGATCTCGCCGGCCACGGCGGCGGCGAGCTGGGAGCCGAGGTCCTGGACCTCGAACCAGCCCTTGGAGAAGGCCGGCACCGCTTCCACCGACGGCGTGCGGTCGGCGGCCTGGGGCGCGGGGATGCGGAAGGCTGTGTCGAGCAGGCCGACCGGCGCGCCGCCGATCAGGGCGACAGCCTTCGCGCCGCGCTCCACGTCGGTCTTGAGCGTGTTGACGCGCAGATCGACCGGCGCCCGGTCGGACAGGGCCGCCATCTCGTCGCGGACAGTATCGCCGAAAACACGAGCCAGATGCGGCTCCAGCCAGTCGAGGTAGTCGCCGGCCACGGGCGCGGGCGCTTGCGACAGCGGCACGGGATCGGTCAGCCGCTGCTGCTCGGTTTCGCTGAGCGCGCCGAAGCCGTGCTCCTCGGCGGCAGCCTCGGCGATCCGCTCCGGCGTCCACTGCCAGACATGGGCCAGCACGCCGATCACCACGCCGCGCGGTTCGGCGTCGCCCATCATCCAGCCCAGCGAGCGCTTGCGGCGCAGGGCGTCCAGCACCAGTCCGGAGACGAAGGCCCGGTCCTTGGAGCCGGCGTAGCGTGCGCTCTCGCCCCAGCGCTTGAGCGCCATCCTAACCGGAAAATGCCGCGCCTCGATCTCGGCCAGAACCTCGATCGCCGCTGAAACCCGCCCGCCGTCGCGCATCAGACCACCAGGGCCAGCAGGATCGCGATGATCCCGAACAGCGATACGAACCAGACCGCGCTGCGCAACCACGGCACGCCGAAGGCGTAGAGCGGCAGGTAGGCGACACGGCCGCCGACATACAGCAGCGCGCCGACCGAGGTCAGCGGACCGAGCCGGTCGGCGAGCGTTGCGATCAGCACCGCCGCGGCGAACAACGGGAAGGTCTCGCGGAAGTTGGCGGCGGCGCGCTCGAGCCGGCCGCCGACGCCGGTCAGCGGGATCGGCGTGTCCCGGGCGCCCGCGCTCCAGGTGAGTCCCCGCTGCCGGTCCCCCACGACGGCCACGGCCATCAGGTGAAAAAGGCCGATGACCACGGCCGCGCCGACCATCTGGAGCTCGAACGCCGCCGGCATCTAGACCGCGCTCGGGTAGTTCGGCGCCTCGCGGGTGATCATCACGTCGTGCACGTGGCTTTCGCGCAGGCCGGCGCCGGTGATGCGGATGAACCGCGCCCGCTGCTGGAACTGCTCGATATCCGGCGCGCCGACATAGCCCATGGCCGCCCGCAGGCCGCCGACCAGCTGGTGGATCACCGGCGAGATCGGCCCCTTGAACGGGGTCTGTCCCTCGATCCCTTCAGGCACGAGCTTGAAGGTGTCGGTGATGTCCTTCTGGAAGTAGCGGTCGGCCGAGCCGCGGGCCATGGCCCCCAGCGAGCCCATGCCGCGGTACGACTTGTAGGACCGGCCCTGGTAGAGGAACACCTCGCCGGGGCTTTCCTCGGTGCCGGCGAACATCGAGCCCATCATGGCCACGCTGGCGCCGGCGGCGATCGCCTTGGCCAGGTCGCCCGAGTATTTGATGCCACCGTCGGCGATGACGGGAACGCCGGTGTCCCGCGCGGCGCGGGCTGACTCGGCGATGGCGGTCAGCTGTGGCACGCCCACGCCGGCGACGATGCGGGTGGTGCAGATCGAACCCGGGCCGATGCCGACCTTCACCGCGTCGGCGCCGGCGTCGATCAGGGCGCGGGTGGCGTCGTAGGTGGCGATGTTGCCGGCGACGATCTGGACCCGGTTGGTCTCGCGCTTCAGACGGGCGACGGCGTCGGCGACCTGTTTGGAGTGGCCGTGGGCGGTGTCGATGACGACCACATCCACGCCGGCCTCGACCAGGGCCATCGAGCGCTCGAACCCGGCGTCGCCGACGGTGGAGGCGGCGCCGACGCGCAGGCGGCCCTTCTCGTCCTTGGCGGCGTGCGGGTGGTCGTGCGCCTTGTCGATGTCCTTGACGGTGATCAGCCCGACGGCGCGGCCCAGATCGTCGACGACGATCAGGCGTTCGATCTTGTGGGTGCGCAGCAGTCCGACCGCCTCGGCGGGGTCGATTCCCTCGCGCACGGTGATCAGATTGCCCTTGGTCATGATCGAGGAGGCCTTGAGCCGCTCGTCGGTCTCGAAGCGCATGTCGCGGTTGGTCAGGATGCCAACCAGCTTTCCGGTTCCCGGCTCAACCACCGGAAATCCCGAGATTTTCCGGCGGGCCTTGATTTCGCGGATCTCGGCCAGCGTCGTATCGGGATTGATGGTCAGCGGGTTGATGACCATGCCGCTCTCGTACCGCTTCACCTCGCGGACCTGTTCGGCCTGCTCGTCGACGGTGAGGTTGCGGTGCAGGATGCCCATGCCGCCGGACTGGGCCATGGCGATGGCCAGCCGGCTTTCGGTCACCGTGTCCATCGCGGCGGACACGAGCGGTATGTTCAGACTGATTTCGCGCGTGAACCGGGTTTCCGTGGAAACCTGCGTCGGCATGACTTCCGACGGGCCGGGTTCGAGCAAAACATCGTCGAAGGTGAGCCCTTCGCGAATCTCCATGGGAGTCTCCGTTTTGCGGGCGCGGTATCGGGGCATTGGGCGCCCGAGTCAATGCTGCAGCGCGGTAAAACTCCCCCCGGGAGAGCGGTTTTCGGCGATGGCGAGCGCGGCACGCCCCCCCTTTCGGGGCAACCGTCCGGCGCGGGCCTCTGCCATGGTGCGGTCCGGGATGCGCTGGGCCGACGAAGCCGGCGCACGCCCGCGTGATCTCACATCCGAAGAGGGGACCGGATGACCGACGAGGCGGAAGCCGCCGCGAGGCCGCTGCCAAAGCCGCTGCCAAAGCCGATCAACGCGCTCTACGTCTTCCTGGGCGGCGCGGCTGTAGTGCTGTCCAACATCTCGGCCATCGTCACGCACGTCGACGAGATCCGCGAGTTTGTAACCAAGTATCTGGGCCTGAGCGGACTGTTCCGCGCCCACGAGATGGCCGTGGCGACGACGACCGTCGGGGCCATGCTCGGCTACGGCCTGCTTCTGTTCTGGGTGTTCCAGAGCTTCGTACGCATGCGGCGCACGCGGGAGGTCGTGGCCTTCCTGATCATCGGCGCGCTCGGCTTTCCGATCGTCGGGTTCCTCGGCTTCCAGACCATCAAGCCGATCTCGGTCGACGACCTTATGCAGACCGAGGCGCGCGACCTCACCGCGCTGGCCTTCTCGCAGCAGGAACTGGCCGAGCCCTACCTCGGCGGCATCCGCTTCTCGCAGAACGGTACCGCCGCCGACGCCCAGCCCTGGACCACCGCCCAGGTCCTCTACGGCGCGCTCAACGCCCAGCCGGACGTGCAGAAGCAGGCCCGCGAGATCCGCATGGCCTTGGAGTATATCGAGGCCAACCGCGATTCGGTCACCGGCTGGGGCTACATGGCCGGCTCGAAGAAGGGCGTCACCGAGATCAACAGCTGGGTGATCCTGGCCAACCTCGCCTCGCTGCGCGTCGACACCAACCACCGCATCTGGCGAACCGACGAAACGCCGCTGGTCGTGAGCCGACTGGAGCGCGACATCGCCGAACTGGCCTCGCGCCAGCATGATGACGGCGGGTGGGCCCCCATCGGCGGCACCACCAACCCTCGCCATGTGCGCACCTACTGCACCCTTATGGCCGTGTGGGCGCTGGTCGAGGCGCGCAACAACAGCCTGCTCAGCGGCAAGGCGACCTGGAAGTACGATCAGAACATCAAGAACGGCGTCCGCTGGCTGCTGAAGAACCGCCAGACCAGCCGCGCCGGCGTCAGCGGCTGGTGGCCCAACCCGCACACGGTGAACCAGAACGGCAGCTTCGTCGGCCTGACCGCCCACACCCTCTATGTACTGCAGCGGGCCAAAGAGGAGTTCCCCTTCCTGGTCGCCAACGATGATCTGGCCGCCGCGCGGGGCGACTTCCTGCAGACCGCGCTCTACGGCGGCGGCGGGCGCAAGGGCCTGGGCGAGCGTCCCATCGAGCAGAACGACCGTCCGCACGACGCCGACCGCTACCTGCACGGGGTCGACGACTTCCAGGCGGAGAGCAGCACCTTCCTCTGGTACCCGTGGAGCCTGGCCGCCGCCGTGGCGATGATGGACGACCCGACCCTGAGCGAGAAGGAACGCAAGGACGCCAAGCGGCTGGTGAAGATCCTGCTTCGCCGCAGCGGGGCCCTGGCCAAGTTCGTGCAGGCCGACGAGGCCGTCTATCCGACCGCCGAAGCGCTTTTCGCCATCGGCCTGTACCTGCGCAGCGAGCAGGCGCATCCGCAGTGAGAGTTCTGGCGGTCTGTTGCCACCCGTCCCGTGAGAGCTTTCACGCCGGCCTGCGGGCCGAGGTGCTGGGGCGTCTCGCGGCCGACGGCCATGCCCTGACGGTGATCGACCTTTATGCGGAGGGCTTCGATCCGGTCGTGCGCGAGGCGGAATGGCGCGACCAGCGGACGCCGGGCCTGAAGGCTCCGGAGATCGAGCGCCATGTCGCCGAGCTGCGCAGCGCCGAGGCCCTGCTGCTGATCTACCCGACCTGGTGGTATGGCCTGCCGGCGATGCTGAAGGGCTGGCTGGACCGCGTCTGGCTGCCGGGCGTGGCCTTCGAGATCGAGGGCGGGCGTATCCGGCGGCACATGCTGCCGAACCTTCGCCATTTTGCGGTGGTCACCACCCATGGCTCGCCGCAATGGTTCATCCGCCTCTTCATGGGCGAACCGGGGCGCAAGCAGGTGGTGCGGGGCCTGACCCAGCATCTGGCGAAGGGCTGCCGGGTCAGCTGGAACGCCCTCTACGGCATCGACACCCGAGAGCCGGACGCGCTGGAAGCCTGGTCGGAGCGGACCGCCCGGAGGCTGGGTCGCTTCTTCGCCGGATAGGCGGCGGCGACGCGCTGCTCTAGGGTCGTCGCCGGGGAGGAAACACAATGCACCATCCGGACATCCATATCGCGCCGAAGGCGACCGGCCCGGTCGAACAGGACCCGGCCATCGCCGTGCTGATGCTGGCCTTCAGCACCGACGCGGCCATCCGCTACATGTTCCCCACCGCCGGCGCCTTCATCGCCGCCTTCCCCCGCATGGCCGCGGCCATGGGCGGGGCGGCGCTGGAGGCCGGCGCGGCCTTTGTCGCCGACGATCACGCCGCCGCCGCGCTGTGGCTGCCGCCGGGCCTCGCCCCGGACGGCGACGCCATCGCCGCCGTGGTCGGGGAGTTCGCACCCATGGAGCGGCTGGAGGTGCTGATGCAGGTCGGCGCACTGATGGAGGAGTTCCACCCGAAAGAGCCGCACTGGTACCTGCCGATGATCGGCGTTGATCCCTCGCGCCAGGGCCAGGGCTACGGCTCGGCGCTGCTGAAGGCGGCGCTAAGGCACTGCGACGCCGACGGCCTGCCGGCCTATCTGGAAAGCTCCAACCCGAGAAACGTCCCGCTCT
>JBIKII010000027.1:0-21556 GCA_044361705.1 Caulobacter sp.
ATGCCGGACCAGCGCGACTGGACCGCGGTCATCGCCACGCTGGGCGCCTTTGCAGAGCGTGCGCGAGGCGAGGGCCTGCGGGTCGCCTATCACCACCACGACTTCGAGTTCGAGACCGCCGACGGCCTCCGTCCCTTCGACCGGCTGGTCGCGGAAACCGACCCGCAGTTCGTCGACTTCGAGCTCGATGTCTACTGGCTGACGAAGGGTGGCGAAGATCCCCGAGCCTTCATCGAGCGGATGGCCGGGCGTGTGAAGCTGATCCACCTGAAGGACGCGCTGCCGGACGGCGGGATGACCGACGTGGGATCGGGCGTCCTCGACTTCGCGGCCCTGATCGCCGCTGCGGACGCCGCCGGGGCGGAGCACTATTTCGTCGAGCACGACTTCCCGCCGTCGCCGTGGTGGCCGAGCGTGGAGGCCAGCCTGGGGCATCTGCGGACCCTGGGCTGAGCCCGGCGCCAGCGGCCGGAAATTATTATAACGCGTTACAATTTTGTTGGCCCGGGCGCGGGCGAACGATAAACAGCCGGACGTTCGCCGCGCGACGCCCGGGGTGTCTGCGGCCGTTCACTGGAGGTCCGGCATGTACCCCTTTCGCACCATCGACGCCGGCGGCGCCAGGATCCGGGCGGTGGTCAAGGGCTCGGGGCCGCTGGTCCTGATGGTCCACGGCTTTCCGGAGAGCTGGTACAGCTGGCGCCACCAGATCGACCCGATCGCCGAGGCGGGCTTCACCGCCTGCGCCATCGACGTGCGGGGCTACGGCGGTTCGCAGAAGTTCGACCGGGTCGAAGACTATTCCATGGAGAACATGATCGCCGACATCCTCGGCGTGGCGGACGCCCTGGCGCCCGGCCAGAAGTTCATCCTCGTCGGCCACGACTGGGGCGCGCCGATGGTCTGGCAGACCAGCCTGCTGCACCCCGACAGGGTCGCCGCCGTCGCCGCCATGTCGGTCATTCACTCGGGCGTGCCGGAGCAGTCGTTCGACGACCTGATCAAGGCGCTGTTCGACGACAACAACGTCTTCTTCTACCAGAGCTACTTCCGCCCGGTCGGCAAGGCGGAGGCGGTGTTCGACGCCGATCCGCGCGATTTCCTGCGGCGCTTCTACTATGTCGGCTCGGGCGACATCGACCTCGCGCCGCTGGCCGGCCTGACCAAGACCTCGGACGACACGCTGCTCGACGGCCTGCCCGATCCCGACCCGTTCCCGGCCTGGCTGACCGACGACGACCTTGACTACTACGTCACCGAGTTCGAGGGCTCGGGCTTCTTCGGGCCGCTGAGCCGGTATCGCAACCACACCCGCGACTTCCACTTCCTGCAGCCCTTCAAGGACCGGAAGGTGGAGCAGCCCGCCTTCTTCATCGCCGGCGACAAGGACGGCGCCTTCAACGCCTTCGGCATGGCCCAGGACCCGATCGCCACGTTGCGCACGCAGGTTCCGAACCTGGAGGGCGCGCATGTGCTGCCGGGCATCGGCCACTGGACGCAGCAGGAGGCGCCCGAAGCGGTCAATGCGCTGCTGGTCCCCTGGCTGTCGTCGCTCAAGGGCCGCGTCGTCTGAGACCCGGCCGTCAGGCGTCCGGGGCGGTCTCGCGCACGGCCAGGAGCTGCGCCTGGAACCCCAGCATACGACGCCGTATTTCGGGCCTGAAGCTCTCGGTGGCGCTGGCGCACAGGGTCGAGGCATAGCCGTAGCAGGCCGCCGGCTCGAGCTCGCGGACGGAGCTGGCGCCCATGACCCATCCCAGCATCACCGCCGCGAACCGGCCGCTGAGAGCCTGCTGCAGCAGGTCCATGTCGATGTCGTCGGCGATGGCGCCCTCGCGCCGGGCGTCCTCGAGCAGGCCCCGCCAGAACTGGGTGTTCTGCGGCGTGATCAGCTCGGCGCGCAACTCGGCGTCGCCGCCGCGCGGATCGAGCAGCGAGGCCCAGAGGGTGCGGTAAAACTCCGGATCCTGGACGTGGTAGGCGAAGGTGATGCTCAGGGCGCTGAAGATGCGCTCCACGGCGCTGAGGTTCCTGAGAGTCGCGAACTTCTCCTGGAACTCGCGGGCGTCCTCAAGCACCGCCATGACCACGCCGCGCTTGGAGCCGAACAGGTTGTAGGGCGTGGCCAGGCTGACCTCGGCGCGGGCGGCGATGGCGCGCATCGACAGGCCGGTGTCGCCCGTCTCGCGGATCAGCGCGCGAGCGGCCTCGACGATCCGACGTCGCCGGGCTTCCTTGCCTTCCTCGCGTTTGCCGCTGCTCATGCCTGGTCCCGTGGCCGCGCCCATGGCGGATAGCTCCTTTGGCACAGCCGGCCCTGTCCGTCAGCCCGCGCGGGCGGGAACCGTCGTCACAGCGGGGGCAGGCTGATCGGGTCGGGCGACTGGGACGCCGGCCACGGCGCGTTGAAGCGCCGCATGATGTCCGCCGTTTCGGTTTCCCAGCGCGCCTTGCCGAAGGCCTTGTAGGTCTGGAACGGGTTGCAGTACTCGCGCATCCGGAACGCCTGCCCCTCGCGCATCGTGATGATCGAGAAGTAGCGCTGGGTGTACAGCCCGCCGGAAACGGTCGGACCGCCGCCGTGCGATTCGATGATCACCGTCTCCGGATCGGCGGTCGGATAGGCGCCGACGACGGTCGTCGAAAAGCGCGGGACGACGCTCAGCAACAGCTCCATGAACCGGCCGGTCGCTTCCCGCCCGATGCACTGGATCGGCGTCTCGAACATCGGCCCCTCCCAGATCGCGTCCTCGTGGAGCGCCTCGAGCCAGATGGCGCGCTGCTCTTCCAGGGTCGTGACCTGTCCGCCGAAGGCGTCGCTCAGGGTCTTGCGGGTCATGGCGCGTCTCCGACGGCGTCAGGCGGCCTGCCTGGCCAGGGTGATGTCGGCCTGGGGGTCGAGGCCGAGGCCGCGCATCATGTCCTCGCGCTCGGGACCGGGCCTGGGCGGATAGGCGGCGGCGTTCAGCTTCTTGCCGCGGGCCCAGGTGAGCAGCACCTTCGCCAGGTTGCCGGGCTTCTTGAGCCAGGCGTCCGGGTGCTCGAGCATATGAAACCCGCGCATCGCCTCGCGCAGCAGCCGGGTGTCGCGCCGTATGGCGATGGTGACGGCGTCCTCGACGAAGCTCCTGGCCAGCCGCGCCTTCAGGGACGGCCGGTAGTCGGGCGTCAGGGCGGCCCGGGCCCGGCGGATCGCCGTGCGGTCCTGGCGCTGCATCAGGTCGTAGAAGGGGCGCAGCTCCTGGTGGACCGCCTGGTGGTAGTCGAGCGCCCGCTGCACGGGGTCCGGCGTCGCCGTCAGCACGTCACGCAGGCAGTAGGCCGACACTGCGGCGAACGAGCAGCCCCGGCCATAGAGCGGGTTGGTGCGGATCAGGTTGTCGCCGATCGCGAAATAGCCCCGCACGGCCGGCTTGCCTTCGACGGCCATGTCTCGCCAGCGCATGTGAAGATCGCCCATGCCGAAGACCTTGGTCGTCGGTTCGGCGCGCTCCGGATCGGTCCAGGGACGCAGGCCGGGCAGCATCTGCGTCATGGCCTGGAAGGTCTCGGGATTCACGATGGCCTTGCGCATCTCGTACTCGATCTCCGGCGTGCAGACGGTGACCGAGAAGCAGCCGTTGTCGGCCGGGAAGACGCCGAACTTCAGGAAGCCGAGGTCGCCGTTGGGCGGCGGGTTTTCGGTGCGCGAGGGCTCGGACTGGCCCGGCTTCAGGCGGTAGTGGCGCGTGAAGTACAGAATGCCGGCGGTTTCGCTGGTCTCGATGATCGGGGCGCCCTCGGCGACCAGCTGCTCCACCAGGTCGCCGCCCTTGCCGGCGCCGTCGACGACGAGGTCGGCGCGCAGCTCGACGGGCCCCTCCGGCGCATCGCCGGCCAGGCCCACCACCGTCAGCGCGCCATCGGCGGCGCGCTCGGTGATGAGGTTGCGAACAAAGACCCCGGACCGGATCGTGACGTTGGGCAGGGTCTCGACGTAGCGCCGCATGACCAGCTCCAGCGTCGTCCGCCGGCTGGTGATCAGCGTCAGGTCGGCGTCGCTGGGTTGGGGGCGGTAGCTGCCGCGCTGGCGCTCGGTCAGCATCGACTCGAGCGTCACCTCGCGGACGCCGAAGGACAGGAGCTCCTCGAGCAGGTGCGGGTGATCGGCCTTCAGCAGCAGCCTCAGCCGCGCCAGGAAGGCGTGGCTCTGCCGCAGATGGCCGACCCCGGTCCGCTTCCAGTCGCGGAAGGCGGCGTCGGCGTCACCCTCCGGCGGGGCGATGTCGCGCTCGACCAGGGTGACCTGCCGCCCGGTCGGCCCGAGGGCCAGGGCGCTGCACAGCCCGGCGATGCCGGCGCCGATAACGAGTACCGATTCTGTCATGGACATCTCTCCCTGCCTGTCCGTCAGCCGCAGATCGCGCCGGCGCGCGCGTCGGTGTAGGCGCCGTGGGCCCAGGCGACGGCGCCATTGACCAGCACCACGTCGACGCCGGTCGCCGAGCGGACGTAGCGCATGCCGTTCCCCGGCACGTCGTGCACCGGTCGCTCCTCCAGCCGGTCGATGGTGTCGGCGTCGAACACCACGATGTCGGCGGCGAGGCCTGGCTTGAGTCGCCCGCGATCCTTCAGGCCCCAGATGTCGGCGGTGTCGGCGGTGATCTTCTTGACCGCCTGCTCGAGGGTGAAGGCCCCGGACTTGCGGACGAACTCGCTGAACAGGTAGCCGGTGTCGCCGTAGGTCGAGAAGGACGCCAGGTGGGCGCCGCCGTCGCTGGCCCCGATATGAACCAGCGGGTTGGCCAGCATCGGGCCGATGCGGCTGGTGTCGTGGTGCCCGCCGTTGGCGGCCAGGAAGGCCACGTCCAGGCCGTTCTCCCGGGAGATGTTGAGCACGGCCTCTGCCGCCCCTTCGCCACGCTCGCGGGCGATGTCGCCCAGGCGCCGGCCGACGTAGGCTTCAGGCGCGGAATCGCCGCCGCGCACCAGCAAGCCGCCGAACATCGCCTCGCCGCCGTCCGCGCCGCAGTCGGCGATCATGACGCGCCGGGTCTCGGCGTCCTCCAGCGCGGCGCGACGCTGCTCCAGCGGCTGGCGCAGCACCCGCACCCAGCGCGGCAGTCGCGCCAGGAACAGCGACGGGTTGAGCAGCGAGAAGCTGATGTCGATCGGGCGGGTCTGCATCTGCGGCCAGACCCGCGCGCCGCGGGCGACCTGATCGGCCACGCGATCCAGGATCCGGGGCGCCGACTTCGGCGTCGCGTTGGAATCGAACACCGGCGAGAAGGTCGTCGGGATGCCGTGCTTCAGCGACAGCTCGGCCAGCTGGTCGATGCGGGCGATGGTGAGGTCGGCGTCGTAGAACTCCGGCACCACCTGCAGCATGCGGCCGCCTTCCTCGCCCAGGACCTGGCAGAGGGCGTCCAGCTCGTCGAATTGCGCGAAGCGGCTGGGCACCGGCCGGCCGTTGGCGTCGATGTCGACAAAGCTGGTCGACAGGCCGATGGCGCCATCGCGCATGCACTGGCGCAGCAGGTCCTGCATGGCCGCGATCTCGGCCGACGTCGCCGCGCGCTGCTGGGCGTCGGCGCCCATCACCCAAAGGCGGATCAGGCTGTGACCGACCAGCGGCGCGACGTTGATCGCGAGGTCAGGCTCGATGGTCGCGCAGTAGCCGGCGAAGTCTTCCCAGGTCCATTTGGCGTACTTCTCGGTGAAGGCTTCCGGCGGCATTTCCTCGATCTGCTGGAACATGCCGACCACGGTCGCCCGGTCCGCCGCGCGCAGCGGGGCCAGCGACAGGGAGCAGTTGCCCGGAATGACCGAGGTGACGCCGTGCTCCAGGGCGGGGCGGGCCTGGCCGTCCCAGAGCAGCTGGGCGTCGAAGTGGGTGTGCGGGTCGATGAACCCGGGCGCGACGACACGGCCCGTGGCGTCGATGGTCCGCCGCGCCTCGCCCGTGACGGCGCCGATGGCGGCGATCCTGCCGTCCTGGATGGCCACGTCGGCCCGAACGCCGGCCTCGCCGTCGCCGTCAACCACAAGTCCGTTTCGAATGACGATGTCGTACACGTTCAAATTCCTTCCAGGATCTTGCGCCAGGACTGGCCCGCCAGGCCGTCGAGGCTGTCGATGTCGCAGTTGCGCATCAGGGCGTAGCCGGCGTCCGCATCGAGCAGCACGCTGCCGACCACGCCGTTCGCGTAACGGATGCGGAGCACCAGCTCGGCCGCGCCGTCATGGCCGGCCGCCAGATCGGCGCCGACGATGACCGCTTCCGTCGCGGGCGCGGCTCCGCCATCGCCGCTCATTGCAGCGGCGGCTCCACGAAGACCACGTCGCTGCCCAGCAGCAGGCCCGCCGGTCGCCGCATGACGAAGATATGCATGTTGTAGCTCTTGATCTCGTCGATCGCGGCCTGGAGCGGGCTGTCGGGCAGCGCCCGGGCCGCGAGCGCCTCAATGGATTCGTCCGCCGCCGGCGTCACGAACCGACGATGTCTGGAAAGCGTCAAGCTTCGTCCCCTGAGCAAAAATATAACGCGTTATAAAATGTATGACATGCCTGCCGCGGCAGGTCAAAAGGAAGGACGCCGCCGGGCAGATGATCCTGTCCAGCAGCTGGCCGCCCGCCGCTGCCGGTCGCCCGATGGCGCCGGTTTCAGGACAAATGACGCCGAGCCCGCGCATGCCGGCGTGGTTCGCCCGCTGAGGGGCGGGGCGGTTTCGAGAGGCGGGGGGACTGGCGGGCGAAGGGGAACACGCCCGCCTTGATGGCGCGGTTGACGGCCCGGAAGCGAAATCTAGGCTCGCGTTATGGGCAGTCGGAGGAAAACCCTTCCCTGGGCCGAAGCCGGGGGCAGGACGCCCGCGCGAATGTTGACCTGCAACGAGGGCAGGATGAGCGCGGGCGGGGCGAGGGTGGCGTCGCGACTCTGGCGGCGCGCCACGAACGCTTCCTCCGTCACGCCATCCCGGAGGTGGACATTGTGGGTCCGCTCTTCTTCCACGGTGGTCTCCCAGGCGAAGGTCGACCGGTCCTCGGGCAGATAGTCATGTCCGACGAAGATCCGCGTCTCCGGCGGCAGCGCGAGGATGCGTTGGATCGAGCGATACAGGGTGGCGGCGTCGCCCCCGGGGAAGTCGGTCCTCGCGGTGCCGTAGTCGGGCATGAACAGGGTGTCACCGACATAGGCGGCGTCGCCGATCAGGTAGGTGACGCAGGCGGCGGTGTGCCCGGGGGTGTGCAGGACCCGGATCGGGGTCTCGCCGAGCATGATCTCGTCGCCGTCGGCGACCAGGCGGCCGAACGCCGATCCGTCCGGAACCACGTCGTCGGCCTCAAACAGAGCGGCGAAGTGAGCCTGCACCGAGCCGATGTGCTCACCGATGACCACCACGGCGCCGACGGCCCGGCGGATATGGTCGGCCGCCGACAGGTGATCGGCGTGGGCGTGGGTTTCCAGCACATAGCGAATGTCGAGGTCGAGGCCCGAGGCGGCCTTCAGGACGGCGTCCGCGGAGTCGGTCGAGACCCTCGCCATCGCCGGCGCATAGTCCAGCACCGGATCGATGACGGCGGCGGCGCGGGTCGCCTCGTCCCAGACGAGATAGGTCACGGTGGACGTCGGCTTATGGAAGAAAGCCCGATGTTGAACGGCCATGGAAATCTCCTTGCACCCCTATATATGCGCAATTGCTAATTTAGCAAATATGTATGTATTGTGGCCTGGCGTCGGGAGAGCGGAAACTGATCATGGACATCACCCTTGTCACCGGCGTGCTCGCGGTCCTCAGCGGCGTCCTGGTGGGCCTGCTGCTGGCCCTGTTCGGGGGAGGGGGGTCGGTCCTGGCCACCCCGCTGCTGCTCTATGTCGTCGGCGTGCACGACCCGCACGTCGCCATCGGCACATCCGCCGCCGCCGTCGCCGTCAACGCCCTGATCAACCTGATCGGGCACGGTCGCGGAGGGCGGGTGAAATGGCCCTGCGCCACGGTCTTCGCGGCGGCCGGACTCGCCGGATCCTTCGTCGGTTCGAGCCTGGCCAAGGAGGTCGACGGTCAGCGGCTGCTGCTGTTCTTCGCCATGGCGATGGCGGCCATCGCCCTGTCGATGCTGCGCCGGCCGCAGGGGGTGGGCGACCCGGAGGTCCACATTACCTGGCGGCTGACACTGAAGCTGGCGCCGCTCGGTCTTCTGACGGGGATCGCGGCCGGCTTCTTCGGGATCGGCGGCGGCTTCCTGATCGTCCCGGGCCTGATGGCGGCGACGGGGATGACCCTTGCCAATGCGGCGGCGTCGTCACTGCTTTCGGTGGCGCTGTTCGGGGCCGCGACCTCCGCCAACTACGCGGTGTCGGGACTGGTGGACTGGACGGTCGCCGGTCTGTTCATCCTGGGCGGCCTGGCAGGCGGCTGGGCCGGGCTGCGTGGCGCCGGGCTTCTGGCCTCCCGGGCGATGCTGGCGCGCAGGCTGTTCGCGGGACTGGTGCTGGCTGTCGCGGCCTATGTCGCCTGGCAGGCCGTCGGGGCGCTGGTCGGCTAGAGCATTTTCCGGCGCAGTGGACACCGGTTCGCCGCCAGAAAATGCGTCAGAACAAAGAGCTGGAGCATTCCACCGATCCGGCTGGATCGGAAAATGCTCTAGGCGCTTCGACCACAGGCCGGAGCGGTCGCCTTCCTTCGGGCGGCCAGACGATCCAGCGACATCTGGCCGGCGCCGCGGACATAGATGAAGTAGAGCGCGCCGAGGAGGGCGACGTTCTGGAACAGCGGTCCGACATGGCCCGGCGCCAGGTGCATGGCCAGGGTGATCGGAACCAGGGTCACGAACAGCAACAGCGCCGAGAAGCGGGCCCACAGACCCAGGGCCAGCGTGACGCCGAAGGCGACGAAGACCGCGCCGGACAGCCACAGCAGCAACCCCGGATCTCCAAGCCGCCCGACCAGATCGCTCCAGGGGGACTCGGCGATCCGCTTCAACATGTCCTCATGCTGAGCGAAATGGCCCACACCGCCGACGATGAAGATGAGGCTGGTGAGGATCCTGAACACGGCGTCCGCCGAAAGGGCCATCCAGCGCGGCCGGGGAAGGCCTTCGTTCACCTGCCTCAGCATGGCATTCATGTTCCTGGCGTGGCGCCCTGGCCGCCGCGGTAGATCTGGCTGAGCGTGCTCAGGATCCGCGCGGCGTTCGGATCGGCGATCCGGTAGTGAATCGTCTGGCCGTCCCTTCGCGTCGAGACCAGACCTTCGGCGCGCATCTTGGCGAGGTGTTGCGAGGTCGCCGACTGGGCCAGCGCGGCATGTTCCGACAGGACGCTGACCGAGGCCTCGCCCTCCATCAGGCGGCAGAGCAGCAGAAGACGCTGCTCGCTCGCCAGCAGCTTCAGAAGCCGGGCGGCCGGCTGCACGCAGTCCTGCAGTTCGGCGATGGTCGAGCTGTCGATGTCGTTCGTCGCAAGCATCATCATGGGAGATACATTAGAATATTCGAATGAAATTTCAATGTGTCTCGGCCGGGGGCGTCACGGCGCCGGCCGCGCGCCCGTCGTCCCGCAGGACCACGTAGATCGCCGGGATCACCAGGACGGTCAGGATCGTAGAGGACGCCAGGCCGAACAGCAGCGAAATGGCCAGACCCTGGAAGATCGGGTCGAACAGGATCACCGCCGCGCCGATCATGGCCGCCAGGGCGGTCAGAGCGATCGGCTTGAACCGGATCGCGCCGGCCTCGAGCAGCACCTCGCGCAGCGGCCGGCCGTCGCCCTGGCTGTGCCGGATGAAGTCCACCAGCAGGATCGAGTTTCGTACGATGATCCCGGCGAGCGCGATGAAGCCGATCATCGAGGTCGCGGTGAAGGGCGCCTGGAACAGGATGTGGCCGATGACGATGCCGACCAGCGTCAGCGGGATCGGCGTCAGGATCACGAGCGGCAGACGGAAGCTTTTGAACTGCGCGACCACCAGCACGTAGATGCCCAGGATGGCCACGCCGAACGCCGCGCCCATGTCCCGGAAGGTGACCCAGGTGATCTCCCACTCGCCGTCCCACAGGATGGTCGGCCGGCTTTCGTCGGTCGGCTGGCCATTGAGCCGGATGTCCGGCTTCGGCGTGTCCTTCCAGTCAGCCTCTTCCACGGCGCGGTTGACGGCCAGCATGCCGTAGATCGGCGCTTCGTAGGCTCCCGCCAGCTCGGCCAGGACCATGTCCACATCCCGACCGTCGCGGCGGAAGATGTGGGTCGAGCCGGCTTCCTGGCTGGCGGTGACGAGCTCGCCGAGGGCGACCAGGCGGCCGTCCCGCGACTGGGCCACCGGCAGGGCGGCCAGGCCCTCGCCCCAGGTCCGGGCGGACTGCGGCAGTCGGACGGAGATCTCCAGCGGGTCGCGGCTCTCGCCGCGGTGGGCGTAGCCGACGACCTGTCCGCCCAGCGCAGCGGCGATCGAGTCATGGACGTCGCGGTCGCTGACCTTCAGGGACTCCAGGCGGGCGCGATCGGGCACGAGGCGCAGGCCCGGTCGCGGAACGCCGTAGCTGTCGTCGACGTCGACGATGTAGGGCACGGACCGGAAGATGGTCTTCAACTGCTCCGCCACCGCGCGGCGGGTGGCCGCGTCGGGGCCGTAGACCTCGGCCAGCAGGGTGGCCATTACGGGCGGTCCGGGCGGGGCCTCGACGATCTTGATCGAGGCGCCTTGCGGCAGGGCCAGTTTGGCCAGCCGCTCGCGCAGGTCCAGGGCCACGGCGTGGCTGGAGCGGTCGCGATCGGCCTTGGGGGCCAGGGTGACCGACAGGTCGCCCATCTCCGGCCGGTTGCGCTGGTAGTAGTGCCGCACCAGGCCGTTGAAGTTGAACGGCGCCGACGTGCCGGCGAAGGCGTCGATGGCGGTGACTTCCGGCACCGTGCGGGTGATCGCCGCCAGGTCGTTCAGCACCCGCTGGGTGGCTTCCAGGGACGTGCCCTCCGGCAGGTCGGCGATGACCTGCAGCTCGGACTTGTTGTCGAACGGCAGGAGCTTCACCGTCACGGCCTTGGTGTAGAACATCGCACCGGCCAGCAGGGTGGCCAGACCCACCGCGATCAGGAAAATCCAGGCGCTGCGCCGCGTGGCGATGACGCGGCCGGCGACGGCGCGGTAGGCGGCGCCCAGGCGGCCTTCGCCATGCTCGGCGTGTCCGGCGGGGCCTCCGGCCACCGCCTTGCGGGCGAACCGGACCATCAGCCAGGGCGCGATGACCACGGCGACGAAGAACGAGAACACCATCGCCGCCGAGGCGTTGACCGGGATCGGGGCCATGTAGGGGCCCATCAGGCCCGACACGAACAGCATGGGCAGCAGGGCGGCGACGACGGTGAGCGTGGCGACCACGGTGGGGTTGCCGACCTCGGCCACGGCCTCGACCGCCGCGTCCAGCCGGCTGCGGTCGTCCTTCATCGCCCAGTGCCGGGCGATATTCTCGATCATGACGATGGCGTCGTCGACCAGGATGCCGATCGAGAAGATCAGCGCGAACAGGCTGACCCGGTTGATGGTGTAGCCCATCAGGTTCGAGGCGAAGAGGGTCAGCAGGATGGTCGTGGGGATGACCACGGCGGTCACCGCCGCCTCGCGCCAGCCGATCGCGAAGCCGATCAGCACGACGATCGAGACCGTCGCCAGCGCCAGGTGGAACAGCAGTTCGTTGGCCTTTTCGTTGGCGGTCTCGCCATAGTCGCGGGTGACGTCGACGCTCAGGCTATCGGGCAGCAGGGAGCCCTTCAGCGCCTCGACCCGGTCCAGGACCGCGTGCGACACCACCACCGCGTTGGCGCCCTTGCGCTTGGCGATGGCCAGGCTGACGGCCGGCGCCTCGGACCAGTTCTCGCCCTGGCGGGCGAAACGCCAGGATCGGGCCTGATCCTCGCGCGGCGCTTCGACCACGTCGGCGACGTCGCGGACGTAGACGGTCTGACCGCCGACGGAAGGCAGGGCGAGGAGGCCGATCTGGCCCGCGTCGGTGAAGGTTTTGCCGCTGGTGACCTGCACGGCCTCGCCGCCGTTGCGCAGCTGGCCGGCGGGGAAGGCGCGGTTGGCCTGGCGCACGGTGTCCATCAGCGCCGCCAGCGACACACCGTGGCGGGCCATGCGGGCCGGATCGGGCTCGATGCGGATCTCGCGCGGCCGGCCGCCGACGATGAAGGTCAGGCCGACGTTGTCGACCTTGGCCACCTCGGTGCGAAGCTTTCCCGCCAGTTCGTACAGGGCCTGGTCGGTCCATTGTCCTGCCGCGCCCGGCTTCGGCGACAGGGTGAGCACCAGGCTCGGCACGTCATTGATGCCGCGGGTCTGGATCAGCGGTTCGGGAATCCCGGCCGGTATGCGGTCCATGTTCCCGCGGATGCGCTCATGGATGCGGACGGCGGCGGCGTCGGGGTCGACCCCGACCTTGAACCGGGCCGTGACCATGACCTGGTCATCGTCGGCGAAGGTGTAGACGTGCTCGACCTCGTCGACGCTCTTGACGATGGCTTCCAGCGGCTTGCCGACCAGCTCGACCGCGTCGGCGGCCCGCAGGCCGGGCGCAGACACCATGATGTCGACCATCGGCACGCTGATCTGCGGCTCTTCCTCGCGCGGGATGCTCATCAGCGCCAGGAAGCCCACCGCGATGGCGGCGAGCAGGAAGAGCGGGGTCAGCGGCGAGCGGATGGTCGCCCGGGTCAGGCGTCCGGAGAGGCCAAGGTTCATCGCACCGCCTCCGGCAGGGACAGGATGTCGCCGGCCTTCAGGCCGGAGAGGATCTCAAGCTCGTCCGCGGTCGGCCCGGCCCGGGTCTGGACGGGCGTATCCGACGCGGCGCCGTCGGCGCGAACGAGGCGCACATAGTCGATGCCGTAGCGGGTCGACACATAGCGCCTCGGGACGACCAGGGCCCGGCGCTCGCCGACCCGCACCATCACCGTGGCGCGCTGGCCGACCAGATCCTGGGGCAGGCCGGCGGCGGTCACGTCGGCCACGACCTGTCCGGCGACCACCGACGGGTAGATCTGGCTGATGATGCCTGTGGCGGATGTCGCGGCGCCGTCGATGGACACCTGCACGGTGTCGCCGAGCCGCAGCGTAAGGGCCTGGCCCTCCGGCAGTTCCAGCCGCACGACGGGGGGGCCGGCGGTGATACGGGCGACCGACTGGCCCGCCGTCACCACCGAGCCGGGCGGCACGTCGGCGACCAGCACCCGTCCGCTGGCGGGCGCGAGGATCGCGCCCTGGGCGCCGAGCTCGGCGCTGGCCGAGCGTTGCGCGCGGGCGGCGGCCAGCGAGGCGCTGGACGCCTTGGCGATGGCCTCGACCTGGTCGAGGCGGGCCTGGGCGTAGATGCCCTGGGCGAACAGCGTGCGGGTCCGGGTCAGATCGGCCTGGGCGCGCGCGGCGTCGGCGGCCGCGGCGGCGACCTGGGCGTCATAGGCGGCGGTCAGCAGCGCCAGGCGGTCGTCCTTGACCGTGGCGATGAGCTGCCCCTGGCGAACGGTGTCCCCTTCCTTGACCAGCAGAGTGGTCAGCACGCCGGTGATCCGCGCCCGCGCCTCGCCCATGTCCCGGGTGGTCAGGGTCGCCGGGACCGGCTTGAGGTCGGCGATGGTCCGCTCGACCACCGGCAGGCGGCCCGCCGCCGGCGCGACGCGGGCGACCGGCTTTTCCGGTGTGGACTCGCCGCACGCGGCCAGCAGGAAGGCTGCTGCCAGCGGGAGGATCAGGAGCGATTTCTTGGACATGGCGCGTCGCCTGGGGTTTCGGTCACTAGGAGGTTGAAGGATCAGCCGGGGTCGCGGACGGAGCCGGTGGCGCTATCGATGGTCACCGTCGGCAGTCCGGCGGCCTTCCAGGCCATGATGCCGCCGCCGAGGTGACTGTCGATCGCGTGGCCGGCCTTGCGGCACTGCTCGACGGCCATCGCGGACCGCTTGCCCGAGCCGCACTGCATGACCATCAACCGGTCGCCGCCGGAGGGCAGGGCCCCGGGGTCGAAGGTCGAGAGCGGGAAGTTCAGGGCGCCGTGAATGCGCTCGGCGGCGAACTCGGCCGGTTCACGGACGTCGATGAGCAGGATTTCGTGGGCCTCGAGCGAGGCATGAACCTGCGCGGGGGTGAGGTCCGTGGTCTTGGGGGCGCCGAACATGGTGGTCTCCTTTGGTGGCCTGCAGGGTCAGTCGACCGGGCAGAATTGATCCGAAAGCGCTTCGACCACGGCCCGGGCGGCGTGGCTCTGAAGGCCGTAGTAGACGGTCTGGCCGTCGCGGCGGGCCGTGACGACGCCATCGCGGCGCAGCAGGCCCAGGTGCTGCGAGGCAAGGGTTTCCCTAACGCCCAGCGTCTGCGCGATCGCGCCCACCGACTGTTCCCGCTCGAGCAGCGAGCAGACGATCATCAGCCTGTGCGGATTGCCCAGCGCCTTCAGGAGGTCGCAGGCCTGGTCCGCCGAAGCCTTCAGGGCGTGGTGCTGTAAATTCATAGTTGCGCATATGCGGGAGTATGAATATGAAGTCAAGCCACCAACGAGGATCACCCTGCGCCCGGCGAGACCGTGCCGTTGTGATCCATATCAAGGCGCGATCATCGGAACGGGGCGCCAATCACAGGGTGTGGAGGAGGCTGACCATGGCCAAGCCGCGTATTGTCATTCTGGGCGCCGGCCTCGGCGGCGCCATCGCCGCCTTCGAGATCAAGGCCGCCGTCGGCGGCCAGGCGGAGGTCAGCGTCGTCTCGCAGGGCGACACCTTCCACTTCGTGCCGTCCAATCCCTGGGTCGCCGTTCACTGGCGCAAGCGCGCCGCGATCGAGGTCAAGCTGCCGCCCGTCTTCAAGAAGAAGGGCATCGCCTTCACTGGCGCCGGCGCCCGTCGCGTGGACCCGGTGCAGAACCGGATCGAGCTCTCCGACGGCGCGGTGGTGGACTACGACTATCTGGTCATCGCCACAGGGCCGGAGCTGGCCTTCGACGAGATCGAGGGCCTCGGGCCGCACGGCGGCTTCACCCAGTCGATCTGCCATGTCGATCACGCCGAGACGGCGGCGGCGGCGTTCGACCGCTTCGTCGAGAACCCCGGACCCATCGTGGTCGGCGCGGTCCAGGGCGCCTCCTGCTTCGGCCCGGCCTACGAGTTCGCCATGATCCTGGACACCGAGCTGCGGCGACGGAAGATCCGCGATCGCGTGCCGATGACGTTCGTCACCTCGGAGCCCTATGTCGGCCACCTCGGTCTCGACGGCGTCGGCGACACCAAGGGCATGCTCGAGAGCGAGATGCGCGAGCGCCACATCAAGTGGGTCACCAACGCCCGGGTCACCTCGGTGGAAGCCGGCTTGATGCATGCCGAGGAGGTCGCCGAGGACGGGTCGGTCAGGGCGACGCACGACATCCCCTTCGCCTTCTCGATGATGTTGCCGGCCTTCCGGGGCGTCGAGGCCATCCGCGGCGTCGAGGGCCTCACCAATCCGCGCGGCTTCATCCTGGTGGACAAGCACCAGCGCAACCCGACCTTCCCGAACGTCTTCGCCCTGGGCGTCTGCGTGGCGATCGCGCCGACCGGCAAGACGCCCGTACCGGTGGGCGTGCCCAAGACCGGCTTCATGATCGAAAGCATGGTCACCGCCATCGCCCACAATCTCGGCGACATCGTCGACGGCCGGCCGGCCAGGCACGAAGCGACCTGGAACGCCATCTGCCTGGCCGACTTCGGAGACGGCGGCGTCGCCTTCGTCGCCCAGCCGCAGATCCCGCCCCGCAACGTCAACTGGTCCGCCAGCGGCAAGTGGGTCCACCTGGCGAAGGTCGGTTTCGAAAAGTACTTCCTGGCCAAGGTGAAGCGCGGCGAGAGCGAGCCCTTCTACGAGCGGCTGGCGCTCGACGTGATGGGCATCCGCAAGATCAAGCCTTGACGCCCCGCCCATGACCGCCCGGGCGCAACTCGCGACCCTCCGCAGAAAAAGGAACTCCACATGACCGTTGATCGCGCTGTGTTCGTCTTCGCTGGCCTCGTCGTCCTCGCCGGCGTCGCGCTCGGCCACTTCGTAAGCCCCTGGTGGCTCCTGCTCAGCGCCTTCGCGGGCCTGAACATGATCCAGGCCGCCTTCACCGGCTTCTGCCCGGCGGCGATGGTTTTCAGGAAGCTCGGCGTCCGGCCTGGCGCGGCGTTCGACTGATCCGGAGCGCCCGTCTCCACCCGGCGCCGGCGACGCCGAAAAGCGACAGGCGGCCGCGGGGAGATGACCCGCGCCGCCCCTGGATAGCGATGCGGGCTTGGGAGGAAGGTCTCCGTATCCGGCTGACCGCAGTGGCGGTGGAAGAGAGCCTGAAGGCGAACTCTCGCCAAGCCGAGCGTCTGTAGTTGAGCAACTATCCAAATGAGCGGGCAGTGCGTCGCGGTCATCAGGTCGTTACTGCCGCAATCCGGGCAGGAGGCGCACGGCGAAGCCTCGACTGAAACGAACGGCCAAGGCGATCAACAATAAAGGTACTAAGCCAATCAGCGCTATCCACGGAGGAACGCCCGGCCACATGCGCGCGACCCCCAAAGCCGCGAAACACCACCCCATGCCGAAAAGGACGAGGGCGTAATAGAGCGCCACCCTCCGGACCATCGTTGGCTTGGACTGGCTGCGGGCATTCTTTAGTTCGTGCCAGCCCCACCAGACCGTCCCACATGACAGCAGTGCAAGAAAAATGATCCCGATCATTGCTCAGCAGCGCTCCAAGCTGATGAATGCGATACCACTTGGTATGACCCCTTGGAATTGACCCATCCAAAATGGTCCTCGGCCAACATAAAGGATCGGCCACTTCAAGGGGGTCAGACGGAAGCGGCGGCATCGTGCCACGGGCGAAGCGCGCGCCAACCTCTGCATCAGAGTCCGCCGAACGCTAACATCGAAACTGGATCACCTATTAGGGTCAGGCCACTTCATCGTGTTCAATCTCCAGCCCCATCTGATAAGTAAACCGACCCTGCGGCACCTGCGAGCTGAAGCTCACCGATCATGGGCGGCTGCGACCGCCGTTGCCTGATCTTCTGGTCGGGTAGAGGGCTTTGCGGCCGTTTGTCGTCAACCTGACAAAGCCCTGTCAGAGGCGCGAGAGCGCGCGTCTTGCTACGTCACTAAGGCGCCCAACGGTCATACTGACCTCTTGGCCGCGTGAGGATTCGCTGACGGCCAGCCAGATCCGGGGGTCGTGCTTTACGTTTACCGTGACTGCAGTACGCTGACCGCCGAGATTGACCCAGTAGGCACCATCACCCAGCCCTGGAATATCCGCAGGATCAGCCCCGAGTCCAAGTTTTTCAACACCAGCCTTCATCGCCTCTATAGTCTGCTGTGCGCCATCGTCAGGCGCCACTGTTACAATTACACTCACCACCATCATCTCCTGCACGGAGGCCCCGGCCGATACAAAGGTGCAGGATGTAGTCATATTCCTGTTTGCGCCTCCTGGCTGGTTGCGCGCGGTTGGCCCGCTATTGTCGATCACGAAGCTTCGTCCTGAGAAGATATCGGCAAGCTCTTGAGGCAAGACCAGCGAGCAGGCGTCCAGCTGTGTGTTACTGGCAGGACTTGCCGGCGCAGGTACTGCCGCCACATTCTGTGGATTGGACTCAGTCGGACCACATGCGGCGAGCGCCATGGCCAAGCTGGCTGCTGCTGTTCCGCGTCCCAACATGATCTTCTCTCCTTATCGGGTAGGTAGCAGCGATGCGGCAGCCGCCAAGATAACTTGAGGGGATGTGCTGTCGAACCGGGCCTCGCATAGACTGCCAGCGCTCGCGCTGCTCACCTCGGGGTCCACCAGGATCCAATCAGATTATCGACGAGTCCATCGCAATTGTCATCAATGCGATTAGGCAACTCCTGTGCGTTGGGATGTATGTCGGGCCGGCTGTCGTTGCAATCAGTGCCAAACGCGCCTCCTGGATTAGAAACATTGACGTCAATGAACCCGTCACCGTCGAGGTCCCTGCGGCCGATGCTCTGAGCGTCGCAGTCTTCGTCCTCGTTGTTAGGTATTTCCGTGGCCCCCGGGTATCTTTGAGGGTTTGCGTCGTCGCAATCATCTCCCCCAACCAAAGCGGATACAAAACCATCGCCATCAAGGTCCTCGCCGGGGCTCGGTATACGCTGACGCGTTTCGGCTGGCGCCGTTCCGGGGCGTACGGTCGGAGCGGGCCTGGCCGGCGCGGGTATCCGAATCGCCGGTGGGGCCTGCAGGGCCTGCGGGATCTGGGTTTGCGCATGCCCATCGTCATAGCCAACAAAGAGCGCGACCAGGAAAGCCGCAGCCAGTCGTCCTGTCCTGAGTGTCTTCATTGCAGGTGCCCCCATGATGCGCGTTGCGATAAAGCCAGAGCCTGATCAAAGCTCCGCCTGTGGCAATTGCAACAGGAAATTTCACCTAACGGCGCGGGGTGGCGCCGGTCCGCATGCGATGGAGGTTGTGGTCTGACCCGCTTGAAGTGATCCATCCCTTATGTTGGTCCGAGGGCCATTTTGGATGGATGGACCACTTCAATGGGCGCAGGCCACCGATCAAGCCGTCGCGCTCCTCGAGGGTACCCAGAAAGCCCTCGCCACGAATGAGGCATCTGAAATGGGTCATGGTGCCCTTTACTCACGCAGCCGGGCGGGACACGCGGTGCCTGATCTGCAAAACGATTAGCACAGAGATGCCAAGCAGCATTCCCAGGAGGCTAGGCATGACCAAGCTCATGGCGGCCCAGAACATGGTTTCTGTCGCATACTGGCCTAAACCGCTGCATGGGGAGGTCTCTCCGAGCCAGCCTCCGCATTGCCCTGAATAGGTTGGAAGCCACATCAGTACGACGAAGATAAAGGCGGCGACGGAGGGGCCGATCAACGCCAGCGCGTGATAGAGCCATGCCGCCCGTCCCGAGGCGGGCATCAAGAGTGAGCGCCAGACAGCAAAGGGTGGTGCCAGGACGAGCAGCTTCGAAATCAGGAAGGTCAGCAGCAAGATGATGAAGTCCATGATGTCCACACTCACCTAAGCGACGGCAATCCCGCGCTTCCGGAAGGCGTCCAGGAGCGGTGCCGTAGAACCGAAGCAGTAGCCTGGCAGCCGGTAGGCAGGTGCGTGATCGAGATCGAGCCATATGCTGGGCTGGCCGTCCGACCATTGGGTGACGCGAACGCCGCGTATGGTCCCAAGATCTATGACGCGGCGCCACCGATCCTTGAAGAGCGTCAGCGCGTCGCCTTCAAAACGAAGACCGCTATGGCTGTTCTGTATGAAGATCACCAAAGCCATGAGCGCGGAAAGCGTCGGTATCGCGGTGAAGTACCAAGGCGCGCTATAGGCGAGGCCCAGCGCGGCCATGCCAAAGCCAAGCACGACCGCGACCCCGACAATCACGCGCCGACCCTGCTGTTCGTATGAGTAGTGCAACCTGCAATTCTCGACAAAGAACCTGACTTGAATGCAGATTAGGCTGACGTAGCTAACACTTGGAAAAGCAACGGCGTTAACGCGCTGATTTTGCGTAATCGCCTCCCGGGTTGCTGTTTTTTGACGCCGAACCTTTCGCTCAAGGGTAGGCCGGTAAGCCAACGTCAATCGAGCCCGCCTGAAGCGCCACAGAGTGTTCTTGGAGCCCTTTGCTCAGGTCTGTTTAGGTCTTGCACAAGAGCGGATGGGGAGGGCGCCGGTTCGTTATGGGTTGGTTCCGGTTGCCGAGGCGCTCCCAAAACCACTCAGATCCCTGAGTCGATATCTAACTGAAAAAGCTTGTAGTTTTTGGCTCCGCACCAAATCGCCACGGTGCGGAGGTCTGGAGACTATTCGGGCATTCGGAGAGAAAACCGGCCGTTTCCTGGCAAGCGCAGTGCGGAGCCAGTTCGGGGAAACCCTGTAATACAACGGGATTTTCTGACACCGCCCGGCCCACAGAGAGATTTGTGGCAAGGGGCGATGGCGGTGAGAGTGGGATTCGAACCCACGGTAGGCGTTAACCTACACACGCTTTCCAAGCGTGCGCCATCGACCACTCGGCCACCTCACCCCACGTCGCGGCGCGCGAGCGCCGTTTGCGGAAGGCGCGGAATATACTGATCAGGCGCCCTCCGGCAAGCGCGGTTCGGAAATCGTGAAATTTCGTCGCGGCGCGCCTATATCTGTCGCCTGAAAGATCGCGAGGACATCATGCTGTTCGGCAAGAAGACCCTGGACATTCCCACTGCCGCCGACGCCCTGCCGGGGCGGGCGCAGGCCATCCCCACGGCGCGGGCCCATTTCGTCAACGGCCGGCCGCTGCACGGCCCCTGGCCCGAGGGCCTGGAGCAGGCCGTGTTCGCCATGGGCTGCTTCTGGGGCGTGGAGCGGATCTTCTGGCAGATCCCGGGCGTGTGGAGCACGGCGGTCGGCTATGTCGCCGGCGCGACGCCCAACCCGACCTACGAGGAAGTCTGCAGCGGCCGCACCGGTCACACCGAGGCGGTGCTGGTGGTCTTCGACCCCAGGGTCGTGAGCTACGACGATCTGCTGAAAGCCTTCTGGGAAAACCATGACCCCACCCAGGGCATGCGCCAGGGCAACGACATCGGCACCCAGTACCGGTCGGGCGTCTACACGCTGAACGACGACCAGGCCGCCGCCGCGACGGCCTCGCGCGAAGCCTACGAGCAGGCGCTGGCCAAGTACCGGATGGGGCCGATCACCACCGAAGTCGCGGCGCTGGGTCCGTTCTACTACGCCGAGGACTATCACCAGCAGTACCTGGCCAAGAACCCGAACGGCTACTGCGGCATCGGCGGCACCGGCGTGACCTGTCCGATCGGCGTCGGCGTCGGGGCGTGACGCCGGACTATGACGGCCCTGAGGCCCCGTCGATCGCCCTGCGCAGGTCGGCGATGGCCCTGGCGGCGGGCGAGCGGCGCTGACGCCAGACCAGCAGGGCCACGGCGCCGACGGTGGCGATGGCGAAGGCCAGCGGGCCGAACAGCCAGGCCGCCGCGGCCAGCGCGAAGTAGTAGCCGCGCACCCCGGCGTTGAACGACGACAGCGCCGGGTTCAGCGTCCGCGAGGCGGCGTCGCCGAAGGCGGCCTGCAGCGCCGGATCGACGCCCTCGCCCTCCGGCGTCGCGCCCATGATCGCCAGGCTGTAGTTCATCTGGCGGATCGCCCAGATGAAGGCCAGCAGGCCCCGGGCCAGCACGACCACCATCAGCGCCAGCTGTCCCTCGAACAGGAAGCGGGTGGAGGTCCTGATCACCTCCAGGCTCGACACGCTGGCGAAGGTGCTCTCGCCGCCGAACAGCGCCCCGGCCGAGGCGGCGATGAGCAGCAGGTTGGAGGAGGCGAAAAACGAAGCCGAGTTCAGGGCGTGGCCCAGCAGGTTGGCGTCCATCAGCCGGATCTCCCGGCGCGACATCTGGCCCATCCAGGCGCCCCGGATCACCGTCATGTCGCTGTTCAGCGACGCGCCGCGCGACAGCAGCTTGAGCAGCGGCTCATAGAACAGCCAGCAGACCAGGAAGAGGATCAGGGCGGCGAGATCGAGCGTCGGCATGGCGGCAGGCCTCTAGTC
>JBIKII010000247.1:0-3310 GCA_044361705.1 Caulobacter sp.
CGCGGCTGCAGCCGGCGTTCGCCGACGTCACGCACTATCTGATCGATCGCCCCAAATGGACGCCGGACTGCGAGCTTTCCGGTCGCACCCTGCTGGTGATCGGCGAACAGGGTCTGGGCGACGAGGTCATGTTCGCCAACGTCCTGCCTGACCTCGTCGAGGCCCTCGGTCCCAAGGGCAGGCTGATCCTGGCCGTGGAGCCGCGGCTCGTGCCGCTGTTCCAGCGGTCATTCCCGGACGCCCTTGTCGGCCCCCACGCCACCTTCAAGGTCGACGCCCGGTCCGTGCGGGGCGTGACCTTCCTTGAAGACCTCGAACAGGTCGACCTCTGGACCCCCATAGGCTCGCTGTTGCGCCGCTTCCGGCGGACCGTGGACGCCTTCCCGCCCCGCAAACGCTTCCTGACGCCCGATCCGGCGCGCGTGGCGCACTGGACATCGACGCTTGCCTCCCGCCCCGGGCTCAAGGTCGGCCTGCTGTGGAAGAGCCTGCTGATCAACAGCGCCCGTCACCGCTTCTTCTCGCCGTTCGAGCAGTGGGCGCCGATCCTCACGACCCCGGGCGTCAGCTTCATCAACCTTCAGTACGGCGACTGTGACGCCGAGCTGGAGTTCGCCCGCCGCGAGTTCGGGGTCGAGATCTTCCAGCCGCCCGGAATCGACCTGAAGCAGGACCTGGACGACATCGCCGCGCTCTGCAGCGCCACCGATCTCGTGCTCGGGTTTTCGAACGCCACGATCAACCTGGCCGGCGCCTGCGGCGCGCCGATCTGGCTGATGACCGTGGATGGCGCCTGGACGCGGCTCGGAAGCGACGCCTACCCCTGGTACCCGCAGGCCCGCTGCTTTGCCTCGAGCGACTATCAGGACTGGACGCCGGTCATGGGCGAGGTCGCACAGGCCCTCAGGCTCCGCGCCGACGCAGATCGTCCAGGCTGACGGTCATGGTCCTGACGATCCTGCAGGCCCGCATGTCCTCCACCCGGCTGCCGGGCAAGGTCATGGCCGACCTCGCCGGCGCGCCGATGATCCTGCGGCAGATCGAACGGCTGGATCGCGCCCCGAGTCTTGAGCGCATTGTTGTCGCCACCTCCGACCAACCCAGCGACGATCCGCTCGCCGAGACGCTGGAGGCGGCGGGCGTCCTGGTGTTTCGCGGCTCGCTGGACGATGTGCTCGGGCGGTTCGTCGGCGCCATCGACGCCTTCGGGCCGGCCGAAGTCGCAGTTCGCCTGACCGCCGACTGCCCGTTGACCGATCCGGACGTGATCGAGGCCACCCTCGCCCTGCGCGAGGCGACCGACGCCGACTACGCGGCCAACGCGGGCGAGCGACGGACCTTCCCCAAGGGGCTGGACGTCGAGGTGTTCAAGGTGGCCGCCCTGCGCGCGGCGGCGGCGGAAACCCGCGATCCCTACGACCGTGAGCATGTCACGCCCTTCCTCTATCGTCGGCCGGAGCGCTTTGCCCTCGCCTTCCACCACCAGACCGCCGAGGAGGGCGAGGTCCGCTGGACGGTCGACCGGCCTGACGACCTGATGTTCGTCCGGGCCGTCTATGACGGGCTCTATGCCGGTGACCCGGCCTTCAGCAGCGACGATGTCCGCGCTTTCGTCCGCAGCCGTCCGGACCTGCTGACTCTTGGGGGAGACCGCCGCCTGTGACCGCCCCGACTATCCTCCTGCGAGACCTGTCCGAGAACGATCGCTCGCAGATCCTGACCTGGCGCAACAGCCCCGAGGTCGCCGCCTACATGTACTCGGACCATGCGATCACTCAGGCTGAGCATGACCGCTGGTTCGATGGCCTGGCCGGCGACGATCGCCGCCGGTACTGGATCATCGAGGTCGACGGCGAGCCGGTCGGGTTGGCGAACCTCGCTGACATCGACCGCACGCATCGACGCTGCGCCTGGGCCTACTACCTGGCCAGCCCGTCGGTTCGCGGCCTGGGCGTCGGCTCCTTTGTCGAGTTCAAGGTCATCGAACATGTGTTCGGGACCCTGGGGCTGGAGAAGCTTTGGTGCGAGGTCCTCGCCTCCAACGAGGCGGTCTGGAAGCTGCACATGCTGCACGGCTTCGAGCGCGAGGCGCTGTTCCGCCGCCATGTCATCAAGAACGGCGAGCGAGTCGACGTCATCGGCCTTGGCCTGCTGGCCGAGGACTGGTCGGCGCGGCGTGGGGACATGGCCGAGCGCCTGCGGGCCAGAGGCTTTGCCGTCTAGCGGAACGTCGTCCCGCCTGACGGGTTTAGTCCGGCAGGGGCGTGCTCGCCCCGATCTGCCGGAGTTCACATGACCCACCCGTCCGCCGACCAGACCCCCGTCAAGACCGATGACGACAAGAACGGCCTGAAGCCGGCCCCCGCCGACGATGCTCGCGACGCCAATCCGGCTGACACTGTCGATCGTGACGCCGATCCGCACGTCGACCGCCAGCTCGACAAGGGCCTGAAGGAAACCTTCCCGGCCAGCGACCCGGTGTCGATCAACCCCGGCGCTGATTGAGCCCCGCGGCATGAGCGCCTACCCTGTTCTCAGGGAGACGCTCATGGCCGACCACCAAACGCCCCAGGGAGCCGATCAGGCCGAGGCCGATGCGCTGCTCGATGAGGAACTGGACGACAGCTTCCCCGCCAGCGACCCGCCTTCCTCCCTCCTCCGCGAACCGGAGGAGCCGCCGAAACCGGCTTGAATGTCCGGCGGAGCGCTTTAGGCTGGTCCCAATTGAACGTTTGTTTGAGGTCGGCGACGCCGCCTCGGGGGATCAAGATGAGCCAGCGCTTCGAAGGCACCGAAAATTACGTCGCGACCGACGATCTCAAGATCGCGGTCAACGCCGCCATCGCGCTGCAGCGTCCGCTGCTGATCAAGGGAGAGCCGGGAACCGGCAAGACGGTTCTGGCCGAGGAAGTCGCCAAGGCGCTGGGCAGCAAGCTGATCACCTGGCACATCAAGTCCACGACCAAGGCCAGCCAGGGTCTCTACGAATACGACGCCGTTACCCGCCTGCGCGACAGCCAGCTGGGCGACGAGCGCGTCAAGGACGTCAAGAACTACATCAAGAAGGGCAAGCTCTGGGAAGCGTTCGAGTCCGACGCCCGCCCGGTTCTGCTCATCGATGAGATCGACAAGGCCGACATCGAGTTCCCCAACGACCTCCTCCAGGAGCTCGATCGGATGGAATTCTATGTCTACGAAACCGGCGAGACGATCAGCGCCAAGATCCGCCCGGTGATCATCATCACCTCGAACAACGAGAAGGAACTGCCGGACGCCTTCCTGCGCCGCTGCTTCTTCCACTACATCCGCT
>JBIKII010000250.1:0-3189 GCA_044361705.1 Caulobacter sp.
GCTTCCCTGACGAAGAGACCATGCAGAAGGTCGTCGACGTCCACTATCCCGGCATCAAGCAGAAGCTGGTCGCCGAGGCGCTGCGCATCTTCTACGACATGCGCAAGGTGCCCGGCCTGAAGAAAAAGCCGTCGACGAGCGAACTTCTCGACTGGCTGAAGCTGCTGATGGTCGAGGACATCGACGAGGCCATGCTGAAGGAAAAGGATCCGACCAAGCTGATCCCGCCCCTGCACGGCGCGCTGCTCAAGAACGAGCAGGACGTCCACCTGTTCGAGCGTCTGGCCTTCCTGGCCCGCCGCGAAGGCAGCGGAGCCCGTCCAGGGCAGTAGATCTCACCGGCGCTGACCGCCGACTGACGGACAAGGAGACAGGCGCGGTATCGCACCTGTCTCCTTTTTCATGTTTGAAAGCCGTGTGTTACCGCGATTTCACTGGCCCATCGGGCGCCGCTGCGCCACGTTTCGGACACAAACCGAAAGGGACCTGCCCATGAACCGCCCCCTCCTGCTGCTCGCCGGCGTCGCCGTCCTTGGCCTTGCCGCCTGCGACCATCCCGACGCCGAACGGCAACGCGAGGCCAACGCCTTGAAGGTGGTCAACAAGCTCGACTGCCCGGAGCGACAGGGTGAGCTGAAGCGCAGCACGGCGGCCAGCGACGGCCTCTCGTGCCTCTACACCAGCGACCGCGCTGAGGTGACGCTGCGGGTCATCCCGATCGCCGGCGGCGGCTCGCCGTCCGACGCCCTCGCACCCATCGAGGCCGAGCTGAAGACGGTCCTCCCGGACGTGAAGACCACCCCGGCCGCTTCGGATACCGACGAGGTCGACATTCGCCTGCCCGGCGTCAGCATCCAGGCTGGCGATTCCGGGGCCAAGGTGCGCGCGCCGGGCGTCGAGGTGAACGCCGTCGACGGCGGTGGGGCCGAGGTCCGCGCCACACGCAACTTCACCGCCACCGTATCCGGCGAGAAGGTCCGCGGCGAGGGCGTATCAGCCCGCTACATCCTGGCCAGCGACGGCGCCGGCGGCGAATGGAAGGTCGTCGGCTACGACGCGCGCGGCCCGGTGGGCGGCCCGCTGGTGGTCGGAATCGTCAAGGTTCGCGACAAGCAGGGCGAGCACGACGACATCTTCGAGGACGTCGGCGACCTGGTCCGTCACAACGTCGGCGGACGCGACTCCAGGGCCGCGATCAGAGTGGAGTGACTTCGGTCACCTTGTAGGCCAGCAGGCGTCCGTCCTCATCGGCGACGGAGACATACTCCCCGACCGAGAACCGATGCTCGCCAAGGCGGTGCACCGGTTCGTCGTCGGTGTCGTCGGCGGCGTCGTAGTCGAAGAACCAGGTCTGGCCCTTGCGCGCGAGGCGACCAAGGACCACGTCCTCGTCCGGTGCGAAGCGGCGCACCGAGCAGTCGGCCCGCACCTTGGCGAAGGCTTCCACGTCCAACTTGCCGTCGTCGAGCAGCGGCGCGACAACGGTGTAACCCCGGTGGTCGTCGCCGTCGGCGAACTCGGTGCCCGGGTTGCGCGCAAGGCGCATGACAATACGCGACAGCGTCATTTGTATCCCTCGTCTTGTTGGTTTTAGTGGGACAGAAACAGCGACGGACCGTCGTTGTTCAGCAGGGTGCGGGTGGTTCCGCCGAAAATGTACTCCTGCAGGCGCGGATGCCCGAAGGCGCCGGCCACCAGGATGTCCGCCGAAACCTTGGCGGCTCCGTCCAGCAGAAGTTGCGCGGCGTCGCCGGTCTCGTTGATCAGCATGACCTCGGCCGACACGTTGCGGGCGGCGAAGAAGCCCTTCAGGCGATCAGCATCAAAGCTGCGCGACGAGGCGCCCGGCGCGGCCAGGATGACGACCCGGGACGCCTTCTCCAGCAGCGGCAGCGCCGTCCGCGCGGCGCGCGAGGCCTCCTTGCCGCCGTCCCAGGCCACGGCCACGACGCCGTCGGCCCGCAGGCCGGGACGGGCGACGATGGTCGGCCGCTGTTCATCGGCGACCATCTGCTGGAAGGCTTCGGCCAGCGGTCCGCGGCCGCGGGCGGCCTCGGCGTCGAACAGCACGACGTCCGACAACCGGCCCTCCATGGAGAGACCCGCCCAGACGGGAGTCTCCAGACCCACGAAGGTTGTCCTGGCGTAGCCGCATGCGGCGCAGGCGGCGCGCGCGGCCCGCTCGCCCTCGGCGGCGGCCTCCCTCAGGCTGTCCATCGCGGTGATCTGGACGCCGCCCATGAACCCTTCGCCCATCCAGGGCATCAGGTCAGCGATGTCGGCCGGCGCGTGCACCGCAGCGACTTCGGCCCCGAAGGGAGCGGCGACCGCCGCCGCATACTCCAGCACCTGCGCATCGTGCGTGCCACCGGCCAGCGGCGCCATGATCCTCGCCCAACTCATTCGGATCTCCTTCGTCATCACAATGGCCGCTTCAGGCAGAACCGGTCATTGATCTTTGTCAACCGATGCGTCAGTTGAAGCGCCCTCCCGAGTGTAAGGAACGAACTGGTGGCGAAAGGGCTGCGTGGCGCGCAATCGCCGAGGAATGCCCCCCGGGCCTGGCAGCGGATGCTCTCCGGCCGGCGGCTTGATCTGCTGGATCCCTCGCCGATGGACATCGAGATCGAGGACATCGCCCACGGCCTGGCGCGCGTCGCCCGCTGGAACGGCCAGACGATCGGCGAGCACGGCTTCTCGGTGGCGCAGCATTCGCTGGTGGTCGAGGACATCGTCGCCCACATCCAGCCGGGCGTGGACCCCAAGTGGCGCCTGGCCGCCCTTCTCCACGACGCCTCCGAGTATGTGATCGGCGACATGATCAGCCCGTTCAAGGCGGCTTTGGGCGTCAGCTACAAGGACTTCGAGGAACGGCTGGAGCACGCGATCCACGCCCGCTTCGGCCTGCCCGCGAAGACGCCGGCCGCGATCAAGAAGCTGATCAAGCAGGCCGACCGCGCCTGCGCCTACTTCGAGGCGACCCAGTTGGCGGGTTTTGGCCATGATGAGTCCTTAGGATTCTTTGGCCCGCTCCCGGCGGGGCTTTCCCTTGTGCTTGATCCTATGCCGGCGCGCGAAGCCCAGGACCGCTACGTCCACCGCTTCCACGTTTTGTCGGAGGCGGCGGGCTTCGAGCCGGCCCAGGCAGCGTTCGATACGGAGTAGGTGCGCGTGACCCTGATCGTCAGT
>JBIKII010000185.1:0-6480 GCA_044361705.1 Caulobacter sp.
GATCCACGCTACCGATTGCGCATGAGCACGCTCCGCAACACCCTTGCCGCCGCCCTGATGCTCGGCCTCGCCGCCTGCGGCCAGCCTTCCCCGGACACGCCCGCCGCGCCGGCCGAGCCGACCGCCCCCGCCCCGCCGTCGGGCCCCGCGCCCGTCGCGACCGGCCAGGCCTCGGTGGCGCTCGACGCGGGCGGCCTGCTGATCGTGATGAAGGATACGGGCTCGACGCGGATGATTGATTTCGGTCTGCCCAAGGACCGGACGGTCGCCATCGTCACCAACGTCGCGGGCGCCCCGACCCCGGAAAGCACCAACAGCGAGTGCGGCGCCGGTCCGGTCCAGTTCATCGCATACCCGGATGGCCTGACCCTGCTGTTCCAGGAGGATCGTTTCGTCGGCTGGAGCCTGGACAAGGACGCCGCCGGCAAGCAGTCGACCATGAGCGGCATCGGCGTCGGCTCGACCCGCTCCGACCTGGCCGCCGCCTACAGCGGGGTTCAGGTCTCCGAGACCAGCCTCGGCCAGGAGTTCACCGCCGGCGGACTTTACGGCGTGCTGGACGGCCCGGACTGGGCGGCGAAGATCGAGGTCATGTGGGCGGGCACGTCATGCGTCTTCCGGTGATCCTTGCAGCCTGCGTCGCCATTCTGTCCGCGCCCGCTCTGGCGCAGGATGATCCTGAGGCCGGCATCGACACCGCCGAGGCGGAGATTCCAGACCAGCCCTACGTCTGGCACGCCTCTACCGAGGACAGCATCGCATTCGGTGTGCCCGATACCGATGATCGCGCCGTCCGTATCGACTGCGAGGCGGGCCGGATGGTCCTGATGGGGCCGGTCGACCCTGACAGCGTTGACGACGGCCGAGTGCGGCTGATGGCTTGGGGGCCGGGCGGCATGGACATGCTGGAGGCCACCACCACTGAGATGGGCGATGGCCTCAACTTCGTAGCGCCGCTACCGCGTCAGTCGGACGCCCTGGATGGCCTCATGAAGGGTGAGGACCTGACCCTCATGCTCATGGGCGAGGAGCGGATCGTGCCCGGCGCCGGCGCCCCGGCGGTTCTGGGGCCCTTGCTCAAGCGCTGCGCGGGCTGACGACGGCTCAGGCCGCCGCCAGTCCCCGCGTCCGCCGCTCGCCCGGGCCGCTGTCCAGCTGGAACTGCCCAACCGCTGCGTTGAGGCGTGCGGCTTCCTGACGGAGCGTATGGGAGGCGGCCGTGGTCTGTTCGACCATGGCGGCGTTTCGCTGGGTCGTCTGGTCCATGTGATTGACCGCGTTGTTGACCTCGGCGAGGCCCATGGCCTGTTCCTGGGCGGAGGCGGAGATCTCCGAAACGACCCGGGCGATATCTCCGACACGTCCGAGGATGTCGTTCAGCGACTTGCCGGTCTTTCCCACCAGGCTGACGCCTTCGGCCACCTTGGTCGAACTGGCCGAAATCAGGCCCTTGATCTCCTTGGCGGCTTCGGCCGAGCGCTGGGCGAGCCCGCGGACTTCCTGGGCGACCACGGCGAAGCCCTTGCCGGCGTCCCCGGCCCGGGCCGCCTCGACGCCGGCGTTCAGGGCGAGAAGGTTGGTCTGGAAGGCGATCTCGTCGATCACGCCGATGATCTGGGTGATCTGGGAAGACGCCGCCTCGATGTCGGACACGGCCCGGATGGTCTCGGCGACGGTCGCCTCGGTGGACTGGGCTTCGCGGCGCGTTTCGCCGACGATGCGATCGGCCGTCGCGGCGCCTTCCGCGGTCTGGCGAACGGTGGCCGTGATCTCGTCCAGCGCGGCGGCCGTCTGCTCCAGGGCCGCCGCCTGCTGTTCGGTGCGGCGTGACAGATCGTCGGAGGCGCGGGCGATCTCGTCGGCCCCGCTGCCGACCCCGTCGGCCGACTCGCGAATGGACCTCAGGGTCTGGGTCAAGCGGCTCGCGGCGGCGTTGAAGTCGTTGCGAAGTCGCTCGTACTCCGGCGCGAAGGCCTCGTTGATGCGGTGCGCGACGTCACCCGCCGAAAGACGGTCCAGGCCGCTGGCGAGACGGTCCATCGCCTCGTCCCGGCGGTCGCTCTCGGCCTTCCGGGCCGCTTCGTCCGCGCGGCGGGCGGTTTCGCTGCGGGCGCGGTCCGCTTCGCCCTGCTCGCGCAGGGTGCGCCGCTCCAGGACGCCTTCGCGGAAGGTCGCCACGGACTTGGCCATGTCGCCCAGTTCGTCGCCACGGCCAAGGAACGGCACAGTCTTTTCGTAATGGCCCCCGGCGAGTTCGCCCATGTAGCGGGTGATGGCCTCGATCGGTCGCACGACATGACGACGCAGGATGAGCACGCCACCGCTGATGATGAGCACCATCAGGCCGCCAAGCGCGATCATGGCGGTGATTCCGAGGGCCTGTACCTTGTCGGACTGCGCCTCGGCGGCCACACGCTCGGCAGTGATCATCGGCACGGCCTTCCGGATGATCTCGAGATGCTCGTGATAGACATCGTGCATGCGATTGAAGGCGGCCTGTTCGCCGGCGACATCGCCAGCGCGGCGCGCGGCGACCATGGCGTCGCTCAGGCTGAACATCTCCTGCGCCTTGCTGTCGGAATCGACGAGCAGGAGGGTCATCGCCGGCGAGTTCAGATCGGACTTCCGCCAGTAGTCGACGCGTTCACGGTAGCCCTGCACGAGGGGCGGCATTTCCTCGAGCGCCTCGGCGCTCTCGGCGATATCAAGGGCGCTGGCGGGGTCGCTCGCCTCGTGGAACTGCGTGTTGGCCAGGAAGTACTCCACCAGGAACATCGGCGGCGGCAGGACGTCGGCGGTAAGAACTTCCTTGTCATGGATGCGCTCGTAGTGCGGCCCGTTGACCCTTACCTGCGAGATGGTCAGCCCGGCGCCGACGGCGAGCATGAGGAATCCGGCGCCCAGAGAGAGGCCGAAGAGGGTCATTGCCCCGGACAGTCGAACGCGCATTCAGAAACCCCATCTTCTTCGTCGAACACCGGTTGGACATCGTGGGGTTTAGCGACCGATTTACCCGTTATGGGGCCGGAGCGTAGCGGCGGGCGACCGCTCTCGCCAAGGTGGTGAAATTCCCGGACTCGAGTGATAATTCTCGGATTGCGGGCGCCCCTATGCTCATTTTGGGGCTGTGGCGGAGGCGGGTTGCGAGGTGCGACAGCGCTTCGGCTTGCGTATCGACGGAGCGCGCTGATGGGCTAGCATGGGCCTGCAACTGGAGACCGGACATGACCCGTGACGTGATGCACCTCTGGCATGAGGTGGTCGAAGCCAAGGACGAGGCGAAGCTTCGTGATCTGCTGGACCCTGAAGCCGTGTTCGAGTCTCCGGTCGTCCACACCCCCCAGGTCGGTCGCGACATCACAACCAAGTACCTGATGGCCGCCTTCTCGACGCTCAACAACGACAGCTTCCACTACCTGGGCCGCTGGGATGGCGATAACTCCGCCGTGCTCGAGTTCGCCACCGAGATCGACGGCATCCGGATCAACGGCGTCGACATGATCTGGTGGAACGACGCGGCGAAGATCACACGCTTCAAGGTCATGATCCGCCCGTTGAAGGCCATCAACCTGCTGCACCAGAAGATGGGCGCGACGCTGATGGCGATGAGCGGGGCCGCCTGATCCGCGCGCGCCGGCGTCTTTAGCATCCCTTAAGCCCGTGGGCGGCATCCTTGCTTCAACGAGAGCGCCTTAAGGGAGGCCGCCATGTCCGTGACCCGCACCGGAAGCTTCCGACGCCAGCACGACCACTTCGAGCCGCAGGACGACAGCGACCCGAACGCCGCCCGGCGTATCCGCGGCCAACTCGAGCAGATCGACTACACCGCCTTCGCTTCCAACAAGGAGGTGATCGGCCAGGTGCTGGGGACCTCCGACGCCCTGCAGTTCCAGAAGCTGGCCGTGGCGGCCGCCCATGCCCGCGCCGTCTGGGTGAGCCAGGCCCTGAAGGTCGCCGAGACCGGAGGGCGGGTGACGCCCGAGGATCTCGCCCGCCTGGCGCATCTGCGCGCCACGTTCGAGGAACTGACCGAGGCCTATGAAGGCCTGCGCCGTATCGTCGAGCGGGGCTACGTTCCCTATCGGTCGGCGTCCTGACGCGAAATTACCCGGATAATATTGACTCCCCGAATTACCCGGGTAAAAAGCTCCCGATCCGGAGCTTCCCATGCACGACGTCTCTACCCCCGTAACCGCCTTTCAGGGTGACCGCTGTCTGGCCCGCGGCCGTCTGGCCGACGTCGCGCGGGTCGTGGCCGCCTCGGCAGAACCCTCGCGCGTGCTGATCTTTCGCGGCGATGACGGCCGCTCGCTGGACCTCGACCTGCGTGGGACGCCCGATGAGGTCGTCGGCCGACTGGCGTCACCCCCCGAGGCCGCGCCACGCGGGCCGGGCCGTCCGAAGCTCGGCGTGACGGCCCGCGAGGTTACCCTCCTGCCGCGGCACTGGGACTGGCTCGCGCGGCAGCCTGGCGGGGCCTCGGTGGCGCTTCGCAAGCTGGTCGAGGCCGCCCAGCGGGATCCCGCCGAGGAGCTGAGGGCGGGGCGGGACGCCGCGTACCGTTTCCTGACCACCATGGCCGGAGACCGGCCCGGCTATGAGGAGGCGACCCGCGCGCTGTTCGCCGGCGATGGCGACGGCTTCCGGACCCGGATCGCGGACTGGCCCACCGATGTCCGGGACCACGTCCTGGCGCTGGCGAGGCTGATATGAGCCGGGAGCGAAAGCGGGAACTGATCGCCGCCTACAAGGAACGGAAGCCGCGGCCGGGCGTGTTCGCCGTGCGCTGCGCGGCCGGCGGTCAGGTCTGGGTCGGGACCAGTCGCGAGCTGACCAACCGCCAGAACGGCATCTGGTTCGCCCTGCGCCTGGGGACCAGCCTCCACAAGGCGATGCAGCAGGCCTGGCGCGATCACGGGGAGGCGGCCTTCGCCTATGAGGAGCTGCAGATCATTGACAGCGACGGCTTGTCGGGCTGGTCGCTTGATCAGGCCCTGAAGGACGCGTCCGCCGCCTGGCGAGAGCGTTTGGGCGCCGCGGAGGCCTGATTTCGCGAGCGCAGCGGCGTTCCGGCGGCTAAGGGGAAATCCATGACCACGCCGCCGACCGCCGCCTCGATCCTGCTCCTCGCCGTCTGCGCCTGCGTCGTTGGCGGCATGCTGACCGCCCTGCAGGCCCCGACCAACGCCATGCTGGCCCGGCCCTTCAACTCGCCGGTCAACGCGGCCTTCGTCTCGTTCGCGGTCGGGACGCTGGTTCTGCTGGTCGCCATCGTAGCCTTGCGGGTCAGGCCCGACTGGTCCGGAGTGCAGGCCTTGCCCTGGTACGCTTGGCTGGGCGGAGCCTACGGGGCGGTGTTCGTGGTCGCCGCCGCCTTCGCCGCGCCGCGGCTCGGGGTCGCCTCGACCATCACGCTGATGATCGCCGGGCAACTGGTGGCGGGGATGGTGGTCGATCACTTCGGCGGGTTCGGCATCGCGCCCCGGCCAATCAATCTGGTCCGGCTGCTGGGCGTCGCTTTGGTCTTCGCCGGGGTCGTGCTGGTGCGGCGGGCCTGACACGACAAAGGCGGCCCCGGATCGGCAAGGGCGGAGTGCGACCTTTGAGCAACATTCACCGCGTCGCAACGCCTGACCCCTAGCCTCGCCTTGACCGGAATTCGCCTTGCGGGCGAACCTCGGATCGGCGGCGTTGAAAGGTGGCAGATGAAAATCGGGACGCGGATCGGTCGGGAGGTCCGGTTCTTCAAGGGGCTTCAACGGACGTTGAAGTGGGTCAAGTCGATCGGACCCGACAGTCGCAACCTGATCTGCGACGACCTCGAAGCGGCGGTCGACAAGCACCGGGAGCGGCCGGCGATCACGTTCGAGGGCAAGACCATCACCTATGGTGAGATGGACGCCCTGGCCAACCGCTACGCCCACTGGGCCAAGGAGCAGGGCATCACGCGCGGTCAGACCGTGGCGCTGTTCATGCCCAACCGCATGGACTACCTGCCGATCTGGTACGGCCTGACCAAGGTGGGCGTTGCGACCGCCCTCATCAACAACAACCTGACCGGCGCGGCCCTGGCCCACTGCCTGAACATCTCCGGCGCGCTGCACTGCCTGGTCGACGCCGAGACCTCGCCGGCGTTCGAGGCGGTGCGCGGCCAGCTGGCCAAGCATGTCGCCCAGTGGACGCTGGGCCCTGTCTCCGGCGACCGTCGCGACCTGACCGCCGCGCTGAAGAGCTGCAGCAACCTGCGGCCCGACCGGGTCACCGCCCGCGACGACCTTCGGGCCAGCGACACGGCGCTGTGGATCTACACCAGCGGCACGACGGGTCTGCCGAAGGCGGCGCGCATCACCCACATGCGCGCCCAGCTCTACATGCGCGGCTTCGCCGGTTCGACCGGCGCGCTGGAGAGCGACCGCATCTATCAGGTTCTGCCGCTCTACCACGCCACCGGCGGCCTCTGCGCCATGGGCGCAGGCCTGC
>JBIKII010000219.1:0-4432 GCA_044361705.1 Caulobacter sp.
TGGTGGCCGACAACCGCATCGCCGAGTCCCTGATTGACTGGCCGCCCATAGGCGAGTCGGCCGGCGTGGATCAGGCCGGCGACCGGCCCTGGCGGTGGGCCCGCAAGGTCAGTCGGACGAGCGACCCGGAGGTCGTGCGCATTGATGTCGTCGTCGGCCGCCCGGACGACAAACGCACCCTGGCCGAGGCGACAGCCTTCCGGGGTCGGCGATGAAGGGCTTCACCCTCGTGGAGATGCTGGCGGCGCTTTTCGTCTTCGGCCTGGTCTCCGCCGCCGGCGCGCTGGTCATGGGCTCGACGCTGGACGGCCAGACCGCCGTGCGCACGCGCATGGACCAGCTGGGCGCGTTCCAGCGAACCCGTATCCTGCTCAAGGCCGACCTGGATCAGCTGTCGACCCGCCGGACCCGCGACGCCGCCGGGGTTCAGGCGTCCGGCGCCTTCATCGGCCGTCAGCCCACCGAGGGCGCGCCATTCATGATGCTCGCGCGGCACGGCTGGGAAAACCCGGGCGCCGCTCAGCGTCCGTCCATGCAGCGGGTGGACTACCGCCTGTCCGATGGGCGCCTGGAGCGCGTCACCCGGGCCGCGCTGGACGGCGCGCCGGCGGGGCCGCCGCAGGTTCTGCTGGAGGGCGTCGACCAGCTGCAGGTCGCCTATCTGTACCGGGGCGCCTGGTCGCCGAACTGGACGGCCGTTCCCAATGCCGAGCTGCCCCAGGCCGTGCGTATCGCGTTCAGGGTCGAGGGCCTTGGTCGCTTCGAGCAGGTGCTGCTGACGCCGGGGAGCCTGAGATGAGGCCCGCCGACGAGAAGGGCGCCGCCCTGTTGACTGTCCTGCTGCTGGTGGCCGTGATGTCGATCATCGCCGTCGGCGTGCTGGACGACATCCGGTTCGGCGTGCGCCGCGCCGCCAATGTGACAGGACGGGATCAGGCGCAGCTCTACGCGCTCGGCGCCGAGGAGCTGGCCCGCGTGCAGGTCGCCCGCATCGCCCGTCTCGATCCGGAGCGCACGACGCTGAAGGGCGACTGGAACGGCCGGCGCTTCCAGTTCCCGATCGAGAACGGTGTTATGACCGGCCGCATCTCCGACGCCACCGGCTGCTTCAACCTGAACAGCGTGACTGAGGCCCGGGGCCCCAGGCTGGTCCGGCAGGAACTGGGCGTGCGGCAGTTCGTGATCCTGCTCGGCGCGCTCGGCATTCCGCAGGGCAGGGGCCAGACCCTGGCCGACAATCTCGCCGACTGGATCGACAGCGACGACATCGCCATGGGCGGGGCCGAGGACCAGGACTACGCCCGCGCCGCACCGGCCTATCGCACCGGCGGCGCGATGCTGGCGGAGGTCAGCGAACTGCGCGCGGTGCGCGGCTTTACGCAGGACGTCTACGCTCGTATCCGCCCCTTCGTCTGCGCGCCGCCGACCACGGATCTGTCGCCGATCAACGTCAACACGCTCCCGCCAGACCGGTCGGTCCTGATCACCATGGTGACATTGGGCGCCATCCCGCCGGAGGCCGGGGCCAGGCTGCTGGCGGGACGCCCGACCGACGGGTGGACCAGCCTCCAGGCCTTCTGGAACGAACCCATCCTCGTGGACCAGATCCCCGAGGACACCGCGCGCGGCCAGATCGCGCTGCGGACGCGCTTCTTCTCTCTCGACGCCGACGTCACCTTCGCCGGCTCATCTGCCACGCTCAACGCCCTGCTCGAGGTTGACACCTCCGGTGCGGTGAAACTCGCGGCACGCCGCTGGACCCGCGACGAATGATCCCGACACGCCTTGTTCTTGTCTCCGCGCCCGCTGAACCCTGGCCCTGGCTCACGGTCTCGGACGATGGCGCTATCCTGCAGCGCGGCGTGCTGCTTCCCGACGCGCCGCCGCCGGACACGCCGGTCATCGACCGCATGGTCGTCCCGGGCGCGGACGTGGTCGCGCGCTGGCTGGACCTGCCTGACCGCAATGACCGGCAGGCTCGGTCAGCGGTCGCCTTCCTGCTCCAGGACGATATCGCCGACGAGGCTGAAGACCTGCACATCTGTGTTGGAGGCAGCGATGCGGGTGGACAACGCCTGGCGACCGTCACCACCGTGGCGCGCGTGCAGGGCTGGCTCGATGCCGCGGCGGCGCGCGGGGTTCGGCCGGTCTCGGTGACGCCCGACTATCTCACGCTTCGACCGGACGACGCGGGACAGACTCTCGTTGCGGGCTTCGGCTGGTCGCTTGCGGTTCGCGGGCCAGGCCTGGCCTTCGCGGCGGAACGCCCGCTCGCCGAAGCGGTGCTCGGCGACCGGCCGCGCCGGATGCTGGCGCTCAATGAGCTTGAGCCTATGCTGGCCGGCGCGGCCCTCCTGCCGGAGATCAACCTCCTGCAGGGCGTCTTCGGGCCGCGATCCGAACAGCCTGTCGTCGGCAACGTCCGGCGGATGATCATCCTGGCGCTGGCGTTGCTGGTGTCGCCGGTGGTGCTGGGCGTCGCCCAGGTCGGCGTCGACCTGATCGCCGCGCGACAGGCCGAGAGCCGCGCCGTTGCGGGCGCCCGGGCGATCTGGCCCCGGGCGGTCCCCGCCGGATCCGGCATGGACGTCGTCCGGACCAGACTGGCCGCACAACAGACGTCAGACCGGTTCGCGGACCTGGCCGCCGATCTCTTCGCCGCCATCGAGCGAACGCCGGGCGCCCAGATCGACAGCCTTGCGTACGGACCGGCGGGCCTGAGCGCGGCGCTGTCCTACGCCAACTATTCCGACATGGACCAGCTGATCACGGCGGGCGGCCGGGTCGGGCTGCTGATCACCGCCGACAGCACCGTCACCGAGGGCGGCCGCATCACCAGCGACATCAGCGTCAGGAGGCAGCCATGACCGCGCTGCAAGCCGCCCGGGACTTCTGGGCTCAACGGACAGGGCGCGAGCGCGTCATGCTGCAGGGGCTGGGCGTCATCCTCGGCGGCGTCCTGCTCTGGTTCGGCGTGCTGTCGCCGCTGAACGCCGCGAAGGACTGGGCCCGGGCGGAGCGCCAGGGCGCCGCCGCCGACCTGGCCGCCGTCAACGCGCTGACGCGAACCGGGACGAGCCGAGGCGTCACGCAGGCTTCGGGTCGGGGGCTGGCCGGCGTGGTGGACGTCGCTGCGGCCGCGGCCGGGATCGTCATCGAACGGCGCCGCGAGGAGGCCGATGGTCGCCTGACCGTCTGGATCACCGCCGTCCAGCCGCGCATCCTGATGCAGTGGATCAGCGGCCTGCGGACCGGCCACGGCGTCTCGGTGGTCGCCATGAGTGCGGCCAAGGCGGACGCCAGCAGCCTGACCGTCGAAGTCTCGTTCGAGCAGGCCGGGTCATGACCAACCGCAACCTGCTGCTCGTATTCCTCATCGCCCTGCTGGCTGCGCTTCCGCTGACCGTCCCGCTCGCGGTCGGCCTGGGCGCCGGCGATGGAAAGCGACTGGCCTTCGCCGAGGCGCGCGGGACCATCTGGCGGGGTGAGATCCGGCGCGCGTCGCTGGGGCCGCTCACGCTCGGCGACCTGTCCGTGGGACTGGACCCGCTGGCGCTGCTGACGGGCCAGATCAAGGTCGCGGCGCGAGCCTCCGGCGGCGACGTGAAGGGGGCGGGACGGATCGCGCTGACCCGACGGTCGCCGGGCGTCGAGGGGTTCACCGGCTCTCTTCCGCTGACGGCGCTCGGTCTGTCAGGGTCCCTGACCGGCGATCTCACCGCGCGCGACGTGACCGCCGCCTTCGATGACGGCGCGTGCGGCGAGGCCGAAGGCGAGATCGCCGCGGTGGTTCATGGCCTGGGCGCCAATCCGGTGGCGTTGCGCGGCCGCCCGGTCTGCCAGGGGGCGGTCCTGGTCCTGCCCCTGGCGGGAACCGTCGATGGCATGGCGCTTGACCTGGTGGTCCAGCTGCAGGCCGATGGCCGCTACCGTCTCGAAGCGACGGTCAAGACGACGGATCCGGCGTTCGGCGCGATCCTCGCGGCCGAGGGGTTCACCAGCGTGCCCGGCGGCTACAGCCGGACGAGTGAAGGAAAACTGGGATGAGGATGCGGTGGTCCGGAATGATCGGCGGGGCCTGCGCGGCGCTCTGCTGCGCGGCGTCGTCGCCGGTATTGGCGGAGGCCGCGCCGGCGCCGACCGGTGGGCTGCCGCTCGAGGCCCTGCCGACCCAGACCCTGGCCAGCGGACAGTGCGCGCTGTTCCTGTGGGCCCGCACCACGCCGCCCCGGCGGGTGTTCATGGCGCTGCAGGATCCGGCTGTCGCGCGCATCCGCATCGACGGCCGCAGCGTCGACCTGCCGCGCGTGGGCGCCGAGGGCGAGAGCGCCTACGGTCATGCGCCGGTGCAGCGCTATGAAGGCGAGGGGATCACGCTGACCATGACCATCCAGATGGACGCACGCAGCGGTCTGGTCGGCGGCGCGGTGAT
>JBIKII010000368.1:0-6454 GCA_044361705.1 Caulobacter sp.
CAGTAGATGATGTACTTGGCGGCGTGCTTGCAGGTGCTGATGGCGCACCGCTTGCAGGGGGACGACCACCCTGAAGCGCCATAAACCTATCGGTCACATCTTTACCAAACTGATCGTACATTTGGGCGATGCTCATGTTCATCTTGGTGGCTTCGATCAGTGCCTTGTATCGCTCGATATCCATACCTGCGGCGTTCTTGACTGTCTCAGCGATCTTGGGATCAAGGCGAGAGATTTGAAAGTACAACTCAGGGGTGAACTTCTGTCCAATACCAAAGATACCTTGTCCAGTTTGCAACGCTTGCTGTGCAGCCTCAGGGCTTCCAAAATTCATCACATTAGAAATAAGCTCGTATGCCTTTGCCTTCTTCTGAACGTCGTACTTCTGCCCTGCAAGTGCAGCTCGCATCTGAGCAATCTGAGGAGCACGCAACTCATCACGCTCTTGATCTTCACCCATAGAGCTAACGGCATTACCCAAAGACTCCCCAAAACCGCCTGTTCTGGTCGGTTTTAAAAAGCCTGCCATTACATTGAGCCAATTCGAACCTTTACGGTTCTCTAATACCTTCAGAGACTCCGTCAGGGCGTCAAAGTATTCTTTCTGTGCTTGCTGGTCATCAGTGACTGGTGGTGTCAGTGCGCCAGTTTGTGGTTCTGCCATGATTTATCCGCCTAAAAACTGTCCGAGATCTAGATTTGTATCTATTGGTGCTCCACTTACCGCAGAGGTTAATCCCTCTCCAAAATTCCCAGTCCCAAAACCGCCGTTTTGCATCATAGCGTTATACGTATTGGCAGCACCTATTTGATCGCTAGCAGAACCAAACAGATTTCCTAATCCAGAGCCAATCGCCTTACCAAAAGGCGTCTCACTAATCTTCCCAATCCCTGCCAATCCCGCTCCAATTGTGGAAAGCGGAGCGTTTGCATATGCACCGGGGACTGGTCCTCGATAGGTCGACGTTACACTCGTCGGCACGTTAATGCCCTGCATCAATCCTGCCTGCGCCTGTGCCATTTGCAGAGGGAAGAGCTGTCTTGCCTGCTCGATCTGCTGCTGCTGCGTGCCAAGCGTATTGATTGCGTTGACGTCCGCCAGACCAAGGTTCTGAGTTGTTGTTGCCAAGTTGCCGCCGACAGATCCCGCATTGATCAGGTTCTGCTGTCCTGCCGAGGCGAGCTGACCCGCTGTCTGTCCGAGCTGACCCTGAAGCCTTGCTTGCTCTTGCGCCTGCTGCATTGCCTGCTGATAGCCAGTGTTCAGCGCATTGAGTTGCAAGCCTGTGGTCTTCTGTCCATAGTCTGCTAGAGTCTGTCCTAGAACCTGTGCGCCACGCTTTGAGCCAAACTGACCAGAGCCAACAACGCCTGCTGTCGTCTGTGGTGCGACGTTCTGGATCATGTTCTGTTGAGCGAGGTCACCGATCTGTCCGACCACGTTCTGTACGTAGGGCGACATGTAATTGCCGACGGTGTTGTACGTCGGGTTTGCCGCTGATGTAAGGTATGGGTTGCCAGCCGCTAAGGGGCTCGTCGCATTGATGCCACTCTGCAAGGAACCAGTCGCCATATTGAGCGTGGGCTGATAATTGCCGACGTTGGCTTGCGCCATGTTATACGACTGCTGCTGCATTGGCTGCACGCCAGCAAACTGCGCATTACTCGCTGCGTCTGCACCCGTCTTTGCGATGTTCTGCAAGTAGTCGGTGTACCAACTAGGGGCTGACGTTGTTTGCGTCTGCTGTGTGCTGATATCTGGCAGCGCACCGCCTTGAGTTAATGATGCCATGATTATGATGTCCTTTTCATTGCTGCTTTCACATACTGCAATGGCGATGCCTTAGGGGGTATTTTATCAACAGGAGCGGATCTTTTGTGCTCCCTGACTGCTTCACGAAAATTATCTAGAAACTTTGCGCCTGCGTCAGACGATCCGTCACCTAAAGCCGCAACCGTATCTGCGTCGAAAACATATTCCGAGTCTGCGAGCATTGCGGGAATCTCGTCGCTCTGTCCTGTTCCACGCCCTTTGACGTAGTGACCAGTCGCACCTGTGATGAACTCAGGAATGTGCTCATCGTCCGCCACATCAGCGGTAGGCAGACCGCCCATCGCTAGTTTCTGTGGCTTCTTGATGCTGCCACCGCTTGCCGCCATCAGTGGTGATTCATACGACTGACCGAAGTAGTCCGTCTGTGGTGGCGTTCCGTAGCTGTAATAGTTCACACTTGGCACGTTAGATCCAGCGAGGTTAGAAGGGATTGCGCCTGATTGCGCCAGTTGATTTGCGAGGCTTGGCTCTAGCATGGCGAGCTCTGGGTTCTGCATGACGGTCGTACCTGAACCCTCTTGCTTAACCATCGTCGGAGTCATGAACGTGTTCCACGGACCTTGCGTGTACCCTTGACCACCGCCCTGACCACCGCTGCCTTGACCGCCGCCTTGCCCACCGCCTTGCCCACCACCACCTTGACCACCACCACCTTGACCCCTGCTTTGTCCTGCGCCTGTCAAAGCGCCTACAACTGGCAGTGCAAGGCGTGCAGCTTGAAATGCTTGTGCGGGGGTAATACTTCCAGCAAGATTTCCAAGACCGCTGAAAAAGCTAGGTGCGCCTAAATTGCCGCCGCCTGATCCTGCTGCACCCGCTAAAATATCTGTCGAACCACCTAGAAATCCGCCTGCGGTCGATCCGCTTATGCCCGTACCGCTAGATCCTAATAGTGTCGCAGCGCCTGCGTCGGTCAATGCGCCTGAGCCAGTAATCAATCCCTGAGAGACAGCCTGATCTAGTGGCATGCCCAACGACGCAGCAAGATCAAATGCGCCTTGACCTGCGGCGTTAGCTGCCATGTCAGCAGCGATAAATGATCCTGCCTCTCCGGCTGCACCTGCACCTGCGCCCGCACCTGCGCCGAGACCGCTTGAACCAAGACCACCTACACCATAGGCAGAGTTAAGCGCCAGACCTGTGCCGCCTATAGCAGCCGCAGCAGCCAAGAACTTGTGGAAGTATGGGTCTTTGACCGCTGAAAGGAGGTCGCCGCCTAGCGTGCCAAATACGCCTTTATCTTCGATAGGGCGATATAGAGCCGCTTGCTGAGCCACCGTTCCGCTAATTGCGGGAGTATCTGTAACGTCATAGGTATATGAAAACGGATCATTAGGGTTGCTAAGATAAACTGGAGCGCCTGTCTGCGGGTCGACCAGTTGCGCAGCGGTCTCGCCTGTTATAGGCTGTCCGTCCGCAGCAATAGGTTTGAACCTACCTACGTTTACATCTCCGTACCGTGTCTGTATTTGATCGCCAGTGACAGACAAAGGATTATCAGCGAGGATCCCTGAGGCACGCTGTAGCTCTGCGAGTCTGTTCGCCTCGATCTTTGCTGCGGCGGCTGCGGTCTCTTCAGGAGAGAAGTCTCTCCACTGTCCGCCTGCGTCGCCTCCTCCCTCGTACTGTCCTAATGGCGCAGCAATCGTCAGGGGCTCCCAGACAGCACCTTGGTCGGCGTTGTATGTGACCCACCTGCCCTGTGAGGAGCTGAATCGAGGATCTTCGTAGCTTTCGTCCATACCTACCCCACGTTCACAATGCCGACCAAAGCCTCAGCCCAGTCCTGCCATGAATCAAAATTTTGCGTTGACGGAACACCATTCCGCTCAAAAAAACCATTACCTGCTAATCCATTGCCCCACTGCTTCCACATGTTTTCAGGGACAGTGCCAAGCTGCTGAGCGGCAAATAGCTCCGCCATAAGCGGACACCACTGATCCCATGTCATGTTGCGAGGATCGTAAATAACCATTATGGGTTGCCCGTTCCACGAACATCGCCAATCTCAGCAGACAGCAGAATACGACCCATCTGGAAGTTACCGTTTACCACGTTACTCTGAAATCTTAGACGCATCTCTCGGCGCTGCTCACGCAAGTCGACTTTCAGTGTGTTTGGCTCAAAGGTGTACGGCTCAGAGGGCTGATCGACGTCCTCCGCATAGCCCTTTCCAGTGACCACAACGCTCATCTGCTCGGACTGCACAAAGTCAGGTTCAAGACGCTCAAGCCTGATCCAGTTGTTGTTGCCGACGGGCGCAGGTTGACCCGGTCCTCCCGTCACCCATCCAATACTATTCGTCTCAATATAGCTCTGAATCGCTGTCTGTTGCGAGAGGTTAATCCGATTGACACCCGTCTCGTGCTGCCACAGAATGGTGTTGCCACCTTCGGGCTCATTGCCTGCCCAAACCGGAAACCTGAACACCTCTGGGAATACACCCGCAGATCGTCGAGCGCCTAGCGCAAACCCAGCGTCGTACCAAACCTTATCACGCACGTTGTAGATGATTGCGTTGTCGCACTCTTCAGAGTCACCAGAGGGGTAGAACCACCAGATCTCACCGAAACGTGGAACCTTGCTCGCCCAGACCTTCTGGCGTTGGTTGTAGTTCAAGTTATCGAAAAAGAAATTGATGTTGGCGTTATTTGCAATCTCTTGCACAACACCGTTGTACGTCAAGAATCGATCTGTGCCGATCCAATAAAATATACTGTCATACTCAATCACGCATTGGCTAGAGAGGATTGAGGTCTGCGTCGAGATAATGTCGTAGCGCCAGAAGACCGTACTAGCGCCAATTGTTTGCGGAGCATAAGAGACTCGCACCAAGCTATCTAGCGACCAAAACAGTCCAGACGGCGATGTCGTACCACCTCGAACAGGCAAGCCCTTGACAAACTTACCAGTGGCGACGTTATTGGCGTTGGCATCGGCAGATACCCAGTCCTGAAAGTTACCAGCCGATGAATTCTGAATAAGACCGTTATTCCCATAAACAAACAGGTACGGATAGATCAGGACGCAACCGCCAGATACGTTGATCTCATTATCAAACGTGAGCGTACTGGTCGCTGTGACCGTTGCAGCCAAAGAGAGGGTCACTGTGGTGTTTCCACCAGAAGGCACAGAACTTACCACGGTCGTGCCTGATGGGATGCCTGTGCCTGTCACAAGCTGTCCTGCGCCTATTCGTACATCAGTGCCAGTAACGGTTGCAGTGGTCGTAGCATTTAATGCCGCAGAAGCCGTGAATTGTCCTACAGGCGACATCGCACCGCTTGGGAAATTTCCAATAAGGACGGGTGTATTAATCGTGTTGTCAATGTTGGCGAGGTTTAGACCGGGGTGCGCTACCAGCGTCTCATTACCCGTTCCATTTGCATCGTAACCAAGATCGAACTGCCACAGATTATTAGCATTTGCAGTAAAGCCAGAGGTCATTGTGATGGGGTTAGGACCAGATCCGACGCCGTCATCATCATCCATTACCCAGTACTGCAAGCCGTTGTTATATCCACTATAGACATAGCTCAGTCCGTTATCGGGCTGCATAATCATGCCACGAGATATATTTGTAGCGTTCTGGAATATTCCTTTGTACCCACCCATCTTACGTGGGCGACCTCTCTGAAACCTAACCCACTGACCGTCGACGTAAGTCAAAGAGTCGAGCAGAGTACCATCCCGTTGGATACCGGGCGGTATGTTGAGCGAGATAACCTTTGCGCTCAAAATGATCCTCCAGATATTCCTACGGTAGCCCTAATGCCAGTCGTAATAACGGTCATGGCAGCAGATCCGTTTAATGAAATTCCAAATTGATTTGTCGCTGGCTGATAGATACCAGTATTAGTATTACTTGTAAAATTTATTGAAGGCGCTGCCGCAGAGCCTGCTGCAATTGTCAGCGATGTGAGCGTACCGCCAGCGGCAGAGCTTGAGTTGTATACGTTTGTGCCATCACACACAACCGTAAGCGTCTGACCCTGAGCAACCGTTACTGTTGCAGCACCGACAGACGATGTCTTAAATGTCAGTGAGAATGCATTTGTTGTCTGATTATTCAGGTAATAAATCTGAACCGTCGATGGGAGCACAATGATCACGTTGCCAGTCAGCGCACCGAAATACTCCTGCACGACGTTGGCGTACTCAACAGCGCTCAGCGTATACGTGCCAGTAGCAACTGTCTTGGCGAGCTGAGTGTAAGCAAACGTGTTGCTGCGACCGTATGCAAATGTGCTATAGCCGTTTGTTCCATTAGAGACGATGACAAGCGACTCAGTCAACTGAAGTTGCTGGGTGGCGTTTGTGTCGATCGTGTCTACGCCACTTGGGGTCAAGGTAACAATACCTGAGCCGCCGTTGCGGATCATGACGAACCAACCGTTCTCGACTGATGCGGCTGTTGGCAGGGTTATAGTCCCCACGCCAGTAGCCCAAACCAAGAACTGAGCACGGTTTGTGTTATTTAAGACCGTGTCAGAGAACAGAGATGCCTCTGTATAGTTTTGATTCAGCGTGGTACTGATCGCTTTTAAGCCGTAGCCAGCAAGGGTTGCAGCGTTAGCGGCTGATGTTCCTGCGCCAAACGTAAACGCCTCCCAAGTGCCG
>JBIKII010000028.1:0-21411 GCA_044361705.1 Caulobacter sp.
CCGACTTGCGCTGCAGGTCGGCGATGTCCTTGGAGGTCGGCCAGATGTCCTTCAGGAAGACGTCCTTGCCCTTCTTGTCCTGGCCCAGCGGCTGGGTGGCCAGGTCGATGCGCATCGAGCCGGCCAGGGCGTAGGCCACGACCAGCGGCGGCGAGGCCAGGTAGTTGGCGCGGACGTCCGGGTTCACGCGGCCTTCGAAGTTGCGGTTGCCCGACAGCACCGAGCAGGCGACCAGGTCGGCCTCGTTGACCGCGGCGCTGATCGCGTCGGGCAGCGGTCCGGAGTTGCCGATGCAGGTGGTGCAGCCGTAACCGACCAGGTTGAAGCCCAGCGCGTCCAGATGCTTGGTCAGGCCGGCCTTGGCCAGGTAGTCGGTGACCACCTGCGAGCCGGGGGCCAGCGAGGTCTTCACCCAGGGCTTCACCTTCAGGCCCTTGGCCACCGCGTTCTTGGCCAGCAGGCCGGCGGCGATCAGGACGCTGGGGTTGGAGGTGTTGGTGCAGCTGGTGATGGCGGCGATGACCACGTCGCCGTGGCCGACGTCGAAGCTTTCGCCCTTCACCGGCTCGCGGCGATCCATCTGCTCCTTCTTGCCGAACTCGTCGGCCAGCGCGACCTCGAAGGCGGCGGCGGCGTCGGTCAGCAGCACGCGATCCTGCGGGCGCTTGGGTCCGGCCAGCGAGGATTGCACTTCGCCCAGGTCGAGCTCGAGCAAGTCGGTGAAGACCGGCTCGGGCGCTTCGGGGTCGAACCACAGACCCTGGGCCTTGGCGTAGGCCTCGACCAGGTTGACGCGCTGGGCGTCACGGTTGGTGGCGCGCAGGTAGTCGATGGTCGCCTGGCTGATCGGGAAGAAGCCGCAGGTGGCGCCGTACTCGGGGGCCATGTTGGCGATGGTCGCCTGGTCCTCGATGGTCAGGTTGGCGATGCCGGCGCCGAAGAATTCGACGAACTTGCCGACGACGCCCTTCTTGCGCAGCATCTGGGTGACGGTCAGGACCAGGTCGGTGGCCGTCGCGCCTTCAGGCAGGGCGCCGGTCAGGCGGAAGCCGATCACTTCCGGGATCAGCATCGGGATGGCCTGGCCGAGCATCGCCGCCTCGGCTTCGATGCCGCCCACGCCCCAGCCCAGGACCGACAGGCCGTTGACCATCGTGGTGTGCGAATCGGTGCCGACGACCGTGTCGGGGTAGGCGACCTCGGCGTCGAGGCCGGCGTCGGTGGCGGTCCAGACGGTCTGGGCCAGGTACTCCAGGTTCACCTGGTGGCAGATGCCGGTGCCCGGGGGCACGACGCGGAAGTTGTTGAAGGCCGAGCTGCCCCAGCGCAGGAAGCGGTAGCGCTCGATGTTGCGCTCGTACTCGCGGTCGACGTTGTCGCCGTAGCTCTTGGCGGTGCCGAAGAAGTCCACCATCACCGAGTGGTCGATGACCAGGTCGACGGGGATCAGCGGGTTGATCTTGGTCGGGTCGGCGCCGAGCGTGTTCATGGCGTCGCGCATGGCGGCCAGGTCGACGACGGCGGGGACGCCGGTGAAGTCCTGCATCAGGACCCGCGCCGGGCGGAAGCTGATCTCGTGCTCGGTGGCGCCCTTGTTCTCGATCCAGGCGGCCACGGCCTTAAGGTCGCGTTCGCTGGTGTCGCCGCCGTTCTCGTTGCGCAGCAGGTTCTCGAGCAGGACCTTCATCGAGGCCGGGAGCCTCGAAATTCCGGTCAGGCCGGCTTCTTCCGCGGCCGGAAGGCTGTAGTAGACGTAGGACGTTCCGCCGACCGCGAGGGTCCGGCGGGTTTGCAGGCTGTCGATAGACGCCATGTGGGGAGAGTCCTTTCCTGTTCACGGCCGCCCGAAAACCACTTCCGGGATCGCGCGCTCGGAAGGGACACACAGCGTCCCGCCCGGCGCGGCGTTACTCCGCGCGCGTTCGCGCGGGGCCGTTGCCGCGCTGCATACTCCGCGTCGGGCCAAACGTCCATGTCGGCGTCATGGACTTTGCGAGCCACTCGCAGGTTGATACATGATTTCGCGCGTCCTCATCGAAGATCTCGCGCTACGCAGGGGTGAGCGGCTGCTGTTCGAGCACCTCGCCTTTGCTGTCGCCCCGGGAGACGTCGTCGCCCTGACCGGTCGAAACGGCGCGGGCAAGACCAGCCTGCTGCGGGCTGTGGCCGGGTTGCTGCGGCCGCTCGCCGGGCGGGTGGTGTTCGAGGGGATCGAGCCCGACGCGGCGCCCGGCGCCCTGCATCTGCTCGGCCATCTCGACGGTCTCAAGGGGGGTCGCACCGCCTGGGAAGAGCTGCGATTCGCCGCGCTGTGGAGCGGCGGGACCGAGGACGGCGCCCGCGCCGCCGCCACGACGCTGGAGCTGGACCGCCTGCTGACCCTGGAAGTGCGCAAGCTGTCCGCCGGGCAGCGGCGGCGCCTGGCCCTGGCCCGCCTGTTGGCCGCGCCCCGGCCGCTGTGGTTGTTGGATGAACCGCTGGCGCCGCTGGACTCCGTCTGGCGCGCGCGGATGGGCGAGCTGATGGCCGCCCATACCGCCGGCGGCGGCATGATCCTGGCCGCCGTCCACGATCCGCTGCCCCTGCCCTCGCGCGGCGTGGAGGTGGGGGCATGAGGCCGCTGCTCACCCTGCTGGGCCGTGAGCTGGCCCTGGCCTGGAGCCGGGGCGGCGGGCCGCTGCCGGCCCTGGCCTTCTACGCCGGCATGGCCACCCTGCTGCCGTTCGCCGTGGGGCCCGAGCCCGAGCGGCTGGCCGCCGTCGCTCCGGGCTTCGCCTGGCTGGCCCTGGCCCTGGCCTCGCTGCTGTCGCTGGAGCGCCTGTTCGAGCGCGACTTCGAGGACGGGACGCTGGACCTTCTGGCGCTGGGCTCCGCCCCGCTGGAAGCCGTCTGCGCGATCAAGTGCCTGGCCCAGTGGCTGGCGGCGGGCCTGCCGCTGGCTTTCGCCGCGCCGCTGGCCGCCATCGCCCTGGGCGCGCCGGTCGCCCTGGCGCCACTGGTCTTTCTGTGCGCGGTGATCGGCGGCCTGGCCTTCGCCTTCGTCGGCGGACTGGGCGCGGCGCTGGCTCTGGGCAGCCGGCGCGGCGGGCTGTTGATCGCCATCATCGTCCTGCCGCTGTTCGCCCCGCCGGTGATCTTCGGCGGCGGCGCCCTGACCCAGCTGGCCGCCGGCCTGCCCTGGACCTCCGGCCTGGCGCTGCTGGCCGGCTGGACCGCCGCGGCCGTGGCGCTCAGCCCGCTGGCCATGGCGGCGGCCTGCCGCAACGCGGTCGACTAATCCGGCGGAAGTCGAAAGATTACAACCAGTTCACCAAGTCAGGGCTGCAACAAAACAGTGTTCAGCGGACAAACGGCGGACACAGAGACGGCGCAAGGTCACCCCATCAAACACGACAAGGGGAGCGACCCATGACTTCTGTGTTCTCGAAATCCTTCCTTCTGGCCGGCGCTATGGCGCTCGGCGCCGTCTCGATCTCCGTCGCCGCGCCGGCGACCGCTCCGGCGGCGCCCGAGGCCAAGGTCGAAAAGCGCGAGGTCATCCTGCGCGGCGACGGACCGGGCGGCATGATGGCGGGCGGCCCCGGCATGGGCCGCAGAGGCCACCACGATCCGGAGAAGCACGCCCAGCATCTGCGCGATGTCCTGCAGCTGACCGCGGCGCAGGAGCCCGCACTGCAGGCCTTCCTCGCCGCGACCAAGCCCCCCGAGCACCCGCCCCATCCCGCGCACCCGGGTCCGGGCGGCGACAAGGCCGAGCACAAGCCGCTGACCACCCCCGAGCGGCTCGACCGCCAGGCCGCGATGATGGACAAGCACCGAGCGGCCTTCGAGAAGCGCGCCACCGCAACCCGCGCCTTCTACGCCCAGCTCACCGCCTCGCAGAAGAAGGCCTTCGACGCCCTGCCGATGATGCACGGCCCGCGCATGATGCGCGGTCCCGGCGGCATGGACGGCGAGCGCCGGATCAAGATGATCCGCGGCGCATCCGGCCCCGGCGGCGCCGTCAGCTGGCAAACCGAGGACGAGATCGGCGACGACGTCCTGATGCTGGGCGCCCTGGGCGAGGACATGGCGTTCGAGTTCCTGATGGCTCCGCCCGCGCCGCCCGCCCCTCCGGCTCCGCCCGCGCCCCCGGCGCCGCCGGCGCCGCTCCGCTAGCCCGCATCGCCGCCGGCCTCCACGACAGGGCGCCGGCGGCGATGGACTTGCGCCTTTGACCTCGCCGCCGTAAGCCGCGCGGGATGCTGTCGGTTCATGGCCTTCTCGCGCTGGGCCGCGCCGATGTTCGGCGTTCTGGCGGGTCTGCTCATGGCCGTCGGACTGTGGCTCGGCTTCGCGGCGCCGGAGGACTACCAGCAGGGCGACACGGTCCGGATGATGTTCATCCATGTGCCGGCCTCGTGGCTGGCCCTGTTCGTCTATCTTTGCCTGGGCGTCGCCAGCTTTCTGAGCCTGGTGTTCCGCCACGCGCTGGCCGACGCCGCCGCCAAGGCGGCCGCGCCGCTGGGCGCGGTCTTCACCGCCCTGGCCCTGATCACCGGCTCGCTGTGGGGCAAGCCGATGTGGGGAACCTGGTGGGTCTGGGACGCACGGCTGACCTCGGTGCTGGTGCTGTTCCTGTTCTACCTCGGCTACATCGCCCTGCGCGCGGCCATGGACGACGAGGCCAAGGGCGGCCGGGCCGCCGCCATCCTGGCTCTGGTCGGACTGGTCAACCTGCCGATCGTCAAGTTCTCGGTCGACTGGTGGAACAGTCTGCACCAGGGCGCCTCGGTGTTCCGCGCGGACGGCCCGGCGATGACCAACGACTACCTGATCCCGCTGCTGCTCATGGGCCTGGGCTACATGGCCGCGTTCGGGTCGCTGTGGCTGGTCCGCATCCGGGCCGAGGTGTGGCGGCGCAGGGCCATGGTCCTGGCCCTCAAGGCGGCGGAGGCCTGATGCCTGATCTCGACACCGGCAAGTACGCCCTGTTCGTGTGGCCCGCCTTCGCGGTCACAGCCCTGGGCTTCGCCTGGATGATCGCCGACAGCCTGGCCCGCGCCCGACGCTGTAAGGCGCAGGTCGAGCGTCTGGGCGGCAAGGCGGGCAAGTGACCCGCTGGCTGGCCTTCCTGCCGCTTGCGGCCCTGGCGCTGCTGGCGGTGCTGTTCATCGGCTACAGCCTCAAGCGCAATCCGCAGGTCCAGCCCGACGCCATGGTCGGCAAGCCGATGCCGGCGCTCAGTCTGCCGGATCTGACGACCGGCCGTCCGGTCGCGCTGGCGCAGGCGGCGAAGGGCCCGGTGCTGGTCAACTTCTTCGCCTCCTGGTGCGCCCCCTGCGAGATCGAGCATCCCGAGCTGATGCGCCTGAAGGCCGCCGGCGTGCCGATCGTGGGCGTCGCCTACAAGGACGCGCCGGAGAACAGCACCGCCTTCATCACCAAGCTGGGCGACCCGTTCCGCAGCAAGCTGATCGACCGGGACGGCCGGGCGGGGCTGGAGTTCGGCGTCACCGGCGTGCCCGAGACGTTTCTGATCGGATCCGACGGCGTGATCCTGGCCAAGCACAGCGGTCCGCTGACGCAGGCCGATTCCGAGGCGATGCTGGCGAAGGCGCGTTAGGCGGACGCGCCCGTTAACGCCCGCTTCACCGGCGGGGTTATAGTTTCCGCGCTGTTAACCATGTTCGGGATTCGCCTGTGACCACCGTCCGCCCCCCCGTCTGGCCGACCGTCCCGCCGCCCGCCTCAGGCGGCGCGGGCGATGCCCGACAGACCGCGCGCGGGGCCTTCTTCGAACAGGCTCTGGGCAGGGCGACCGAGGCACGGCCCCAGGTGCAGGCGCCGGCCGTCCGCGCCGAGACGGCGCCGCAACCGCATGCGGAGCGAGTCCGCACAACCTTCACCGCTCCGCAGGACCCGCCGCAGAAGATCCTGCGCCCAGGCTCGTTGCTGGATATCAAGGTCTAGGGACTTCAGTCCCCGCCGCCGCCCGGGATCTCGGTCGGCCTGGTCTTCTTCTTTTTCTTCTTCTCGGCCTTCGGCGCCTTGGGCGGCTTGTCCGCCTTCGGGGGCTTGGGCGCCTTGGCTTTCTTCTCGATGGCGACTCCGGTCGCCAGGGCGGCCAGCGCCTCGAGGATGACGGCGCGCTGGCTCTTGGACAGCAGGGCCAGCAGGCGGGTGTCGGCGGCGGCAGCGCGGGGGCTGGTTTCCTCCAGCGCGATCCGACCGGCGTCGGTCAGGCGCACGGCGTTGGCGCGGGCGTCCAGGCTGGAGCGTTCGCGGGCCAGCAGCCCCTTGTCTATCATCCGGGCGACCATGTCGGCCAAGGTGGAACGGTCAACGCCGGTGGCGGCGACCAGGTCGGCCTGGGCCGCGCCCTCGCGGGCGGCGACGGCGGCGAGCACTGCATGCTGGCGCTGGGTGACGGCGCCCGGGCCGGCTTCCTCGGCGTAGAAGTCGAGCGCGCGCTGGGCGGCGCGATGCAGCAGATGTCCGACGGAGGCCTCGACGGCCGGCGCCCGTTTCGCGGACTTGTCTTTCGCCATTTCAGATCCCCCTCCGGCTATCCGGTGCGGACCCTAGCGAGCCTACACGACGGTTTGACGACGGACGATCCCCGCCCGATCAGACACCGGGATCGGGCGGTTCGGGCGCCGTGTCGCGGTCTTCCGGCTGCTGAAGATGCTTCATCATGAAGGGCACCTGGGCCAGCGAGAAGACGATGGCCAGCGGCAGGACCGCGATCCGGAAACCGACCCAGACCTCGTCGGTCTGCGTGCGCCAGACGGCCTCGTTGGCGATGGCCACGGCCACAAAATAGAGCCCGTATCGAATGGTCAGCGTACGCCAGGCGGCGTCGGCCATCCGCAGGCTGTCGCCGAGCAGAAGCTTCAGCGGGTTCTTGCCCAGCGCCACGCCGCCCAGCAGCGCGGCGGCGAAGGCGGCGTTCTGGAAGGAGAGCTTCATCTTCACGAACGTCGGATCATCGAAGATCAGCGTCAGCCCGCCGAAGACCACGGCGAAGATGCCGGCGATCAGCGGCAACGGCGCGATCCGCCGCTCGACCAGCCAGCCGACCGCCAGCGCCAACACCGAGGCCGCCACCAGCACGCCGGTGGCCAGCAGCATGTCGCGCCCGAAGCCGAAGAAGGCGACCGCGAAGGCGATCGGCGCCCCGTAGTCGACCGCCGTGCGCACCCAGCGCGTATTGGATCCGGCCATGTCCGTCAGGTCTCCAGTCCGACCAGCGAGCGCGAGAACGCCCTCGCGTCGAAGGGTTGCAGATCATCGACGCCTTCACCGACGCCGATCAGTTTGATGGGGGAGTCCGAGGCCTGGGCCACCGGCACCAGGACCCCGCCGCGGGCGGTGCCGTCGAGCTTGGTCATCACGATACCGGAGACGCCGACCTGGTTTCCGAAGATCTTCTCCTGGGCCAGGGCGTTGCGGCCCACGGTAGCGTCGAGCACCAGGAGGGTCTCGTGCGGCGCCTCGGGGTCGACCTTCTTGATCACCCGGATGACCTTCAGGAGCTCGTTCATGAGATCCTGCTTGTTCTGAAGCCGGCCGGCGGTGTCGATCAGCACCACATCATGGCCCTCGGCGCGCGCCTTCTCGACGGCGTCGAAGGCCAGACCCGCGGAATCGGCCCCGGTTTCGCGCGACATGAAGTCCGCCCCGGCCCGCTCGGCCCAGACCTGCAGCTGGCCGACGGCGGCGGCGCGGAAGGTGTCGCCGGCGGCAATCAGCACCTTCGCCCCCCGGCCGGTCAGGTCAGAGGCGATCTTGCCCAGCGTCGTGGTCTTGCCCGAGCCGTTCACCCCGACGAAGAGCACGATGTAGGGGCGCGGTCCCGACAGCGGGTCGAAGACGCCCTGCCGGGGGACCAGCTCGGCGGCGACGGCCTCGGCCAGGGCTTCCTTGACCTCGTCCTCGGTCGAGGATTTGCCGAAGCGCGCCTCGCCGAAGGCTTTCGCGATCCGGGCGGCGGCCTGCGGGCCGAGATCGGCCTCGATCAGCATCTCTTCCAGCTGGTCGAGCTGGTCCTGATCGAGCGGTTTTTTCACCAGCACGCTGGTGACCTGCTCGGTCATCTCGCGGGTCGTCCGCGTCAGCCCGGAGGTCAGCCGCTTGAACCAGCCTTGTTTCTGTTCAGCCATGAGGGGCTCTTAGCCGTTAGACGCGGCCGGCTCAATCAAACCGATTGGCGGGCGCCCTGCGTCCTTCGACACGCGTCCTGCGGACGCTGCTCAGGATGACGTCGATTGAAGCGCTTCCCAATACGTCATCCTGAGCGGCCCGCGTCGCGGGCGTGTCGAAGGACGCACCGAACCGCGCTAGAACCTGTTCCATGACCGCGCTCGAAACCGCCTTCATCGTGTTCGACTACGCCGCCGTGGCCGTGTTCGCGGCGACCGGCGCGCTGGCGGCGGCGCGGCAGAAGCATGACATCGTAACCTTCGCCTTCTTCGCGGCCATCACCGGTGTGGGCGGCGGCACGCTGCGCGACCTCTTGATCGACGCCCCGGTGTTCTGGATCTCCAGCCCCGGCTACCTGATCGCCTGCATCGCCGCCGCCGTCGCGGTCTGGCTGGTCGGCGAGCGGACCTGGCGGATGGGCGCGCTGCTCTGGCTCGATGCCATCGGCATGGCCGCCTACGCCGTGGTCGGGGCGGCCAAGGCGCTGAGCCTGGGCCTTGGGCCCATTCCCGCGACCGTGATGGGCGTGCTGACCGCCTGCTTCGGCGGCGTGATCCGCGACGTGCTGGCCGGCGAGCCGTCGGTCCTGCTGCGACGGGAGATCTACGTCACCGCCGCGTTGCTCGCCGCGACCGTGTTCGTGGGGCTGGCCAGCCTTGGCGTCGACCGCTTGGTCGCCGGCGGCGCGGGCTTTACGGCGGGCCTGGCGCTAAGGGGCGCGGCCCTGCGGTGGGGGTGGAGTTTGCCGGCGTTCGGGAAGGGATCCGGAACTCCATCCTGATACCGCTCTCCCGGCGAAGGCCGGGATCCATGCAGTCGAACCAATCTGTAAGGCGCCTAGCTGGGGCGAAGATGGACCCCGGCCTTCGCCGGGGAAACGGGGAGACTCAAGCCTTCACCGGCCACACCGCTTCCTTCGCCGCGAAGGCCAGCAGCGTCAGCCATCCGATCGTAAGGCCCAGTGTCATCAACCCGGCGCGCGTGTCCGGATCGGTCGCCGCCGCGACCACGCCCAGCATCGGCGGCACCATCGCCCCGCCGACGATCCAGCGCCTCGGCGCCGCGCGGAAACAGACCGCCGCGACCAGCAGGCCGTGCGCGCCGAGCGCGAAGAACTTGATCCAGGCGGCCGTCGAGGCGCGCACGGTCATGGCGTCGGTCGCCCTGTCGAAGTCGGCGGTGATGGCCAGCAGGGCGTTCGTCTCGACATAGTCGGCGACCAGGGCGGTGATCGCCGCCAGGATGGCCAGCAGCGCCAGTCGGGGCCGGGCGCCCCGTGCGGCGAAGACGGCTCCAAAGACCGCGAACAGCGTGTAGGCCGGGATGTAGGCGGCCATGTCGAGGCGGTTGATGGCGTCCATGGCGGTGATGGTCATGCCCCGGCAGTCGCCCGGCCCGAACAGCGCCGAGGCCTGGTTGACCGTGCGGGCAAATTCGAAGGCGATGACCGGCGGCGCGGCATAGCACTCGGCCGTCCGCCCGACGGCGACCTCGGGAACGACCTGGAACAGGACCGTGACACCCAGGGTGGCGAGGCCGGCCACGGTGGTGAGGATCGCCCAGATCCGTGTGTTGCCGCTCATGACCTCGCCCTCGCCCGGATACCAATGCTCACCCTACCCCCTTCCCCTTGGACGGGGGAGGGTCCCGGATCAGCTCACTGGCAGCCGCCAAACAGGCTCACGCTGCCAACTCCGCGACCACGCGCGCGCCGTCGACGCCAGTAATCCGCATACGGATGATCTCGCCCACGGGCGCCGCGCCCGTGAAGGCGATCTCGGTGAAATCGTCGGCCCGGGCGAAGCCGTCGCGCTCGACCAGGCCGTTCAGGACCTGGCCGACCTGGCGCTGCAGGTGCCGCTGCAGCGCGGCGTCGCCGGCCTCGCGCAGGCGGCGGGCGCGGTCCTTGATCACCGGGCCCTTCACGGGCGGCATCCTGGCGGCCGGGGTGCCCGGGCGGGCGCTGTAGGGGAAGACGTGCAGGAACGACAGGCCCGCCTCCTCGACCAGCTTCAAGGTGTTCTCGAACGCCGCCTCGCTCTCGGTCGGGAAGCCGGCGATCAGGTCGGCGCCGAAGGCGGTGTCGGGCCGCACGGCGCGGACGTCGGCGATCAGCTTCAGCGCGTCGGCGCGGAGGTGGCGGCGCTTCATCCGCTTGAGGATCAGGTCGTCGCCCGCCTGCAGCGACAGGTGAAGGTAGGGCATCAGCCGGGGCTCTTCGGCGAGGCAGCGCATCAGGTCCGGGTCGATCTCGGCCGCGTCGATGGACGACAGGCGCAGGCGCGGCAGGTCGGGAACCAGCTTCAGGATCCGCGCCACCAGCTGGCCCAGCGTCGGCTGCCCCGGCAGGTCGGCGCCCCAGCTGGTGATGTCGACGCCGGTCAGCACCACCTCGCGATAGCCCTCGGCCGTCAGCCGACGGACCTGTTCGACCACCTCGCCGGCCGCCGCCGACCGGGAATTCCCGCGGCCGTAGGGGATGATGCAGAAGGTGCAGCGGTGATCGCAGCCGTTCTGGACCTCGACGTAAGCCCGCGCACGGTCCTTCAGGCCATCGACGAGATGCCCGGCCGTCTCGCGCAGGCTCATGATGTCGTTGACCCGCACCCGGGCGGTGGTGTCGCCCAGCGCGCCGGGCGCGGCCTTCTCGGCGTTGCCCAGGACCAGGTCGACCTCGGGCATGGCGGCGAAGGCGGCGGGATCGATCTGGGCCGCGCAGCCGGTGACGATCAGCCGGGCCCCCGGCCGCTCGCGCCGCGCCTTGCGGATCGCCTGCCGCGCCTGACGCACGGCCTCGTTGGTGACGGCGCAGGTGTTGAACACCACGGCGTCCTGCAGCCCGTCCGCCGTCGCCCGCGCCCGGATGGCCTCGCTCTCATAGGCGTTCAGCCGGCACCCGAAGGTGACGACCTGGACGTCCTCGAGCTCGGCGGGGATGGGGAGGGTGGCGGACATGGCTCAAACGAAGACGGGCGGCCGATGGGGCCGCCCTTTGGGTGGGGATATAGCATGGGAGCTTGATGCTCCCAATCCCGTGTCCCGGCGAAGGGCGCAACATCGCCAATCCTCCCTCACTTGGGGGAGGGGGACCACGCGGAGCGTGGTGGAGGGGGAAGCGCCGCCGGCTGACGGCTACCTGCGCGTCCCTCTCCACCAGCCTTCGGCTGGCCCCCCCTCTCCCAAGTGGGAAAGGATACGCGCTGAATTGACCACGCCGCTCGCTCGCCGACCCGCTAGCCACCCGCGCCGAAGTCCGGCTAAGACGTTCTCCAACAAGAACACGGAACCCCGCGCCCTCCCATGACCGACCGCCCCCGCCGCAGCGCCCTGTACATGCCCGCATCCAACGCCAAGGCGATCGAGAAGGCGCGGAGCCTGCCGTGCGATGTGGTCATCCTCGACCTCGAGGATGCCGTCGCGCCCGACGCCAAGGAGATGGCCCGCGAGCAGGCGATCCAGGCGGTGAAGGACGGCGGCTTTGGCCGGCGGGAGCTGGTCATCCGCGTCAACGGCGCCGACACCCCCTGGGGCGAGGCCGACATCCGCGCCGCCGCCGCCGCGCGACCGGACGCCATCCTGGTCCCGAAGGTCAACAGCGCCGCCGACGTCGCCGCCTATTCCGCGCCGCTGCATGAGGACACCGACCTCTGGGCGATGATCGAGACCGGCCGCTCGCTGTTCGCGCTGGAGAGCATCGCCGCCGCCGCCGCCACGACGCAGCTGACCACCTTCGTCATGGGCACCAATGACCTGGCCAAGGAAACCCGCGCGCGGATCACGCCGGGCCGCGAGCCGTTCTTCGCCGCCCTGTCGCTGGCCGTCGCCGCCGCGCGCATCCACGGCCTGACCATCCTGGACGGCGTGCACAACGACATCGAGGACCAGAATTCGCTGGAAGCCGTCTGTCGCCAGGGCGTCGACTTCGGCTTCGACGGCAAGACCCTGATCCATCCCAAGCAGATCGACCTCTGCAACCTGGTGTTCTCGCCGGCCCCGGCCGAGGTCGAGTTCGCCCGCGCCGTGATCGCCGCCTTCGCCCTGCCGGAGAACCAGGGCAAGGGCGCCATCCGCGTCGAGGGCAAGATGGCCGAGCTGCTGCACCTGGAGCAGTCGCGGCGGCTGGTCGCCGTGGCCGACGCCATCCGCGAGGCGGAGGCCGCTTGATCCGTCCCGGCGTCCTCCTGCTGCTGCTCGCGACCCTGACCCTGGCGTCCCCCGCCGGGGCGCAGGTGTTCTACGAGGCGCCGGTAACGCCGAACACGGAAGCGCCGGAGACAGTGGGCGACCCGATCGCCGACCTGCTCGACGCCCTTCCGCCGGACCAGTCCACCGACTCGGCCGATCCGGAGGAGGAGGTGTCCGCGCGGGAGGAGCAGGAGGCCCTGCTGGCCGCGCCGTTCGTCCCCGGGGCACAGCCGGCCGCGCCGGTGCTGTTGCCGCAGACGCCCCAGGCCATTGCGCCGACGGATCCGGCGCCGGTCATCACCGCCACGCCGCGTCGCCCGGCGCCGACGCGCCCCACGCTCGACCGGCCCGTCATGATCGACGAGTTCGGTCGCTCGCCCGACGGCCCGCCCAGCCAGATCGACCTCGGCTACGAGGCCCGCGTCCGTGGCTCGGCCTCCAGCGCCCAGGGCCTGCTCGGGCCGCTGGACGGCGGCTGGACCGTGCGCGGGGCCGACGGCGCGGCGCTTTACGGCCTGCAACTGGTCGACAAAGGCGCCGGCGGAACGCTGGAAGGCGCCTGGCGCGCGATGGGCGGCTCGGGCCGCGTCGGCCTGATCGAGAGCCTGGAGCGCACAGGCTCGATTCTCATTGTACGGATCAATCGCGGTTACGGCCGCCCGTTGACGGTACTGACCCTGTCGGCCAGCGGCCCCGGCGGCTGGGTGGGAGACATGAGCGACGAAGCCGGGACGCGGGCTGTGACAATGCGGCGGAACTAAAACGCTCCGTCATCCTCGAGCTTGTCCCGAGGATCCCTCGCACAGTTCATCGTGAGACCGTGATCGCACGCTCGCCTGCGAGCCGACACAATCATCTCCTCGCCACAAGAGCGAGGATGACGGCGGGTTAGAGGTCCAGTTCCCGACGCACCGCCGCCACCGCCACAGCGAGCGCCTCAACTCCATAGGCTTCAGCCACGCCCACGCCCCACACCGGCCCGGCCCATGCGGCGTCGCCCACGCGTCGTCCGACCACATGCACATGTAGCTGTGGCGTCACGTTGCCGAGGGCGCCGATATTGAGCTTCTCAACGGTGAACCCCGTCGCCGCGCCCATCGCCCGCACGGCCTGCCCCGCCAACACTGTCTCCTCCATCAGCTGCGCGCGCTCCGCCGCCGACAGGTCCTCGACCTCGCGCAGGCCGGGCCGGCGCGGGATCAGGATCAACCAGGGCCAGCGGGCGTCGGCCTGCAGGCGCACATGGCAGAGCGGCAGCTCGCCGACCGCGACCGAACCGGCCTCGAAGGCCGCGTCCACCTGAAACTCAGCCACGCTTGGGAACCGCGGCCCAGTAGTCGAAGTCGAGGATGACCTCGGCCGGATAGGCGCCGGCCTCGTCCTTGTCAGGGAAATCCGCACAGGGACGGTCCTTGGTCGCCACCAGCCGCAGGCGCAGGGCGCCTACGCCCTCGCCGAGGTCGGCCTTGTCCAGCACTTCAGACCACGCAAAGACCGTCGCGCCGGCGAAGTAGGGGTTCACGTGCCGCCCGCCGTTGATGGCCAGCATCAGCCCGGCGTTCTGCAGCCCGTTGAAGCTCAGCGCCTTGGCGGTGGAGATCACCACCCCGCCGTAGACCAGCCGGCGGCCGGTCGGGTCCTTGGCGCGCTCATACTGGTTGAAGTGGACCTTGGCGGTGTTCTGGTAGAGGCGCGTCGCCATCTGGTGCTCGGCTTCCTCGACCGCCATCCCGTCGACATGGTCGATCTTCTCGCCGATCTCGTAGTCCTCGAACGCGTGCGGCGCCCCGGCCAGGGCGAAGTCGTACTTCGAGAAATCGAGGCCCTCCGGGAGCAGCAGGTCGCTCGCCGCCACGGCCGTCGCCAGCTTCGGCGTCGCCTGCTCGCCGACCTCGGCGTCCTCGCTCCGCTTGCGGACCATCACCCAGCGCACGTAGCTGAGCACCGTCTCGCCGTGCTGGTTCTCGCCGGTGGTGCGCACATAGACGACCCCGGTCTTGCGGTTGGAGTTCTCCTTCAGCCCGATGACCTCGCTCGTCGCGGTCACCGTGTCGCCCGGGTAGAGCGCCTTCAGGAACAGCCCCTCGGCGTAGCCCAGGTTGGCCACGGCGTTCAGGCTGATGTCGGGCACGGTCTTGCCGAAGATCATGTGGAAGGCGACCAGCGGATCGACCGGCGAAGCCGGCAGCCCGCACGACCGCGCGAACTCGTCGCTCGAGGTCAGCGCGAACCGCGGCCCGTACAGCGCATTGTACAGCGCCACGTCCCCGGCCGTGACCGTCCGCGGCGTCGCGTGGCTGAGCACCTGGCCGAGGCGGAAGTCTTCGAAATAGTTGCCGGGGTTGGTCTTGGACATGGGGCCTCTCTCCAGTGCGTCCTTCGCGACGCGCTCTTCGAGCGCTCCTCAGGATGACGAGCTCCGTGGAATACAATCCACCTTCGTCATGGTGAGGAGCGAGCTCTTCGCGAGCGTCGCGAACCACGCAGTGCCTAATGCCCCGCTCTTCGCATCCGCGAAAGAGGGCTTGAGGCGCGGCCTTGCGAGGGCTAGACCGCCGACCGACCCCTATCCACAAGACGGAGACGCCCAAAGATGGCTCGCGCGAAGATCGCCCTCATCGGCGCCGGCATGATCGGCGGCACCCTGGCTCACATCGCGGCGCGCGAAGAGCTGGGCGACATCATCCTGTTCGACATCGCCGAGGGCACGCCGCAGGGCAAGGCGCTCGACATCGCCGAGGCCAGCGCTGTGTTCGGCAAGGACATCGCGCTGAAGGGCGCCAACGACTACGCCGACATCGCCGGCGCCGACGTCTGCATCGTCACCGCCGGCGTGCCGCGCAAGCCGGGCATGAGCCGCGACGACCTGCTGGGCATCAACCTGAAGGTCATGAAGGCCGTCGGCGACGGCATCAAGGCCCACGCCCCGAACGCCTTCGTCATCTGCATCACCAACCCGCTCGACGCCATGGTCTGGGCCCTGCAGCAGTTCTCGGGCCTGCCCAAGGAGAAGGTCATCGGCATGGCCGGCGTGCTCGACAGCGCGCGCTTCGCCTACTTCCTGGCCGAAAAGACCGGCGTGTCGGTCGAGGACATCCACGCCTGGACGCTCGGCGGCCACGGCGACGACATGGTGCCGATGGTGCGCCACTCGACGGTCGGCGGCCTGCCGCTGCCGGAACTGGTCAAGCAAGGCTGGATGACCCAGGAAGAGCTCGACGGCATCGTCAAGCGCACCCGCGGCGGCGGCGGCGAGATCGTCGCCCTGCTGAAGACCGGTAGCGCCTTCTACGCCCCGGCCGAAAGCGCCATCGCCATGGCGACCAGCTACCTTAAGGACAAGAAGCGTGTCCTGCCCTGCGCCACCTTCCTGACCGGCCAGTACGGCCTCAAGGACCTCTACGTCGGCGTACCGGTGGTGATCGGCGCCGGCGGCGCGGAGAAGGTCATCGAGTTCGAGACCAACGACGAAGAGAAGGCGATGTTCGCCGCCTCCGTCGCCTCGGTCCAGGGCCTGATGGAAGCCTGCAAGGCCATCGACCCGTCGCTGGTCTAGGCTTTTCGGCTGCATCGAATTGAGGGGGCGGTTCCGGAAACGGGGCCGCCCTTTTCATTGGGGCCTTCGCGCCACCGTTGACCGGACTGGACGGCGCCGCTTGCTGAGGTACCGTCGCGTCCCATGATCGCACCCGGCCCCACCCTCGAAACTGCCCGCCTGATCCTGCGCCCGACCGCCGAGGAGGACCTCGACGGCTGGGCCGGCATGATGGCCGACCCTGACGCCAGCCGGTTCATCGGCGGGGTGCAGGAGCGCGCCGCCGCCTGGCGCGGCATGGCCTCGATGGCCGGCAGCTGGGCGATCAAGGGCTTCGGCATGTTCTCGCTGGTCGAGAAGTCGAGCGGCCGATGGGTCGGGCGCCTCGGCCCCTGGCAGCCCGAGGGCTGGCCGGGCATGGAGGTCGGCTGGGGCCTGCACCCGACCGCCATGGGCAAGGGCTATGCGGTCGAGGGGGCCACGGCGGCCATCGACTGGGCCTTCGACGTACTGGGCTGGACCGAGGTCATCCACTGCATCGACCCGGACAACACGCCCTCGCAGCGGGTGGCCGAGCGGCTGGGCTCGTCCAACCAGGGCCCCGGCCAGATGCCGGCGCCGTTCCAGCACCTTCCCATCGACATCTGGGGCCAGTCCCGCGCCGAGTGGGCCGCGCGCAGGGCGGCGCGCTGATCCGCCGCCTCGCTCTCTGATTTGACCTCCCGCACCGCAGCCGATACCCAGACGCCAGCGTCAGGTTCCCTCTCGCGAGAGAGGGTGAAAAGGGAACGGGGTTCAAAACCCCGGCTGCCCCCGCAACTGTAAGCGGCGAGCCCGCGCGTCACATGCCACTGGACCGGCCCCGCCGGTCTGGGAAGGCGACGCGCCAAGGTGATGACCCGTGAGCCAGGAGACCTGCCCGGCGCCGTCGTTCTTCGTACGGCCGGGGTGCGCCGAACGGACGGGTTTTCCCGAGAGACGACACCGTAAGCCAAGCCGCGTCCGCGGCCGGGCCCGGGCGTTCGTGCGCCCGGATCGGGTCGTGACGTGGGTCGTCAATGAAGAGGAAGACCCGTGACACTACCCATGACCCGAGCGCACCTGCGCTCTGTTTCCGTCGCCACCCTGCTCGCCGCTGCTCCGGCGTTCGCGGCCGAAGCGCCCACCGCGCCCACGCCCGACGTCGCCGGCCTCGAGGGCTCCACCGCCGTCGCCGAACTGATCGTCACCGCCACCCGCTCGCCGCAGGCCGCCGACCGCATCGGCGCCTCGGTGACGGTGCTGTCCACGGCCGACATCGAGGCGGCGCAGTCGCCGGACGTCATCGAACTGCTGAATGACGTCCCCGGCGTCAGCTACACCCGCAACGGCGGCGTCGGCGCCGTGTCCGGCGTCAACATCCGCGGGGCCGAGAGCAGCCACACCGTGCTGCTGATCGACGGGGTGAAGATGAACGACCCCACCGCCCCGCAAGGCGCGGCCAACTTCGGCAACCTGCTGGTCGGCGACGTCGCCCGCATCGAGGTCCTGCGGGGCGCCCAGTCGACGCTGTGGGGCAGCCAGGCCATCGGCGGCGTGATCAACATCGTCACCCGTGAGCCGGCGGACGGTTTCCAGGCCACGCTCGACGCCGAGGGCGGTTCGCGCGGCACGGCGTACGTGCGGGCGGGCCTGGGCGGCGCGACCGAGCGGCTCAGCTGGCGGATCGCCGGCAGCCGCTACCGGACCGACGGCGTCAGCGCCTTCGCGGCGGGGTCGGAAGACGACGGCTACGAGAACACCGGCCTGTCGGGTCGCCTGCGGCTGACGCTGACCGACGCCGTCTCGGCCGAGGTCCGCGCGGTCTGGTCGGACGGCAAGGCCGACACCGACGGCTTCGCCGGCGACGACGCCAGCTATGGAACCACCGAGGAGCTGGTCGTCTACACCGGTCTCAACGTCGCCTTGCTGGACGGGCGGCTGAAGAACCGGCTGGCCTTCGGCTACACCGAGACCGACCGCAAGGCCCACCAGCCGTCCGACCCGGTCGCGCCGATCACCTTCGAGGGCGTCGGCGAGATCCGGCGCCGGGAATACCAGGGCGTCCTCGCCGTGACCGAGGACTGGACCGCCACCTTCGGCCTGGAAAGCGAGCAGGCTGAAATGCGCCAGAGGGCGCCCTGGACGTTCGATCCCAACCCGCCCTTCACGACCGGCAAGGTCGGCGTCGACAGCGTCTACGGCCAGGTGCAGGGCCAGGTCCTGCCCGGACTGACGATCACCGCCGGCCTTCGCCATGATGACCATGATACCTATGGCGGCCACACCCTGGGCTCGCTGGCCGGCGCCTGGAGCCTGAACGAAGGCGCCACAATCCTGCGCGCCAGCTTCGGCCAAGGTTTCCGCGCGCCCGGCCTCTACGAGCTCTACAGCGAGTACGGCAACACCGCGCTCAGTCCCGAGGAGTTCAACAGCTGGGACCTGGGCGTCGAGCAGCGGCTGGGCGAGGACGCCGTCGTCTCGGCCACGTACTTCCGGCGCGAGGCGGACAACGAGATCCGCTTCTACAGCTGCGCCTTCGGCTCGACGGAGCCGCTGTGCAACCCCAACGGCGTCTTCCGCTTCGGCTACTACGACAATATCCAGGAGACCCAGGCCCAGGGCCTGGAGCTGGCCGGCCGAGCCGAGGCAGGCCCCCTGACCCTGAGCGGCGCCTACACCTGGACCCAGGCTGAGAACGCTTCCGGCCTCAACGACGGCAACCAGCTGCCGCGGCGGCCCGAGCACATGGCCAATGTGTCGGCGAGCTGGCGCTGGTCCGACGCGGTCACCACGACGGCCGCCATCCGCTATGTCGGCGAGGCGTTCAACAACGACGCCAACACCGTGGTCATGGACGACTACACCCTGGTCGACCTGCGGGCCTCCTGGCGGCTGAACGACACGGTCGAACTCTACGGCCGGGTCGAGAACCTGTTCGACGAGGACTACGAAACCGCGCGGGGCTATGGAACGCCGGGACAGGGCGCCTTCGTCGGCGTCCGGGCGCGGTTCTGACCGGAACCGGGGGAGGACTGGCGCTTGCGTACTCTCCCGGACACCCGCCACATACCCCCATGTCCAATGTCCGCGCCTATCGCGCCGCCCTGGCCTGGATGGTCGATGATCCGCGCACGTCGGGCGACGACGCCTGCGTGCACCATCCGGACGGACTGCTGGTCGTCGAGGACGGCCATGTGGCGGCGGCGGGCGACTGGGCGACGCAGGCGCCGACCCTGTCCGGTGATGTCGAGGTCGAGCATCTTCCCGGTCATCTGCTGACGCCAGGCTTCGTCGACGCCCACGTCCATTTCCCCCAGACCGACATGATCGGCGCACCCGGCGGGCCGTTGCTCGACTGGCTGGAGCGCAGCACCTTTCCCGCCGAGCGGGCCTTCGCCGACCTGGCCCATGCCCGGGAGACGGCCGAGGCCTTCCTCGACGAGCTTCTGCGCAACGGCACGACCACCGCCATGGTGTTCGGGAGCGTCCACCGCGAGGCGACCGCCGCGCTGTTCGAGGCGGCGCTGGCCCGGAACATGCGGCTGATCGCCGGCAAGTCGATGATGGACCTGGGCCCCGAGGGCCTGAACGATACCTGCGCCGGCGGCGAGGCCGACACCGAGGCGCTGATCCGCGACTGGGGATCGCGCGGCCGGCTCGGCTACGCCGTCACGCCCCGCTTCGCCCTGGCGTCCAGCGACGCCCAGCTGGCCGGCGCCGGCGCGCTGCTGGCGCGGCACGACCATGTCTGGATGCAGACCCATCTGGCCGAGAACCCGCGCGAGCTGGCGCTGGTCGCCGAGCGGTTTCCGGACCGCGACTACCTGGCCGTCTACGACCGCTTCGGACTGGTCGGCCCCCGGTCGGTGTTCGCCCACTGCATCCACATGACCGACCGGTCCCTTCACCGGATGGCGGAGGCGGGCGCGGCCATCGCCCATTGCCCGAGCTCGAACCTGTTCCTGGGCAGCGGGCTGTTCGACCTGGCCCGCGCCGACGCGCACGGGGTGAGGACCGCGCTGGGCAGCGACGTCGGGGCCGGGACCAGCTTCTCGATCCCGCGCACGGCGGGGCTCGCCCTGCAGGTGGCCCAAATGCGCGGCGCGACGCTCGATCCCCTGCGCGCCTTCTATCTGGCGACCCTGGGCGGCGCCCGGGCGCTGGGCCTGGCCGACCGGATCGGCGGCTTCGAGACCGGACGCGAGGCCGACTTCGTGGCGCTGGACCTGGCCGCGACACCCCTGCTGGCGCGCCGGCTGAGGGGCTCGACGAACCTCGCCGACATCCTGATGGCGCTGATGATCCTGGGCGATGACCGGACGGTGGCGGCCGCCTGGGTCGCGGGGATCCGCCGTCATCAACGGTGATCAAGGTTGATGGTCGTTAAGCCTAATACTTTGAGCGCGATCAGGGTTTACAATCGTTCAGTGTATTCGTTGAATATATTGCAAGTGGTTACTCCGCAATCTCGAACTCAAGTTGGGGAAAGGGTGTCGACAATCGACGCCCGATATTCGGGGTCCGCAGCATGCGAGTCGCCACTATCGCAAGTCTCGGCGCGTCAGCCCTCCTGGGCGTCGGCGCCCTGTTCGTGGCCAAGGTCTGGTTGCCCAACGCCCAGGCCGGGCCGGGCAAGGCCGCGGCCCAGCCCTCCGTCGCCCTGTCCACGATCGTCGCGGCGAGCACCGCCGTCCCCTACGGGACAAAGCTGGAAGCCAAGAACCTCACCCTGATCAAGGTCCCCGCCGGTTCGATGCCGGAGGGCGCCTTCACCTCGATCGACCAGGTGCTCGGCCGCGACGGCGGCGCGCCCGTCACCCTGGCCGCCCTGGCGCCACGCGAGGCGCTGCTGCCGTCCAAGGTCAGCGGGCCAGGGCTGAAGCCCTCGGTCGCCGCCCTGATCGACCCCGGCATGCGGGCCTACACCATCAAGGTCAACGAGGTGGCCGGCGGCGGCGGACACGTCCTGCCCGGCGACCGCGTCGACGTCCTGCTGGCCCGCGCCCTCTCCGACCCGGGCGTGGAGGGGGCGGAAGGCAACAGGCTGATCGTCTCCTCGCTCGTGCTCCAGAACATCCGCGTTCTGGGCATGGACATGATCGCCGACCCCGCGTCAGTCGAGAAGTTCGAACCGACCACAGCGACCCTCGAGGTCAGCGTCGAGGACGCCGGCAAGCTGGCCGTGGCCGGTCAGGCCGGAACCCTGTCGCTGGCGTTGCGTCGCTCGGGCTCCACCGAAATCGTCGAGGTCCGCCCGATGACCGCCCGCGAGGTGACCGGCCTGTCGGGTGGCTACACGCCGGTCTCCAGCGCGCCCCGAAAAGTCGCGCGACGGCCGGCCGTCCGCCCGACCGCCGCGCCGACCCGCGGCCTCACCGTGACCGAAGGCGACAAGAAGACCGTCGTCAACGTCCCCACCGAACGCCCCGGGAGCTGATCATGCGCCGCATCGCCATCCTGTGCGCGGCCGCGCTCGTCTGTGCGCC
>JBIKII010000029.1:0-21378 GCA_044361705.1 Caulobacter sp.
TCGACCGCTTCCGGCTCGACCACTGCGGCTTCATCTTCCAGGGCTTCAACCTGTTCCCCGCCCTGACGGCGCTGCAGCAGGTCACCACGGTGCTGAAGTACCAGGGCCTGACCCCCGCGCAGGCCAAGCGCCGCGCCACCGAGGCGCTGGTCGAGGTGGGCCTTGGCCATCGCCTGAACCAGCGCCCCTCCGAACTGTCCGGCGGCGAAAAGCAGCGGGTGGCCATCGCCCGGGCGCTGGCCAAGGACCCCCGCATCCTGTTCGCCGACGAGCCGACCTCGGCCCTGGACGGCGAGAACGGCCAGGTGGTCATCCGCCTGCTGCGCCGGGCCGCCACCGAACACGGCGCCGCCGTGATCTGCGTCACCCACGATCCGCGCCTGGAGGCCTGGGCCGACCGGGTGATCCAGATCGAGGACGGCAAGATCATCGCCGACGAGCGCCGCACACCCAACCCCGACGCCTCGCTGGCGTCGCACTGACCGATCCTGAAGGACCGACGAAATGCCCGCTTTCCTGAAGAACAAATGGCTGTGGATCGGCCTGGTCGTGGTGATCATCGCCTTCGTCGGCTGGACCATGATGTCCAGGGCCGGCGCCGCGAAAAAGGCGCAGGCCGAGAAGGCGGCGGCCACCAAGGTGGTCAGCCCCTACGCGGCCATCGCCAACGGCAAGGTCGATGTCGAGGGCGGCATCATCCAGGTCGCCGCCCGTCGCGGCGGGGTGGTCAAGGCCGTCTTCGTGCAGGAGGGCGACCGCGTCGTCGCCGGCCAGGTCCTCGCCCGCCAGGAAGATGACGAGGCCCGCCTCGCCGTCGAGCGCGCCAGCGCCCAGGTGGCACAGGTCCAGGCCCAGATCCCGGTCATGCAGGTCAAGCTCGACACCGCCCGCCGCGAGTACGCGCGCCTTGAGGGCCTGGTCGGCGAGAACTTCGTCGCCCGCCAGAAGATGGACCAGCAGCGCGACTCCATCCGCGACTGGGAAGCCCAGATCAACGCCCAGCGCGCCAGCGTCGCCACCGCCCGCGCCGCCCTGCGCGAGGCCGAGTACAACCTGGAACTGACGGTGATCCGCGCCCCGATGGACGGCCGCATCGCCCGCCGCTACGCCAACCCCGGCGCCGGCGCCTCGACCCTCAACGTCTCGACCATGTTCGACCTGGAGCCCGACGCCCCGCGCATCGCCCGCGCCGAGATCGTCGAGAGCGACATCCCCAACGTCGCCGTCGGCCAGCAGGTCGAGATCCAGCCCGAGGGCGACCCGACCAAGGTCTACACCGGCACGGTCCTGCGCCGCGCCGCCGTGTTCGGGGCCCGCAAGCTGGCCTCGGACGACCCTTCCCAGCGGTCCGACGAGCGGGTGGTCGAGGTGGTGGTCACCGCCGATGGCGCGCCGCTTCTCATCGGCCAGCGGGTGCTGGTCAAGTTCATGAAGCCGGGCAAGGTCGCCGGCGCCCAGAAGGTCGTCGCCACCGGCGTTCCCCCCGAGCGCGCGATGAAGGTCCCCGACCGGGCGAAGTAGCGCATCGCCGAAAGAGGCGGTCGTCCGAAGCCGCCTCTGCCGTAGCGTCCCGCTTGACGCCTTCCCTGCTGCGCCGCAAAACGCCGCCGACAAATCTGACAAGCAGTCAGCGCAAGGGAAACACGCACATGGCCGATATCCGGTTCGACGGGAAAGTCGCGATCGTCACGGGCGCGGGCGGCGGGCTCGGCCGCCAGCACGCGCTGGAGCTGGCCCGTCGCGGGGCCAAGGTCCTGGTCAACGACCTGGGCGGCTCGATGGACGGCTCGGGCGGCAACTCCGCTGCGGCCGAGGCGGTCGTGGCCGAGATCAAGGCCATGGGCGGCGAGGCCATCGCCAACGGCTCGTCGGTGACCGACGACGCCGGCGTGGCCAAGATGATCAAGGACGCGATGGACGCCTGGGGCCGCATCGACATTCTGATCGCCAACGCCGGCATCCTGCGCGACAAGTCGTTCTCGAAGATGACCGTCGAGGACTTCGAACTGGTGCTGAACGTCCACCTGATGGGCACCATGAAGCCGACCAAGGCGGTCTGGGAGATCATGAAGGCCCAGAACTACGGCCGCATCGTCGTCACGACCTCCTCGTCGGGCCTGTACGGCAACTTCGGCCAGTCCAACTACGGCGCGGCCAAGCTCGGCATCATCGGCTTCATGAACACCATCAAGCTCGAGGGCCAGAAGAACAACATCCACATCAACGCCATCAGCCCGGTCGCTGCGACCCGGATGACCGAAGGCCTGATGCCGCCGGAAGTGCTCGAAAAGCTGAAGCCCGAGTACGTGACCCCGGGCGTGGTCTACCTGGCCTCCGACGAAGCCCCCACCGGCGCCATCCTGACCGCCGGCGCCGGCGTGTTCGCCCTGTCGCGCATCATCGAGACCGAGGGCGTCTACCTGGGCGAAGGCGGCCTGTCGGTGGAAGAGGTCCGCGACAACTGGAGCAAGATCTCCGACGAGGCCGGCCAGAAGGCCTACTTCGCCGGCGGCGAGCAGGGCCAGAAGTTCTTCCGCAAGATGGCGGGCGGCTGATCCAGCCGGGGACATGTACGTCAGTACGTGTCCCCATCGGCTTTGAAGCGCAGGGGACACGCACTGAAGTGCATGTCCCCTTTTTCATTTGCGCTTCCCCGGCGGCATCGGCGGATGCTCTCCGTGACGCCCGCAGAGGCGTAAGGGGAATCGCCAGTGACCACCGTCAAGCCCAAGGGGCCCATCCCCCTCCGCACCATCATGGCCTTCTCTCTGGCCACGGCGCCGGTCGGGGCCCTGTCCACGCCGCTGCTGGTCAATCTGCCGCCCTACTACGCCGGCCTTCTCGGCCTCTCGCTGGCGGCGGTGGGCCTGATCTTCGGCGCGGTGAAGCTGCTCGATATCTTCGTCGACCCCGCCATCGGCATGCTGATGGACCGTACGCGGACCCGCATCGGCCGCTATCGCGTCTGGCTGATTGCCTCCGCCCCGATCCTGATGATCGGCACCTGGAAGCTGTTCTTCGCCGGCCCGGGCGTCAGCGAGGTCTACCTCTTCCTGTGGCTGACGCTGATGTACATCGGCTTTTCGATGCTGGTGCTGTCGCAGGTCGCCTGGGGCGCGGTCCTGACCGACGACTACGACGAGCGCTCCAAGGTCTACGCCTTCGGCGCCGTGACCGGGGTGCTGGGCGGCGTCCTCGCCCTGCTGGTGCCGATCCTGATGGGCAAGGAGGGGGCCGAGGCCGTCCAGCTTATGGGCTGGATCATCCTGCTGACCGTGCCGGTCACCACCCTGATCGTCACCCTGGCGACGCCCGAGACGATCCGACCCTCGCTCCATGCCGACCGCGCCTCGCTGAAGGACTTCCCCAGGCTCATCGCCCACCCCGCGATGCGCCGCCTGCTGCTGGCCGACCTGCTGTTCACGCTCGGTCCGGCCATCACCTCGCCGCTGTATCTGTTCTTCATGAAGCAGGCGCGCGGGTACACCGAGGCCGAGGCCTTCATGATGCTGATCCTGTTCTCGCTGGCGGGACTGTTCGGCGCGCCGATCTGGGCCTGGAGCGCGATGAAGATCGGCAAGCACCGCTCGCTGATCCTGGCCTCGATCCTCTACGCCATCGCGCAGGCCGTTCTGCCGCTGTTGCCGTCGAAGTCGTTCTGGCTGCTGGCGCCGGGCATGTTCCTCGCCGGCGGCATCCTGTCGGCCTTCGCCTTCCTGGTGCGGGCCATGGTCGCGGACGTCGGCGACCAGGTGCGGCTGGAAACGGGCAAGGACCGCATCGGCATCCTCTACTCGCTGGTCACCAGCACAGCCAAGATCGGCTCGGCCCTGGCCGTGGCCATCGCTCTGCCGCTGCTGGCCGGGTTCGGCTTCAACGCCGCGCCCGATGCGACCAACACGCCGGAGGCGCTGATGGGGCTTCTGCTGCTCTACACCGTCCCGCCGGTGACACTGGTGCTGCTGGCCGCCTGGGCGATCCGCGGCTACGCGCTGGGCCGCACGGAGCATGACGAGATCCGCGGCGCGCTGGCTGTCCGTGACGCCGAGGCGCTGGCCGCGGCGGGGACCCCGGCGGGTTAGAGCAGCCGCTTCGCCGCCGCCCTGAAGGCGTCGGCGGCGGCCCCGCCGCCGTCGCCGGCGGTCAGCGGCTTTCCGTCGTCGCCGGACTGGCGCAGCGCGATCTCGATGGGAATCTCGGCCAGCACGGGCACGCCCAGGTTCGCCGCCTCGGCCTTGGCCCCGCCGGTCCCGAAGATCGGAATCGGCCGGCCGGTCGAGGGGTCGGCGAAAAAGGCCATGTTCTCGATGACGCCCAGGATGGTCGCCCCGGTCTTGCGGAACATGGCGGCGGCGCGGCGGGCGTCGATCAGCGCGATCTCCTGCGGCGTCGAGACGATGACCACCCCGTCGACCGCGAAGTTCTCCATCAGGGTCAGGTGGATGTCGCCGGTGCCGGGCGGCATGTCGATGACCAGCAGGTCGAGAGGCTCGTCCTCCGTGCCCCAGCGCACATCGTTGACCATCTGGCGCACGGCCGAGGAGGCCATCGGCCCGCGCCAGATCATCGGCGAGCCCTCGTCGACGAGGAAGCCGATCGACATCAGGACGACGCCGTGGGCCTTCAGCGGCTGCAGCTTGCCGTCGACAAACACCGGCTCGCCGTCGACGCCCATCATCCGGGGCGCGGACGGGCCGTAGACGTCGGCGTCCAGCAGCCCCACGCGCAGCCCCAGGCCGGCGAAGGCGCAGGCCAGGTTGACCGAGACGGTGGACTTGCCGACCCCGCCCTTGCCGCTGGCCACGGCGATGACCCGCTTCACATGGGCGGGACGGGTGACTTCCTTGCGCGGCTTGAGGGCCGCCTTGGGGTCCTCGGACACCCGCGCGCCCTTGCGCTGGCGGGTGACGCCCTCGGGCGCGGACGCGGTCAGGACGACCTGCGCCCGCTCCACGCCCGGCAGTGCGGCGAGCACGGCCTCGGCCTGAGCGCGGACCGGGGCGTAGGCGGCCGCGTCGGCGGCGGGCACCTCGAGCATGAACCCGGCCCGGCCTTCGCGGATCACCAGACCCTGAACCAGACCCGCCGAGGCGAGGCCCTGCCCCGTTCGCGGGTCGATGACGGCGTCCAGCGCGCGCAGTACGGCGTCGCGGTCAGCGGAAGTGTGAAAACTTGTCATGTCGGGTTCGTCTTGCCTTGGACGGCGGGGCGTCACATATCCGCATGACCGCGCCGGCTTGCAAGCCCGCCGACACACGACGGAAAAGCGACGCAACACAGATGCCCTGGAATGACAACGCCAACCCCGGACCCTGGGGCTCGCCCCCGCCTCCTGGTGGCAAAGACGAACCCCAACGGCCGGAGTCCGGTGGACGCGGCCCCGGCGGCCCTGGCGGCCCCGGACGAGGCCCCGGTCGTGGACCGGGCGGAACACCGCCCGACCTTGCCGATATCCAGCGCCGGATAGAGGCGTTCATCGCCGGCCTGACGCGAGGCGGCGGCGGCTCCGGCGGCGGCGACCAGATCCAGCTGCGCAAGATCGCCCCGCTGGCCGGCGGCGCGCTGGTGGCGCTCTATGTGCTCGCCGGCGTCATCGTCGTCGGGCCCCGTGAAGAGGCGGTCGTCACGACCTTCGGGGCCTGGACCCGCAGCTACACGCCAGGCATCGGCTATCACTTCCCGCTGATAGAGCGGTCGCAGAAGCTGGACGTCACCACCCTGCGGACCCAGGCCGTCGGCGCGGCGACCGGCGACGCCGACACCCTGATGCTGACCGGCGATGAGAACATCGTCGATCTGAGCTTCTCGGTGACCTGGCGCGTGTCCAACCCCGGCCGCTACCTGTTCAACATCACCGATCCTGAGGCGACCCTGTCGGCCGTGGCCGAGAGCGCCATGCGCGAGGTGATCGGCCGCAGCGAGCTGGACGCCATCATCAGCCGCAGCCGCGGCCAGATCCAGATCGAGGTCGCCTCTCTGATGCAGGGCATCCTCGACGGCTACGGCGCCGGGATCATCATCGACGGCGTGCAGATCAGCGACGCCAACCCGCCCAAGGAAGTCGTCGACGCCTTCCGGGACGTGAACAACGCCAGCCAGAACGCGGAATCGCTGGCCAACCAGGCCCGAGGCACCGCCGCCCAGGTCCGCAACGAGGCGATCGGTTACCGCTCGCAGGTCGTGCGGGAAGCGGCCGGTGAAGCGGCACGCTTCAACCAGGTCTATGAACAGTACAAGCTCGCGCCCGGCGTGACCCGCGACCGCCTCTACATCGAAACCATGGAGCGGGTGCTGACCAAGACCAACAAGGTCATCATCGACAGCAAGGGCGCCAGCGCCCCGATCATCCTGCCGCCGGACGTGTTCCGTCCCCGGGCGACTCCGCAGTCCGGGCCGGCGACCACGACTCCGGCCCTGCCCCAGCGCGTCCCGGGAGGCGTCCAATGACCAACCAGCGTCTCACCGTCCTCGGCATCATCGCCGCCGGACTGCTGATCGTGCTCAGCCAGACCGTCTACGTCGTCGGCCAGACGAACCAGGCCCTGGTCATCCGCCTCGGCGAGGTGGTCCGCACCGTCAACGCCAGCCCCGACGACGGCCCCGGCCTGAAGGTCAAGGTCCCGTTCCTCGAGACCCGCCTGCTGTTCGACAAGCGCAACCAGTCGATCCAGGTGAACCGCCAGGAGATCCTGACGGCCAATCAGGAGCGCCTGATGGTCGACGCCTTCGTGCGCTATCGCATCAACGATCCGGTCCGGTTCTACACCGGCCTGGGCGACGACCGCGTCGCCAAGGATCGCCTGAACTCGGTGATCAACGCCTCGCTGCGTCAGGTGCTGGGTTCGGCGAGCTCGGAGGACATCATCTCCCGCCGCCGCGCCCTGCTGACCCGTCAGGTTCGCGAGAACCTTTCGGACCGCACCACCCGGTCGCGCCTCGGCCTGCAGGTGATCGACGTGCGCATTCGCAGCGCCGATCTGCCGGAGGCCAACCAGGAAGCCGTCTTCGACCGCATGAAGACCGCTCGCCAGCAGGAGGCGGCCCGTATCCGCGCCGAGGGCGCCCAGCGCCAGCGCGAGATCGTCGCCACCGCCACGCAGGAGGCCGGGATCATCCGCGGTGAAGCCGACGCCGAACGGGCGAAGATCTTTGCCGAGAGCTTCGGCAAGGACCCGTCCTTCGCGGCCTACTACCGCTCGCTGCAGGCGTATGACGCGTCGCTCGGCCAGGGCACGACCCTGGTCCTGTCGCCCGACAGCGCCTTCTTCCGCTACTTCAGCAAGGGCCCGACCGGGCAATAGTTGAGCGGGGACATGCACGTCAGTGCGTGTCCCCGGCGACTTACGGCTGAGGGGGACGCAGCTCCCCGACCTCCGCGAAGTCCTCGGCGCGATAGCCTTGGAAGTAGAGCAGCGCTGTCAGGTCGGCGTGGTCCACCTTCGCGTGGGCCTTTTCCGCCACCACCGGCTTGGCGCGGTAGGCGACGCCCAGGCCGGCGACCTCTATCATCGCCAGGTCATTGGCGCCGTCGCCCACGGCCAGAGCCTCGGCGGGCGTCAGGCCGAGCGCCGCCGTCTCCTCGCGCAGCGCCGTCAGCTTGGCCTCGCGCCCCAGGATCGGCTCGCCGACCACACCGGTCAGCACCGCGCCGTCGTCGCCCAAGGTGTTGGCCCGGTTGGCGTGGAAGCCCGCCGCCGCCATCACCCGGCTGGTGAAGAAGGTGAAGCCGCCGCTGACCAGCACGCAGCGCGCGCCGTGGGCGGCCATGGTCCGGACCAGGATCTCCGCGCCGGCATTGAGCCGCACGCGGTCGTCGAAACAGGCCTGCAGCTTTTCCAGGCCCAGGCCCTTGAGCATCGCCACCCGCTCGCGCAGTGCGCCCTCGAAGGCCAGTTCGCCGCGCATTGCGCGTTCGGTGATTTCCGCCACCTGGTCCTTCACCCCGGCGAAGTCGGCCAGCTCGTCGATGCACTCGCAGCCGATGATGGTGCTGTCCATGTCGGCGATCAGCAGGCGCTTGCGGCGGCCTTCCGCAGACTGCACGCAGATGTCGACAGCCCGGCCGGACAGCGCCGCCTCAAGGCGCTCGCGCACCAGCTCGCGCAGGTCTCCCGCGACAGTCAGGTCGGCGGCGTTGGGGCCAAGAAGATCGGGCGCGCCGGTGCCAAGGCCCATGCGGGCGATCGTGATCTCCGCGACCTCGATGGCGGCCGGAAGCGCGGCGGGATCGGCGGCGACGAGCGTGACGGCGAGAGACATGCGGGTGCGGGTAGCGTGGTTTCGCAATAATGGGAACCGTCGCCTGTCGCTCCTCTCCCATTTGGGAGAGGAGCGATAATCATGGCGCCCCCTGAACCCATGACCTATGCCGGCCCCCATGCCCTCCGTCCTGCTCATCCACGGCCCGACCGCCAGCGGCAAGTCCGCCCTGGCGTTGCGCGCCGCGCGGGCGATGGGCGGCGAGATCGTCAACGCCGACGCGCTGCAGCTTTACGTAGACCTGCGCGCCCTCAGCGCCCGCCCGACCGGCGATGAGATGGACGGGATCCCGCATCACCTGTTCGGCGTCGTCGACGGCGCCGACGGCTGGTCGGTCGGCCGCTGGGCCCGGGCCGCCTCGCCCCTGCTGGACGAGATCCGGGGCCGGGGCCGGGTCCCGGTCGTGGTCGGCGGCACCGGCCTCTACTTCAAGGCCCTGACCGAGGGCCTGGCCGATATCCCGCCGACACCCGCCGCCGTTCGCACCGGCGTCGGCAAGACCTTCGACGACCTCGGCGAAGCACGGTTCCGCGAGCTGCTGGCCTCGTTCGACCCGGTCGCGGAGGCCCGCATCGCGCCGGGCGACCGAATGCGCCTGTCCCGGGCGATGGAGGTGCTCGAAGCCACCGGCAAGCCGCTGACCGCCTGGCAGGCGGAAACCTCCCCCGCCCTGCCCGCCGACGCCTGGCGGGCGGTGGTCATCGAGCCGGACCGGGAGGCGCTCTACGCGCGCTGCGACGCCCGCTTCGACGCCATGCTGGCCGATAGCGCGCTGGAGGAGGTCCGCGCCCTGATCGCCCGCGACCTTGACCCGGAGCTGCCGGTGATGAAGGCCGTCGGCGTGCGCGAACTGGCCGCCCATCTGCGCGGCGAGTCGTCCCTCGGCGAGGCCGCCGACCTCGCCCGCCGCGAAACCCGCCGCTACGCCAAGCGGCAGCTGACCTGGCTGCGAAACCAGACCCCGGACTGGCCGAGGATTACGCAAACCGACGCCGAGGCCGCCTGGGGGCAATTCCTTGCGCACGGCCCAGCCTTGACCGGCCTTCGCTAGCGTGGCATTGGCTCCAGAGACGATTTGGAGCAAGCATCGTGCGCAGCGCGGCCCCCAAGACCATCATCGTACTTACCTAGCGGCCGACACGGCGCGACCAAACGGTCGCGTTGTCGCCGGTCGCGTGTTCCCAGGCCCTTCAGCGGGCCTTTTTTATTGCCCTTTTCCGATCCCGAGACGCCGTCATGACCGCCCAGACCCTCACTACCGCCCCCGCCCAGACCGCCGCCCGATCGATGACCGGCGCCGAGATGGTGGTTCAGGCGCTCGTCGACCAGGGCGTCGACACCCTGTTCGGCTACCCGGGCGGCGCGGTCCTGCCGATCTATGACGCGCTGTTCAACGACAACGAGACGCATGGCGAGCGCCTGCGGCACATCCTGGTCCGCCACGAGCAGGGCGCGACCCACGCCGCCGAGGGCTACGCCCGCTCGACCGGCAAGCCGGGCGTGGTGCTGGTCACCTCCGGCCCGGGTGCGACCAACGCCATCACCGGCATCGTCGACGCGCTGATGGACAGCATTCCGATGGTGGTCTTCACCGGCCAGGTCCCCACCCACCTGATCGGCACCGACGCCTTCCAGGAGGCCGACACCGTCGGCATCACCCGCGCCTGCACCAAGCACAACTATCTGGTGAAGGACGTCGCCGACCTGCCGCGGATCATCCACGAGGCCTTCCATATCGCCACCACCGGCCGGCCCGGCCCGGTGCTGATCGACATCCCCAAGGACGTCCAGTTCAGCACGGCGATCTACCAGAGGCCGGACGAGGTCAGCTTCAGCCACGGCTATGCGCCGCGAACCAAGGGAGACGCGGGCAAGATCGCCGAGGCCGTGCGCCTGATCGCCAAGGCCCGGCGGCCGGTCTTCTACACCGGCGGCGGCGTCATCAACGCGGGCCCGGCGGCCAGCGCGGCCCTGCGGACCTTCGCGGCCATGACCGGCGCGCCGGTGACCTCGACCCTGATGGGCCTGGGCGCCTTCCCGGCCGCGGACCCGGCCTGGCTGGGCATGCTGGGCATGCACGGCACGTTCGAGGCCAACCACGCCATGCACGACTGCGACGTGATGATCTGCGTCGGCGCCCGGTTCGATGACCGCGTCACCGGCCGGCTCGACGCCTTCTCGCCGAACAGCAAGAAGATCCACATCGATATCGACGCCTCCTCGATCAACAAAAACGTCCGGGTCGACATCGGCATCATCGGCGACGCGCGCAGCGTGCTGGACGACATGATCGCCGCCTGGAAGGCCGAGGGGCTGGAGGCCAACCGCACCGCCCTGGATGACTGGTGGCGGCAGATCGACGCCTGGCGGGCCGTCCAGTGCCTGCGCTACACGCCCTCAGCCACGGCCATCAAGCCGCAGCAGGCCATCGAGCGGCTCTACGAGCTGACCAAGTCCCGCGACACCTACATCACCACCGAGGTCGGCCAGCACCAGATGTGGGCCGCCCAGTTCTATCGCTTCCAGGAGCCCAACCGCTGGATGACCTCCGGGGGTCTGGGCACCATGGGCTACGGCATGCCCGCCGCCGTGGGCGTTCAGCTGGCCCACCCCGACAGCCTGGTCATCGACATCGCCGGCGAAGCCTCGATCCAGATGTGCATCCAGGAGCTGTCGACGGCCGTGCAGTACGGCCTGCCGATCAAGATCTTCATCCTCAACAACGAGTGGATGGGCATGGTCCGCCAGTGGCAGCAGCTGCTGCACGGCGAGCGCTACAGCCAGTCCTACTCCGAGAGCCTGCCCGACTTCGTCAAGCTGGCCGAGGCCTACGGAGCCATCGGCATCCGCTGCAGCGACCCCGCCGAGCTGGACGCGAAGATCCTCGAGATGATCGACAGTCCGCACCCGGTGATCTTCGACTGCCGCGTCGAGAAGCTGGAGAATTGCCTGCCGATGATCCCGTCGGGCAAGGCTCACAACGAGATGATCCTGCCCGAAGGCGGCGACGACATCGGCAAGGTCATTGATGAAGCCGGGCGGCGACTGGTTTAAGAGCAGCCATGAACACCGCACCCAACCCCGCCTCTGCCTACGACATGTCCCATGCGGACGTGGTCGAAAACCTCGCCACCTTCGCGCTGCTCGTCGACAACGAGGCCGGCGTCCTGCACCGCGTGGTCGGGCTTTTCGCCGCCCGGGGCTACAACATCGAAAGCCTGACCGTCGCCGAGACCGACCGCCGGGCCCACACCAGCCGCATCACCATCGTCACGCGCGGCGCGCCGCACGTGCTGGAGCAGATCGAGGCCCAGCTGTCGAAGGTGGTCAGCGTCCGCCGCGTCCACGACGTCACCCGCGATCCCAACGGCATCGAGCGCGAACTGGCCCTGGTGAAGGTGCGCGGCACCGGGACCGACCGGGTCGAGGCGCTGCGCGTTTCCGACATCTTCCGGGCCAAGGTGATCGACACCACGTCCGAGAGCTTCGTGTTCGAGATCACCGGCGCGCCCAGCAAGATCGACAGCTTCGTGGAACTGATGCGCCCGCTCGGCCTTGTGGAACTGTCCCGCACAGGCGTCCTCTCCATCGAGCGAGGCGCCGAGGGCATGTAGGGGAGACCCGCACCTGCCGACCGCCCTTCTGATCGCCCTTGCCCTGCTGGCCGCACCGCCACCGGCGCCCGACATCCTTCCGCAGCCGGATCCGAAGGCCTGGTGGGACGAGACGTGGCCCGCGCCGCCGGAGGCCCTGGATCCGCTGGGCGGCCGCCGGGCCGGCCGGGGTGAAACCTCGCCCCCCATCGACAACGGCGTCGATCCGCTGATGTACCGCCTCTGGGGCCTGCAGCCGCTGCAGAGCCAGCTGGTCCGTCGCGGCGAGGCGGTGCTGGAGGTCTGGGCCCGCCCGTCCCGGGGCGTGCGCCAGGCGGTGATCCGCATCACCCTGCGCCGGGACGGCAAGGCCTTCGTACAGGCCCGTGCGGGTCTCGGCTGCTGCGAACCGGCGATCGCCCGCCGCATCGCCTTCGACGAAGCGCTGTCGCCGGAAAAGGCCGCCGCCGTGCGTGCGGTGCTTGATGACCCTATGTGGCGGGCGCCGCGCTTCGTGGTCACCTAGGAAGCCGGCGGCGACGCAGCCCCTGTCTGCGTCGACGGGGTGTCCTGGGATGTGACCCTGGCCACGCCGGGCGCCAGTCGCCACCTGCGCCGGGCCTGCCTCGACGAGGAAGCCGGCTCGATCGCGCCGGCCCTGCAGGCGGCGCTGGAGGCCGGGTTCGGCCTGGAGCCCCGCTTCGACGTCATCTTCCCGCGCGGCGCCGACAAGACGTCGGCGCGCAGGGCCTATGACGATCTGCTGGCGCGCGGCGGCAGGCTGCGGGCCGCGCCGGGCGACCGGCCACAGCCGCCGGATGTGCCGACGGTGCGGGACCCCGACGAGGGGACGGCGCCGTGATTCCGCGTCGGGTTCTTCCCCCGACGACCTTTCATCCCTATATTGGCAGTGTCCGGGCTTGCCCGGACTATGGGCATAAACGAGCGTGTAATAAACGGACTGGACCCGGGTGCGATTCCCGGCGGCTCCACCAATCTCCTTCGAGTTATCGCGAAGAGCATGGGGCCGATCAGCATCGACAGACGTGTAAAGACGTATTCTTTGTCTCGGCGTGGCTCACCGTTTCGGGCCATTAAACTAACTGCGAACGATAACTTCGCTGAAGAGTACGCCGTCGCCGCGTAATGCGGTTCTAGCGAACTCAGACTAAAGCCCAGGGGGTTCAGATCCTCTGGCTGGGCCCGGGGGAGCCTGCAAACAGAATCCCCCACCCTTTCTTCCAGGCCCTGCCCAACGTCGTCTCGGCTCTATCCCCCGTCTTCCCGGCGAAGGCCGGGACCCACGACGCTGTTCCAGCCCCTGCTTCGCATGGACCCCGGCGTTGGCGCTCCGCGCCGCCCTTCGGGTCGCCGGGGAGGCGGAGATGGGGGGATAGAACGATTTTATCCCCCTCCGATCCGGCGCCCTTATCCTTCACCTTGTCCCGTCGCACGGGGAGGGCGCATGGCCAGCGACCTTGCGGCGTCGGGATGGAGTTCGAACGGGGACAGGGGTGAGGGGGTTACTCATCCGGTCCGGGACGAGGCCGCTGCCTTGCCCGCCCGCCGGAGGCGCTCCGGCCAAGCCCGAACACGGCTGCCGAGCGGAAGCTTCCGGATAACGATCTTCGCGGAGCGTTACGGTCTTCCCATTCTTGCACCTTGCACAAACAGACATCCGGGCAAGACCGGAGCGCTCCGCACCACCTCCCCAACCGTCAGGGTGAAACCCGTGAGGCGGCGAAGCCGTGCGGGGTTCGCGACGCTCGCCGAAGAGCTCGCTCCTCACCCTGACGAGCTTTTGCGGGCCGCCCACCAACCTTCGTCATCCTGAGGAGCGCGAAGCGCGTCGCGAAGGACGCAGGGCCCTACTTCTGCCCGCAGCAGGGGATATCCAGCGGCTCGGTCTCCTCACGCTCCAGCAGGTCGTACATCTTCGGGAAGCCCTCGTTGGCGACGGCGGTCGTGCAGGTCTGGCGGCCGACCACCTTGCCGGCCCGGAGCACGGCCACGCCCTCGTCCTGGAAGTGGTCCCGCGTCCCGTCGGGGTTCCAGTCGCCGGCGATGGTCCGCTGGAAGACCACGTAGTCGAAGGCCCCGATCGAGAAGCGAATCCGCTCTTCGCCGCCGCCCGCATAGGGGGTGGCAGCCAGACGGAAGCGTCCGGCCGGAGCCTCCGGCCCTGTCGGCCAGACCAGTTCCGGCGCGCCCCGCCGTCCGAAACGGTACTGCAGCCGCGTCGCGGCGGCGGTGTCCAGGCGGCCCGACGCGCACAACGACAGGATCTTCCCGCCCTTCACTCCGCAGCTCAGCACCGGCGTCTCGCCCGCGACACAGAGGCTCGGCGCGGCGGGCGGCGCGCTCCGGGACGCCGATCCGGCGCCCGCCAGCGTCGTCGCGGCGAGGATCGCGAGCCACACCCGTCCATTGATCGGCATCGGTCCCTCCGCGACGTCCGCGGCGTCTTTGCGCGGGCTTTGCGACAGGCTACCTTGCGACGGCCTTTTCCGCAGCAAGTGACTCCATGGCCGACGCGACGCCTCCCAACGACCAGATGAACTACGAAGCCATGGCCCAGGACGCCCTGCGGGGCGTGGTCAAGGCCGCGCTCAAGGTGGCGGCCGCGCCCGGCGGGATTCCCGGCGAGCACCACTTCTACATCACCTTCCGCACCAAGGCGCCGGGCGTCTCGGGGCCGATCGAGGTGTTGTCCAAGTACCCGGAGGAGATGACCATCGTCCTGCAGCACCAGTACTGGGATCTGGCGCCGGGCGAGACCTTCTTCACGGTCACCCTGAAGTTCGGCGGCTCGCCCAAGCGGTTGTCCGTGCCCTATGCGGCGGTGACCCGCTTCTTCGACCCCTACGTCCAGTTCGGCCTGCAGTTCGAGCCGCCGCCCGAGGCCGAGCCCGTGCTGCTCGAAGCCGGCGACGAAGGCGGGGACGATGAAACGCCGCCCACGGACGACGGCCCCAAGGTCGTGTCCCTCGACCAGTTCCGGAAGAAGTGAGCCGGCCTTGAGCGACACGACGACCGAGGAAGTCAAAAGCTTCACCGACGAGGAACTGCTGGCCCGCTTCACCGGGACAAAGCGCCAGCCGCCCGGCTCGCAGCTGCTCGGCTTCCGGATGGTGCGCGTCAGCCAGGCCGACCGCGAGGTCGAGGTGGCTTTCGAGGCCTCCGAGCAGTTGACCAACCCGATGAAGCAGATCCAGGGCGGCTACCTCTGCGCCATGCTGGACGAATGCATGAGCGTGGCCTGCATGGTCGCCTCGGGCATGACCGCGGTCGCCCCGACCGTCGAGATGAAGACCAGCTTCTTCCGCCCCGCCCTGCCCGGCTCGATCCGCGGGATCGGCCGGGTGGTGCGCTGGGGCAAGACCATCGCCTTCACCGAGGGCGAGTTGCTCGACGACCAGGGGCGGACCCTGGCGCGGGCCACGGGCACGGCGATGCCGACGCCCTTCACGCGGTACAAGGGATAGGGAGCGGGCGATGGGGCGGGGGCTCGGCGTCATTGTCGGACTGATCGCGGCCTTCGCCGCCTCGGCCGCCTTCGCCCAGACGTCTCCGAAAAGCCCCTTCAATGACTGGTCCGCGGTCGTGGTGGCCGGAGACTGGCGCTCAGGCGACGGTCGCTCGACCGAGGCCTTCGACAATGCCCGCCGCGACGTCGCCGCCACCCTGCTGGGGCTGGGCTTCAAGCCCGAGAACCTGACCCAGTTCTCGACCCGCCCCGACCGATACGATGCGCCCAAGCCGGCGCGGCTGACCGCCCAGTCGATGCTCGATGCGGTGAAGACCTCGACCGGGAAGGTCAAGGGCGGCTGCCTGATCTACTACACCTCGCATGGCAACCCGACGGGCGTGGTGCTGGACGTCCTCGGCAAGCCCTATGTGCTGTCGCCCGGCGAGATGGGCCTTCTGGTCGACGAGGCCTGCGCCGACCGTCCGGCGATCGTGATCATCTCGGCCTGTTTCTCGGGCGTCTTCCTGCCCTACCTCCAGGGTCCCCAGAGGATGGTCATCACCGCCGCCCGCCCGGACCGGAGCTCGTTCGGCTGCAGCGCCGACGACGTCTACCCGTTCTTCGACGACTGCTTCCTGGAGTCGGTGGGCAGGACGAAAACCTTCCCGGCCTTGCCCCCGGCCATCCAGGCCTGTGTGGCGCGCAAGGAGAAGGACCTGGGCCTGGGCCCACCCTCCGAGCCCCAGGCCTTCATCGGCCCGGACCTGCGGCTGACGCTGTCGATGATGCCCTTCCCGAAGGGCGCGCAGGGTGTTCGCGCGCCCTGAACGGAATTCGCCTCCGGGCGGCGCCGGGCCTTTGAACGGCGCGGCGATCCGTCCTAAGAGGGGTCTCAATTACGCCCTTGGGGAAACGTCCTTGCGCTTGCTTTCCAGAGCCGTCGCCGCGGCAGCGCTTGTCTGCCTTCTCGGCCTGTCGACCGTCAGCTCGGCGCAGGCTCCCGCGCCGGCTCCGCCCGCGGCGATCCCGACGCCCCGCGCCGCGCCGACGACGCCCCTCGCCTCTGCCCCGGCCACACCGGCGCCGCTCGCCATCCCGGGCGTCGCGCCGCTGCCCGGCCCCGAGCTGGAAGCCTTCGTCGACGGCGTCATCCGCGACGCCATGGCCGCCGACAACATTCCCGGCGTCACGGTCTCAGTGGTCCAGAATGGTCAGACGGTTCTCAAGAAGGGCTATGGCTTCGCCAGGCTCGAGCCGACCGCGCGGCCGGTCGATCCGGACCGGACCCTGTTCCGCCTGGCCTCCATTTCCAAGACCTTCACCTGGATCGCGGTGATGCGCGAGGTCGAGGCCGGCCGCATCCGCCTCGACTCGCCGATCAATCTCTATCTCCCCGAACAGGTCCAGGTCCGCGACCAGGGCTTCACGACGCCGGTGCGGGTCCGCGACCTGATGAGCCACACCCCGGGCTTCGAGGACCGCGCCCTGGGCCAGCTGTTCGAGCGCGATCCCGCCCGGGTCCGGCCGCAGCTGCTCTATCTGCGCCAGGAACGGCCTCGCCGCGAGTTCGAGCCGGGCACGACGCCGGCCTACTCGAACTACGGCGTCAATCTCGCCGGGGCGGCGCTGGCCTATGTGTCGCAGCAGCCGTTCGAGCGCATCATCGAGCGGGACATCACCGGCCCGCTGGGCATGTCCCGGACCACCTTCCGCGACCCCTACCCGGCCCGGCCGGACCTGCCCGCGCCGATGCCCGCCTCGCTGGCCGCCGACGTGGCCGACGGCTTCTTCTGGACCGGCGCCGGCTGGCGCAAGCGGCCCTATGAGTACACGTCCCACGGCGCTCCGGCCGGCGGCGCCTCGAGCACGGCGGGCGACATGGCCCGCTACATGTCGATGATCCTGGCGGGCGGAACCCTGGACGGCGCGGTCATCTACGGTCCCCGCACGGCCGAGGGATTCCGCACGCCGCAGTGGCGCCCCCATCCCGGCGTCGCCGGGCCTGCCCACGGCTTCCTGCCCTTCCCGCTGCCCGGCGGCCGCACCGGCTGGGGCCACGACGGCGTCCTGCTGTCGTTCCGCTCCTCGATGGTCGTTGTCCCCGAGCTGGGCCTGGGCGTGTTCATCGCCGCCAATGGCGAATCCGGCGAACGGCTGACCACGGAAATGGTCGGCCGGATCGTCCAGCGCTTCTATGGTCCGGCGCCGACCCTGCCCGCGCCGGGCTCGGAGTGGCTGAAGGCCAACACCTCGGCGTTCGAAGGCCAGTACGTCGCCAACCGCAGGTCCTTCCACGGCCTGGAACGCCTTATCGGCCTGGTCAACGGCCGGGTCGAGGTGAGCGTCACGGACGCCGGGGTGCTGGTGATTTCCGGTCGCAACGGAACCTCTCGCTGGATCCCGGTGGACGCCAAGGGCCGGTTTCGCCAGGCCGACGGCTGGCGGACCCTGGCCTTCGAGATGGAGGACGGGCGCGCCGTCAGCTACTTCTCCGGCGGAGGGGTGAATGGTCACCAGCGGGTCGGATTCCTCGGCGGCATGGGCTGGTTCACCAACCTCGGCCTGCTGACCCTGATCGCCTCGCTCGCCACCCTGGCCGGGGTCGGCCTGCGGATGCGTCTGCGCGACTACCGCGAGACGCCGATGCAGCGCCGCGTCAGCCTCATCCAGAACACCCAGTCGGCGCTCTGGCTGCTGGCCGCGGTCACGGCGGGTATCTGGCTGGGCAAGACCGGCGACGTGGCCGCGATCTTCTTCGACTGGCCCGGCGGCTGGCTGCTGACGGCCTCGTCCTGCGCCCTGGTCTCGACCATCCTGTCGGCGGCCAACCTGGTGCTGTTGCCGCTGGTCTGGCGAGGCGGCCGGCGAGTCGACAGCTGGACGCTGGGCCGCAAGCTGCGGTTCACCGCCACGGCGCTCATCTTCGCGGCCTTCTCGGTGGTGCTTGCGCTGTGGGGCGCCATCGTCCCCTGGTCCAGCTGACCGCCTGAGGGCGCCGAGCCGGTCATCCACAGGTATTCGCGGCCGCGACGAAAAGACCCCTGACGGCACACCGTTCGCAGAGCGAGGATCGCAACGGGCTGAGTGGGGGGCTTATCGTGTCAAAACAGGACGGTCTGGTTTTCGGGCTGGCGGGGCTGGTCATCTGGGCGGCGGCGACCGCCTACTACGTGGCCTTCGGACCGCAGCTGCTCGAGAGCGCCTTCTGGTTCTACGCCGCGAACGCCTTCCTTGCGGCCGTCGGTGTGACGCTGGTGTTCCACGGCGCCGTGCGCCTGCGCCGCCTGGTCCGCCGCAAATACCCGCTGGCGCTGGCGCTGTTTGTCGCCCCGGGGCTGGCGCTGGGCGTCCTGACGGCCCTCACGCTCACCGACCTGCTGCCGGACCTAGATCCGGTCAGCATTGGCCGCTACGGCGCCTTCATGGTCGTCTGCTTCGCCACGGTGGCGGTCACGGCCTTCGAACGCCGGGCGAAGCGAGCGGCGTCACCCGCACGGTGATCCGCTCCCGGTCGCCCGGCCGCCGCTCGACCAGCAGCCGGGCCACCTGGGCGTCGTCGTGGAAGGCGTAGCCCTTGATCGCATCGAGAATGGCCTTGGCGAGGTTGTCGAGGTCCAGCCAGGGCGGATCGCCCTCGTAGTCCATGAAGATCTCGACGCCGTAGTCGCCCCAGGCCGGCCGCGACCCGCGCCATTCCTTGCGGAAGAATTCGTAGATCAGCGGCTTGTAGTACTTGGCCTGCGTCGTCAGCCCGTCGACGACGATCTCGAACACGCCGCCGCTCTCGCGCGCCCGGACCTTGCCGTGGGATGTCCAGCCGGCGTCGGTCACTTGCGGCACTGGCTCGGAAGCGCGGTCATGAGTTTCACCGAGGTGATCCGCACCGGCTTCTCCAGCTGCTCGTCCTCGGCCGGCGACGCCTGGATGGCGCGGACCACGTCCATGCCGCCGGCGACGGCGCCGAAGGCCGCGAAACCCTGACCATCGGGATTGCGCGACCCGCCGAAGTCCAGTGCAGGGGCGTCCTTCACCACGATGAAGAAGCTCGACGTCGCCGTGTCCGGGCCGTCCCTAGCCATCGAGATGGTCCCGGCCAGATGCCTGAGACCCGTGTCACGGGTGCGCTCCAACGCGATGGCCCCGGTTCCGGGATCATCGGCCCCGGCCGGCGTCGCGGCCTGGATCACGTCGATGGGATTGGCGTTGGCGTCTGTCGCGGCGACCACCGTGCGAAAGAAGCTCCCGCCGCCGTAGGCGCCGGCGACGGCGTACCGCAGGAAGTTGCAGACCGTCTCCGGGGCTTCGTAGATACGCAGGCCGACGGCGATGTCGCCCCGGTCGGTGTGGATGATCACCAGCGGGATCAGATTGGGCGGCGGGGTCGCGATGCTGACGATCGCTACGGCCAGAGCCACGATTCCAGCCGCCATCGCCGCCTCCGGTTCTTGCCCCTCGCCGCTCAGGTGCTACACCGCCGCGCAGTTCTCCGCCACGCCTGAAAGCCGACCATGACCAAGACGCGCACAGAGACCGACACCTTCGGCCCCATCGAAGTCGCCGCCGACCGCTACTGGGGCGCGCAGTCGCAGCGCAGCCTCGGCAACTTCAAGATCGGCTGGGAGAAGCAGCCCCTGCCCGTCGTCCGCGCCCTGGGCATCGTCAAGCGCGCCGCCGCCGAGACCAACCGCGACCTCGGCAAGCTGGACCCCAAGCTGGCCGAGACTATCGTCGCCGCCGCCAACGAGGTCATCGAGGGCAGGCTGAACGACCACTTCCCGCTCGTCGTCTGGCAGACCGGGTCGGGCACCCAGTCGAACATGAATGCCAACGAGGTGATCTCCAACCGCGCCATCGAGATGCTGGGCGGCGAGATGGGCTCCAAGAAGCCGGTCCATCCCAACGACCACGTCAACATGAGCCAGTCGTCGAACGACACCTATCCGACGGCCATGCACGTCGCCTGCGCCGAGCAGGTGGTCCACGACCTGCTGCCCGCCCTCAAGCACCTGCACGCGGCGCTGAAGGCCAAGAGCGACGCCTGGCAGCACATCATCAAGATCGGCCGCACCCACACCCAGGACGCCACCCCGCTGACGCTGGGCCAGGAGTTCGGCGGCTACGCCCAGCAGGTCGAGAACGGCATCAAGCGCATCGAGATGACGCTGCCGGCGCTGATGGAGCTGGCCCAGGGCGGCACCGCCGTCGGCACGGGCCTGAACGCCCCCGTCGGCTTCGCCGAGATGGTCGCCGAGAAGATCGCCGGCATCACGGGCCTGGCCTTCACCACCGCGCCCAACAAGTTCGAGGCCCTGGCCGCCCACGACGCCATGGTCTTCAGCCACGGCGCCATCAACACGGTGGCCGCCAGCCTGTTCAAGATCGCCAACGACATCCGCTTCCTGGGCTCGGGCCCCCGCTCGGGCCTGGGCGAACTGAGCCTGCCGGAGAACGAACCGGGCAGCTCGATCATGCCGGGCAAGGTCAACCCGACCCAGTGCGAGGCCCTGACCATGGTCTGCGCCCAGATCTTCGGGAACCAGGCGGCGATCACCTTCGCCGGCGCCAGCGGCCACTTCGAGCTGAACGTCTTCAACCCGGTGATGGCCTACAACTTCCTGCAGTCGGTCCGGCTGCTGGCCGACGCGGCGATCAGCTTCACCGACAACTGCGTCGTCGGCATCGAGCCGCGCGAGGACAACATCAAGCGCGGCCTCGACAACTCGCTGATGCTGGTCACCGCCCTGAACGGCAAGCTCGGCTACGACGCCTGCGCCAAGATCGCCAAGACGGCCCACAAGAACGGCACCACCCTGCGCGAGGAGGCCGTCGGCGGCGGGTATCTGACCGACGCGGAGTTCGACGAGGCGGTGCGGCCGGAGAAGATGATCTCGCCGGGGTGATGGGCAATGCTCCTCGAGAACCTTCCCCAAAGCACCACCGACATTGCGATCGACGCACTCATCCAAAAGGTCGATGTGGAACACGCATCGGGCTGGGCCGTGGACCTGATGGCGCTCGGGCATCTCGACCCGGACACCGTGGAACTTGCCGGCCTCG
>JBIKII010000186.1:0-6424 GCA_044361705.1 Caulobacter sp.
TCAGGCGGTGCGGCCGTAGAAGTTCAGCCGGAACGGCCCCCACCAGAAGGTTTTGCCCAGTCCTCGGGCGGCGCGGTCCAGGGCCGCCGCGCGATCGGGCCGGCGCAGCGCCCACTTGGCCAGGGCCAGCGGGCCGAAGACGGCGGTCTGGGCCAGCCCGACCAGCATCCATTTGATCACACCGGGGATGTCGCGCGGCGTGGCGGACCAGCAGTGCTCGGTGGGACCCTGGCCGTAGCCGAAGGCGCGGGCCAGCGTGTAGCGCAGAGTCAGCCGGCCCGGGACCGGGTCCTCCCAGACCCAGGCCCCCGGCGCCCAGGCGAAGCGCGCGCCGGCCGCCTGCAGATTGCCGAACAGCAGGTCGTCCTCGCCGCCGATCTGGTTGCGCTCGACCGCGAACGGCTGGTGAGCCGGCAGAGCGGCGCGACGGATCAGGCTGTTGCCGCAGCCGTAGAAGTGATCGATGAGCCCCTCGGCGCTGTCGTCCAGCCGCGAGAAGAAGCGCTCGAAGTAGGCGCGGTGCTGGGTAACGGTCTCCGGCGCGCGGGCGTGGACGGGGCCGAAGACGACGTCGGCGCCGGTGGCGGCCTGAACGGCGAGCAGGCCGGCCAGCCAGCCCTCGGGCGCCTCCTGGTCGTCGTCGAGGAAGGCGATGAAGGCGCCGCGCGCGACGGTCAGGGCGGTATTGCGGACATTGGCCACGCCGGCCGCCGGCTCATGGACATAGACGACGGGGAACGGCGCATCCTTCGCCGCCGCCTCGACCGCCGCGCGGGCCGAGGGGACCTGGTCGTTGTCGGCCACCACCAGCTCGACGGTCGCGGGGTCGACGCCCGCCTGCGCCAGCGCGGAGGCCACGGCGGTCGCCAGCCCGGCGGGCCGGCGCTGCGTGGGGATGACGATGGAGATGCGCGGGATCATGGGGGCGGAGTTTGCATGGTAACCGCATAGGGACGGTTAACCTGCGCAGTCTCCCTCCCCTCTATGGGGAGGGTGGCTCGGCGAGCGCAGCGAGACGAGACGGGTGGGGCAAGCAGCGATCCTCACCCGGCGTCGAAGGACGCTACCACTTGCCCCACCCTGACCTGCTGCGCAGGTCTGTCCCTCCCCACAAGGGGGAGGGAGATCAGCCGAACGTCGCCGCCAGAATCCGCTCCAGCCACCGCGCGTCGACCGCGTCGAACGCCGCCGGCTGGTCGCTGTCCACATCCAGCACCGCGATCAGCGCCCCGTCGGGGCCGAACACCGGGACCACCACCTCGCTCTGCGAGCGGCTGTCACAGGCGATATGGCCGGGGAAGGCGTGGACGTCGGGGACCAGCTGGGTCTCACCCGTCGCCGCCGCCGCGCCGCAGACGCCGCGGCCAAAGGCGATGCGCAGGCAGCCGAGCGTGCCCTGGTAGGGGCCGACGACCAGTTCATCTCCCTTCGCGGGATCGACGACATAGAAGCCCGTCCAGAAGTAGTGGTCGAAGCTGGCCGCCAGCATCGAGGCCACCGTCGCCATCCGCGCGGTCAGGTTCGGCTCGCCGTCCAGCACGGAGGCGATCTCGGCGGCGACCTCGGCGTAGCGGGCCTCGCGGTCGGCGGAGAGGGTCAGATCGTTGAAGGCTTCGGCCATGGGAGGCGATATAGGCCGCCCGGCGCGGCCCTGCTAGCGTCGCAACGAATCCGGAGCGGAGCGCGCGCATGGCCTTCTGGCTGCTGAAATCGGAACCCGACGTCTTCGGCTGGGACGACCTGGTCGCCACGGGCGAGGCGGGCGAGCCCTGGACGGGTGTGCGCAATCACACCGCCAAGTTGAACCTGATGGCCATGAAGACCGGCGACCGCTGCTTCTTCTACCACTCCCAGGCCGGCAAGGAGATCGTCGGGATCGCGCAGGTCATCCGCGAGCACTATCCCGACCCGACCGACGAGAGCGCCCGGTTCGTCTGCGTCGACGTCAAGGCGACGCGGCCCCTGCCCCGGCCCTTCACCCTCGCCCAGGCCAAGGCGGATCCCGCGCTCGCCGCCATGTCGCTGGTCACCTCGTTCCGCCTATCCGTCCAGCCGGTGACGGACGCCGAGTGGGCGCATGTTTGCAAGGCGGCGGGGCTGTAGGCGCCCATCAGTCCACGGGCTTCGAATCCGTCCACCACAGGATCGACACCGCCTTGCCGTCCTTCGAGGTCGAGCAGGCGTAGCGGGTCGAGCGCCAGTCGCGGCAGGCCTCGACGATGACGCCGGTGAAGGCGATGTGGCCTACGCCGTCGCCGTAGCGCTCAACCAGCCGACGCAGGCGATCGTCCTTGACCAGGGTATAGACGCAGGCCTCCGGCGCATCGCAGTCGACGATCAGGTAGTCGCCCAGCTCGTTCATGTACTCGCCGGCGAAGTCGCGCTGATCCTCGCGGGCCAGGCCGACCGAAGGCGCGGCGATCATCGCCGCGCACAGCAGGGCCAGCGGGATGGTCTTTCGCATGTCGGCCTCCCGGCGGCGTGGCTCCGAGCCGGGATTACGACCGCGCGGGCGCAGCGAGGTCAAGACCTCCCCCGCGCTCGCGGAGGAGGCCCTGCCCGTGACTACTTCACCAGTTCGAAAGTGGCCGAGACGTCGATACGGACCTTCATCTCGCCGGCCTCGACCGGGGTCGACTCGGCCTTGTCCATGCGCGCCATGGCGTAGACCGGCATCGGCGGCGGCGGGCTGTAGCCGCCGCCCTCGCTGAAGGTCACCAGCCGGGCGACGCGATAGCCCATGGCCTTGGCGTACAGCTCGGCGCGGCCTTGCAGCGCCTTGGCCGCCTCGATCCGCGCCGCGTCCTCGGCCGCCGAGGCGTCCTGCAGGCCAAAGCTGATGCCGCCGATGTTGGTGGCGCCGGCATTGACCGTGGCGTCGACGGCCTGGCCGAGCTTCGTCAGGTCACGGACCACGATGGTGACGCTGTTGGACGCCTGGTAGCCGGACAGGCGCGGCGGCTGGTTCTCGACATAGACGTACTGCGGGTTGAGGCTCAGGCCGCTGGTCTGGATGTCGCGGTCGGTGATGCCGCCCTTCTTCAGGGCCGCGATGACCTGGTTCATCTTCACGGCGTTGAGGCGCATGGCCTCGGCGGCGGTCGGGGCCTCGGTGGTCACGCCCATGCTGATCGTCGCCTGGTCTGGACGCTGACGGATCTCGCCATAGGCCGAGAGGCTGATGGTCGTGGCGCGGAACATCGACTCGGCGGCGCCGGCCGGGGCGGTCTGGGCCGAGGCGGCGCCGGCCATCCCGACGGTTCCAGCGACCAGCAGGGCCGACACTGCGGCGGCGCGGAAGAGGGCTTTCATAACGTTCTTCTCCAGTGCGGGGCTCGAACGTCCCCGTCGCGACATGTGTGGCGTGTCCGACATGAACCGCAGATTTAAGGCGCGTTAGCGGCGGGTCAGCAAGGAGTGCGGTGGTAGGCCCGGAGGGACTCGAACCCCCAACCAGACCGTTATGAGCGGTCGGCTCTAACCATTGAGCTACGGGCCCCCGAAGCGCCCCCGCCGGTTAGCACGGGGCGGGGCGGACCAAAAGGCGCGGAGCCTACACGCCGCCCTTCGCCAGCGCCGCTTCCAGCCGGATGGCGATCTCGCGTCCGGGGAGCGCGGTGGGGCCGAGCATGAGGGCGGCGTAGGCCAGGTCGCCGGCCTTCGACTCCGCGGATTTCGGAACCGGGCCCGTGGCCCAGGCGACGCGGCTCTCGCCGTCCGGGCCGGTGTCGCAGCTGATCGTGCGCACATCGCCGGCGGCGGCCAGCTTGCCCAGCGCCTCGGCGGTCAGGGTCGCGGCCGGATCGGTGCAGGCGGGCAGCACGCGGTTGCAGGCGCCGTATTCGCCGTACCGGTAGACGACCTTGCCCGAGCCCTTTTCGAGCAGCAGCACGCAGCTGTTGGGATCGCCGACGGCGGCGCCGACCGCGGCGTCGAGCTGGTTGACGTCGGTCCCCTTCGGGGCCTGGTTACAGGCGGCCAGCAGGGCTGTGGCGGAAAGGCTGATCAGGAGAGCGCGGGTCATCAGGCGAGCATGCCCCGCATGCTCGCCGCGCTCAACCGTGCATCACGGAAAGATCAGGCGGCGCGCTTGGGCTCGTTGGCGTCGTCCAGCAGGACCACGGCCGGGTTGTAGTTGCGGGCTTCCTCGGCCGGCAGCTGGCAGTAGGTCACCACGATGACCTTGTCGCCCTTCTGGACCAGACGGGCGGCGGCGCCGTTGACGCCGATCACCTTCGACCCGCGAGGGGCCTCGATCGCGTAGGTGGTGAAGCGGGCGCCGTTGGTGATGTTCAGCACATCGACCTGCTCGTGCGGCAGGATGCCGGACGCGTCGAGCAGATCGCGGTCGATGGCGATCGAGCCTTCGTAGTCGAGATCGGCCTGGGTCACCGTGGCGCGGTGCAGCTTGGCCTTCATCATGGTCAGCAGCATCGGGTTACTACCTGCAATCGTCGGAGTGATCGCGGCGCCGCACAAACAAAGGCCGCCCTTGGGAGGCAGCGCATATAGCCCCTCCGAGACGGCGTTTCAATTGCACTGCAACATGCGCCGGCGTCAGTTTCGCGACCGGCAGGCCTTCCGCGCGCGTCAACTTGCTGGAATCATTGGCAAAGGCATGCGGAATGCCGCAGATCATATTTCGCCGTTATCGCGCCGCCCGCCGCCGGAATGAGATCCATGCGCCTTCTGATGCTGATCGCCCTGACGGCGTGCCTGCCCCTGGCGGCCCTCGCCCAGTCCCCCGGCGAAGAGCCGGAGGTCTATGTGGCCAGCGTCTATGACCGCCTGGCGAACAACCGTCCGTGGGAGACGCCGGACAGTCTCTACACCCCTCGCCTCGCCGCGCTGTGGGCTGACATGCGACGCGACGCCGGGGGTGAGGTCGGGCGGGTGAACTTCGACGTCTGGGTCAACGCCCAGGATTCGGAGCTGTCGGGGTTCTCGTTCGGCGGCGAGCCGGTGCTCGGCAATCCTGACCGCCGCATCGTCATCGCCCGGTTCCGCAACATGGACCGCGACGAGGTTATCGCCTTCTACTGGGAGCGGATCGACGGCCGCTGGCGGCTGGACGACGTCCAGTCGCTGGGCAAGGCCCCGTGGACCCTGTCGGTGATCCTCAAGTACGGGTTCGTGGGGGTGGAGTGATGGTTGACCGATAGCTCGCCCTGGCACCGTCATGGCCCGACTTGTTCGGGCCAGCCCTGCGTGGTGAGGCGGGGAGCCTGGTACGCAGGATCGGCACTTCCTCGTCCGCATAGGTGTTCATGGGTGGCCCGAACAAGTCGGGCCATGACGGCGCTCTAGACGTGGACGCCCCCTACCCCTCCACCCGCCACGGCGGAAACCGCCGGGTCTTCGGGGCGCTGTAGAGGCAGATGACGTTGCCGGTCGGGTCGCGGAGCCAGGCCTCGCGCCAGAGCCAGCTCTGGTCGACGGGATCGCTGTCGAAGGCGAGGCCGGCGGCCTTGAGGCGCGCGACCGTGGCGTCCAGGTCGTCGTCCTCGAAGTAGATCGTCGTCTGACGCACCCCGTTTGCATCGGGATCGACATGCAGCGAGAAGGTCGCCGGCTCGCCGCCGTCGCTGTCGGGGCATTCGAAGCGGACATAGTGGTCGGCGCGGACGATCAGCTTCAGCCCCAGGGCCTGGTAGAAGGCCGTCGAGGCGGCGAGATCGCGGGCGGAGGCGGTGACCTGATTCAGACGCATGGCCCTAGGTAGGCGACCACCCGGCTGACGCTAGAGGGCGGCCTTCAGGAAATCGGTCATGTCAGCCAGCAACGGCGCCTTGCCGCGCAGGGGCCGTGACAGCGCCAGCACCGTATCGGCGTGGGTGAGGCCGGCGTAGTGGCGCTCCTCGACCCTCACGCCCGCCTCGCGCAGGGCGGCGGCCAGCTTGCGCGTGTTGCGCGGAAAGACGGTGGTGTCGGCGTCGCCGGTGGCCAGGAAGGCGGGCGGCGCGCCGGCGGCGGCGAACCGCGTCGGCTGGGTGGCCTCCAGGTCGGCCGCCTCCCCGAAGGTGCGGCGCGTCACCGGACCGTCCAGAGGCAGGAAGTCGTAGGGCCCCGACAGGCCGGCGAAGGCGCGGACGGGGCTGCCCGGCACGCCCGCCCGGTCCAGCCATCGCCGGTCCAGCGCCAGCATGGCGGCGTTGTAGGCGCCGGCCGAATGGCCGACCAGCACCAGCCTGGACGGGTCACCCCCATGAAGGGCGATGTTGTCGACGGTCCAGCGGGCGGCGGCGGCGCAGTCCTCGACGAAGTCAGGGAAGCGCACCTGGGGGAACAGGCGATAGTCCGGCACCACGGTCACGAAGCCCTGGGCGGCCAGGGCGCGGCCGACCCAGCCGTAGTCCTCGCGCCGGCCGGAGTCCCAGGACCCGCCGTAGAAGAACAGGGCCACCGGCGCCGTGCCGCTGACCGG
>JBIKII010000030.1:0-21225 GCA_044361705.1 Caulobacter sp.
CGAAGGCGGCGCCTTCGCGGATGGCGACGGGGGTCAGGTTCATGCGGTCGGTGACGTCGCCGACGGCCCAGATGCTGTCGACGTTGGTCTTCGAGTACGCGTCGACCTTGACCGCGCCGCGTTCGTTGAGTTCGACGCCGGCGCTTTCCAGCCCCAGGCCCTCGACGTAGGGCTCGCGGCCGGTGGCGAACATCACCTGTTCGCTGGTGAAGGTCATGCCGTTGTTCAGGGTGCTGACGATACCGGCGTCGGTCTTCTCAAGGCTGGAATGCTCGCAGCCCAGCACCACCTTGATGCCGTGACGCTCCAGCTGGCCGGTCAGGTGGGCGCGGACGTCGTCGTCGAAGCCGCGCAGGATGTTGGGGCCGCGATAGAGCAGCGTCACCTGGCTGCCCAGGCCCGCGAAGATGCCGGCGAACTCCACGGCGATGTAACCGCCGCCGACGATCAGGATGCTCTCCGGCAGCCTGTCGAGGTGGAAGGCCTCGTTGGAGGTGATGGCGTGCTCGATCCCGGGCAGGTCCGGGACCGTCACCCGGCCGCCGGTGGCGATCAGGATCTTGCCGGCCGTGACCGTGCGGTCCTCGCCGACGATCTCGACGGTGTGGGCGTCCTTCACCACGGCCCGTTTGTGGATCAGCTCGGCGCCGGCCTTTTCCAGGTTGGTGACGTAGATGCCGGACAGGCGCGCGACCTCGATCTCCATCGCCTGGCGGAAGGTCGGCCAGTCGAAGGTCGGCTCGGGCACGGTCCAGCCGAAGCCCCGCGCGGTCTTGACCTGACTGGAGAACTCGCTGGCGTAGACCATGAACTTCTTGGGCACGCAGCCGCGGATCACGCAGGTCCCGCCGACGCGGTGCTCCTCGGCCACGGCGACGCGCGCGCCGCTCATCGCCGCCAGCCGCGAGGCCCGCACCCCGCCCGATCCGGCGCCGATGACGAAGAGGTCGTAGTCGTAGGCAGCCATCAGGTCTCTCCGTCTTCCCGGCGAAGGCCGGGATCCACGGGGACGCCTTCCAACCGTTCGGGTGTGTCATGGATCCCGGCCTGCGCCGGGAACACGGGGTGGGGTGGATATGGGACTACGGGACCAGCTTGACCACCCCGTCGTCGGTTCCGATCAGCGCCTCGTCGGCGAGGTCGAGGAACAGGCCGTGGTCGACCACGCCGGTGACGCTCTTCAGAGCCCCGGCGAGGGCGGCGGGATCCTCGATCACGCCGGAGGCCATGTCGTAGATGACATTGCCGCCGTCGGTGACCACCACGCCCCGGTCGGCGGTGCGCAGGCGGGGCGGCGGCAGGTCGAACTCGGCGGCGATGTCGGCCAGCCGCCGGCCGGTGTGCGGATGGCCGAAGCGCACCACCTCGATCGGCAGCGGGAATTTCCCCAGCGCCTTCACATGCTTGGCGGCGTCGGCGATGACCACGCAGCGCGCGGACGCCTCCCAGACCAGCTTCTCGCGCAGCAGGGCCGCGCCGCCCCCCTTGATCAGCGACAGGCCGGGGCCGATCTCGTCGGCGCCGTCCACGGTCAGATCGATCGACTTGACGTCATCCAGGCTGGCCAGGGTCATGCCCAGCTCGCGGGCCAGGTTGGCGGTGGCCTCGGAGGTCGGCACGCCGCGGACGTCGAGCCCCCGCGCCGCCAGCGCCTTGACGAACCAGGCCGCCGTCGAGCCGGTGCCCAGGCCCACGACCATACCGGCCTCGACCAGCTGCGCGGCGGCCTCGCCGGAGATGCGTTTCTGGTCGTCGGCGGTCATGGGGCTGTGTCCGGGCGGCTGCTCAGGGCTGTTTAGCACTCCGGGCGGACGGGGGAAGCGCCCCGCCGTCGCATGCGGGGGCCGCACAGATGCCGCATTGCAGCACGATATAGGGTCGCTCTATGCTGCGATGCGATTTAATCAATTTCCCTTATCGTCGAGTCACGACTACTCCCAGCGCCTCACCATTTGCGGAGCGCCACATGTCCCTCATCAACACCGAAATCAAACCCTTCACCGCCCAGGCCTTCAAGGGCGGCAAGTTCGTCGAGGTCAGCGATGCCGACCTGCGCGGCAAGTGGTCGATCGTGTTCTTCTACCCGGCCGACTTCACCTTCGTCTGCCCGACCGAACTGGAAGACCTGGAAGACAACTACGACACGTTCCAGAAGATGGGCGTCGAGGTCTACTCGGTGTCGACCGACACCCACTTCTCGCACAAGGCCTGGCACGACAGCTCGCCCGCCATCGGCAAGATCCGCTACACCATGGTCGGCGACCCGGCCGGCGTCGTGACCAACAACTTCGGCATGATGCGCGAAGGCCAGGGCCTGGCTGACCGCGGCACCTTCCTGGTCGATCCGCAGGGCGTCATCCAGTTCATGGAAGTCACCGCCGAGGGCATCGGCCGCAACGCCGCCGAGCTGCTGCGCAAGGTCAAGGCCGCCCAGTACGTCGCCTCGCACCCGGGCGAAGTCTGCCCGGCCAAGTGGGAAGAAGGCGAGAAGACCCTCGCGCCTTCGCTCGACCTCGTCGGCAAGATCTAACGACCACGCCTGCCATGCCGGCGCCGTCCATTAAGGGCGGCGCCGGTCTCTACCCCCTCTCCCGAGTATCCGTTTCCGGAGCGACGCCATGTTGGACGCCACCCTCAAGGGCCAGCTGACCGCCTACCTGCAGAACCTGCGTGAGCCGATCACCCTGGTCGCCACGCCGGGCGACGGCGCGGGCGCGGCCGACATGAAGGCGCTGCTCGAGGATGTCGCCTCCACCTCAGACAAGGTGTCGCTGGACCTGACGGGCGCTGACGCCCGGGCGCCGAGCTTCGCGATCACCCGCGCGGCCGGAAACGCCGACGTCCGCTTCGCCGGCCTGCCGCTGGGCCATGAGTTCACCTCGCTGGTGCTGGCACTGCTGCACGTCGGCGGCCACCCGCCGCGCATCGAGGCCGACCTGGTCGAGCAGATCCGCGCGCTGGAGGGCCCGTTCCGCTTCGAGACCTACTTCTCCCAGTCCTGCCAGAACTGCCCCGACGTGGTGCAGGCGCTCAACACCATGGCGGCGCTGAACCCGAACATCAGCCACGTGGCCATCGACGGCGCCCTGTTCCAGGCCGAGGTCGAGGCGCGCCAGGTCATGGCCGTGCCGACCATCCTCTTGAACGGCGAGCCCTTCGGCCAGGGCCGCATGAGCCTGGAGCAGATCCTGGCCAAGCTCGACACCGGCGCGGCCGCCCGCGACGCCGAGAAGCTGAAGGCCAAGGCCCCGTTCGAGGTGCTGATCATCGGCGGCGGCCCGGCCGGCGCGGCCTCGGCCATCTACGCCGCCCGCAAGGGCATCCGCACGGGCCTGGCGGCCGAGCGCTTCGGCGGCCAGGTGCTGGACACCATGGCCATCGAGAACTTCATCTCCGTGCCGCACACCGAGGGGCCCAAGCTGGTCTCCGGCCTTGAGCAGCATGTGAAGGACTACGACGTCGACGTCATGAACCTGCAGAAGGCCGTGAAGCTGGTCCCGGCGACGACGCCCGGCGGGCTGGTCACGGTCGAGCTGGAGAACGGCGCGAAGCTGGCCTCCCGGACCGTCATCCTGGCCACCGGCGCCCGCTGGCGGCAGATGGGCGTGCCCGGCGAGGAAGAGTACCGCAACAAGGGCGTCGCCTACTGCCCGCACTGTGACGGCCCGCTGTTCAAGGGCAAGCGCGTGGCGGTGATCGGCGGCGGCAACAGCGGCGTCGAGGCGGCCATCGACCTGGCCGGCATCGTCGCCCACGTCACCCTGATCGAGTTCGACAGCCAGCTGCGCGCCGACGCGGTGCTGCAACGCAAGCTGGCCAGCCTGCCCAATGTGACCGTCCTGACGTCCGCCCTGACCACCGAGGTCCACGGCGATGGCGCGAAGGTGAACGGCCTCAGCTACAAGAACCGCACCACCGACGCCCTGCACCACATCGCGCTGGAAGGCATCTTCGTGCAGATCGGCCTGGTGCCCAACACCGAATGGCTGATTGACAGCGTGGCCCTCTCGCCGCGCGGCGAGATCGAGGTCGACCAGCGCGGCGCGACCTCGGTCCCCGGCGTGTTTGCGGCCGGCGATGCGACGACGACGCCCTACAAGCAGATCGTCATCGCCATGGGTGAAGGCTCCAAGGCGGCGCTGTCGGCGTTCGACTACCTGATCCGCCTGCCGGCAGAGGTGGCGCAGGCCGCCTAGGAGGCCGCGCGGGAGCGGCTGAGGAACAGCACGGTCGAACCGCCCAGGCTGCTGACCGTCAGCACGTTCAGGTCGCCGGCCAGCACCGCCGCCTTCGTCGCGGCCTTGTCGTCGAACGACAGGGCCGTGCGCGCGCCGCCCGCCTGGCGGAAGGCGTGGAAGGCGACGCCGAGCACCGAGCGCGAGACCGGCACCCCGACCCACCTGCGCCCGGCGGCCATGGCCGCCTCGTCCTTGCCCTTGACCCCGACGCCGCAGGCCGCCGTGGCCGAGGCTGGGACGCCGTCGCGGGCCTTGCCCACGCCCCGGCCGGTGATGACGAAGAACTCGCGCCCGCCGACGGTCTTCTCGAAGGCCTTCACCTCCTTGAGGTCGCCGACCTTCGGCGTCTTCTTCGCCGGAACGAACCCCTGATCGGCGGCCCGCGCAACGGCGGCCGCGGGATCAGGGACCGATCCGCAGATGGAGCGGAAGTAGCCGAACAGGCCGCCGTCGTCGGCCGTGGCGGACACGGGCGCCAGCAAGGCGAAGGACAGAATGGCGGCGATGGCGATGCGCATGGGTCTGCATGCCACGCCAGCCCCGGCGCGGCTACCCGCTTGGCCCGAGGCCCCTACCCCTTCTTCCGCGCCGCCTTCATCGCCCGGAAGCGCGCCGCCCAGCCGGGTTTCTCCAGCTGCACCGAACGCTCGAGACCCAGGGCGTCGGCGTCGACGCTCCTGGTGATGACCGACCCTGAGCCGGTGTAGGCGCCGGCGCCGATGGTCACGGGGGCGACCAGGGAGGAGTTGGAGCCGATGAAGGCGCCCTCGCCCACATGGGTCTCGAACTTGTCGAAGCCGTCGTAGTTGCAGAAGATCGTGCCGGCCCCGATGTTGGCCCCGGCCCCGACCGTGCCGTCACCCAGGTAGGACAGGTGGTTGGCCTTGGCGCCCTTGCCGACCGTGACTTTCTTCACCTCGACGAAGTTGCCGATGTGGGCGTTCTCGCCGATGTCGGCGCCGGGGCGCAGGCGGGCGTAGGGACCTACGACGGCGCCCGAGCGGACCACGGCGCCCTCCAGATGGCTGAAGGCCCGGATCACCGCGCCGGACTCGACGCTGACGCCGGGGCCGAACACCAGGTTGGGCTCCAGCACCACGCCGCCGGCGATCTGCGTGTCGAAGCTGAGGAATACCGTCTCCGGCGCGACCATGGTCACCCCGTCGGCCATCAGGGCGGCGCGGGCGCGGGCCTGCCACAGGGCCTCGGCGCGGGCGACCCCGGCCTGGTCGTCGGCGCCCATGACGGCGGTCTCGGACGCCGTGGCCACGCCGACCCGCCTGCCGGCCGTGTTGGCGATGCCGACGATGGAGGTGATGTAGTACTCGGCCTTGACGTTGTCGTTGTCGACGGCGGCCAGCCAGTCGAACAGCGGCCCGGCGGCGGCGGCCAGCATGCCGCTGTAGCAGACCCTGACGGCCTTCTCCTCGGGGTTGGCGTCGCGCGCCTCGACGATGCGCAGCAGGCGGCCGTCGGCGTCCTGGATCATCCGGCCGTACAGCGCCGGGTCAGCGGCCTCGAAGGCCAGCATGACGAGGTCGTCGCCGGCCGCGCGGCGCTCGAACAGAGGCGTCAGGTCTTCGGCGGTCAGCAGCGGGCAGTCGGCGTTGGTGACCAGCACGTCGCCCTCGAACCCGGCCAGGGCGTCCTTCGCGCAGAGCACGGCGTGGGCGGTGCCCAGCGGCGGGTCCTGGATGGCCACGGCGGCCTCGCCCAGGCGCTTCCTCACATGCTCGGCCACCGCCGGGCTGTGGGTCCCGCAGACTACCACCACCCGCTCGCAGCCGGCCGCCTGCACCGCGTCGATAGCGCGGTCGAGCATGGTGCGACCGCCGACCTTGTGAAGGACCTTGGGCGTCGGGGATTTCATCCGCGTGCCCTGTCCGGCGGCCATGATCACGGCGGCGCGTGCGGTCATCGTTGCGACTCTTCAAAGCGTTGCATTGGCGTCGGGTTTAGCCGAAAGCCCTGACCAATGCATGACCCCGTAAACGACCTCGCCGGCTGGACGATCGCCTTCGACCTGGACGGCACCCTGATCGACACCGCGCCGGACCTTCTGGGGGCGCTGAACGTCATCCTGGTCGAGCAGGGCATGGCGCCGGCGCCGATGACAGCGGTACGGCAGCTGGTCGGCCACGGGCTGCGCGGCATGCTGATCCGCGCCTTCGCCATGGCCGACCTGACCATCAGCGAAGACCAGATCGCGGAGCTGCGCCCGCGCATCGTCGAGGTCTACCAGGGCCGTATCGCGCAGGAGAGCCGGCCCTTCCCCGGCTGCCTGGCGGCGCTGGCCGACCTGCGGGCGCGCGGCGCGAAGCTGGCGGTCTGCACCAACAAGCCGGAGGGGCTGGCCCGGCTGCTCCTCGACGAACTCGATATGACCCGCGGCTTCGACGCCATCGTCGGCGGCGACACCCTGCCGGTCCAGAAACCCGACCCGGCGCCGTTGCTGGAGGCCGTCGCGCAGGCGGGCGGCGACCGGGCCCGCGCCATCCTGGTCGGCGACGCCTCGCCCGACACCGGCGCGGCGAAGGCGACGGGGGTCCCCTGCATCGTCCTGAGCTTCGGCTACAACGACCTGCCGCCCGCCGAGCTGGGCGGCGATGTGGTCATAGATCACTTCGACGCGCTGGCCGGAGCCGTCGCCGGCCTCGTGGCGGCTTGCCGTGCGCGGCCCGAGTCGCTATAGACGCCGCCTCCCGGGCCGAGAGCCCCAGAGCGGATGCGTAGCTCAGCGGGAGAGCACCTCGTTCACACCGAGGGGGTCACAGGTTCAATCCCTGTCGCATCCACCATTCTGCTTCGCCCTACGGGCTTCGCAGAACAAGCCCTGCCCTTTCAGTCGAAGCAGAATGCCCTGCGAAGCCTTGGCGAAGCAGGGCCGCCGATCTTGCGAGCTTCGGGTGGCAAGCCACCCGGAACCGCATCCTGGGCGAAGGCGTACCCTTCGTAGCTTCGGCGAAGAAGGGCTGACGACCCGCGTCACGCCCTACGGGCTTCGCAGAACAAGCCCTGCCCTTTCAGTCGAAGCAGAATGCCCTGCGAAGCCTTGGCGAAGCAGGGCCGCGTCCTCACCGCGCAGCCTGTTCCGCCGGCGCAGCGGCCTCAGTCTGCTCCATAGCCGTAGCGATCGCCCCCGACAGCGTCCCATCCGGCGCCACGGGATACCGCTCGCCGTCGATGATCAGGTCATCAAGCGCGGGCGTTCCGGCGCTGATCCCGCCCTTGCGCAGGGCCTCGATCAGCGCCTCGTCGTTGTCGCGGCCCGGCCGCCAGAGCGCGGCCTCACCCAGGAACCGCCACTTGCCGTCGACGCGGCCGTGCACCCACGCCCGCTGGCCGCTGATGATCACCACCTCCTCGACACCGTCGCGGGTCAGGTCCAGCAGGGCGGCCTGACATTCGTCGGGGCCAATCGTGCAGGCGCGCTGCTGGTCCCGCGCCCACTGCTGGGCGAAGAAGTCCTGCGGCAGCGTGCGCCCGGCGGGCCAGATGACCGGCAGCCGGGCGGCGTCGAGCAGCACCGCGTCGGGGGCGTCGCCGCGCCGTTCGGTTTCCGCCAGAGCCGCGGTCGCGCGCTTGCCGGCCTCCCCGCCGCCGGCCTTCAGCGCGACCAGGGCCTCGCGCCCGTAGCGCCCGCTGTCGAAGCGCAGGAACTGGTAGTCCAGCTTGTCGGCCTTCACCGTCCCGGCCTCCAGCCGCGCCATCTGGTTGTCCACCGACAGTCGGGCCGGATCTGCCAGCGGGCTGAAGATGGCCAGCAGCAGGGCCAGGGACACGAAGGCCGCGACGATGTTGGTGATCTCCAGACGCCGCATCCAGCGGCCCAGCCGCACCGCCGCGATCAGATAGCCGACCGCGTAGACCACGCCCGCGACGACGCAGGCCACAGCCACCACCCGGTCCGGGGTCAGGCCGTACTGGTCGATGCGCAGCCACAGGGCGTAGGCGGCCAGCACGACCATCGGGGCCAGCAGCAGGCCGGCCAGCTTGCCGCTCCAGCGCAGAACCGGCGGCACGGGACCGTCCGGCTCGCCGTCCTGGTAGGCGGCGTTGGTCAGGACGATCAGCACGGCCATTGCGCTGAGCAGGATCGCCGCCCCGCTGCGCGTGCGCCAGAGCGCGTCGAGGCCGGTGAACGGCAGGGTCAGCAGGAAGGCGGTCGCCAGCGCCACCAGGATCGGCAGCAGCCAGGCCAGCAGGGTCAGGGCCACCGTCCGGATGCCCCGGATCAGCCCGGCGCGGACGTCGGTCAGGTGGACGGCGGCGGCGAACATGGTCGCCGTGGCCGGAATGGCGAACCAGGCCTCCTGCAGCAGTTTGCCGACGGCCTTGATGCCGATCAGGTCGAACATCGCCCCGCCCAGGAACAGGATCAGCCAGAAGACCCCGACGAAGGCCGCCGACAGCGCTAGCTGCACCCCGTGCTTCCAGGCGATCTCGAAATAGCGCGGGAACGGCGCGATGACCCGGCGCTCGGCGTCGGCGCCCTCGACCAGGTGATGGGCGATGAACAGTCCGGCGGCGCCGAAGATCATCAGCTGCGGCGACACCCACGGATCATTGAGCGGCTCGAAGCGCCGGGCCAGGTCGTGGGCGCCCAGCGCCGCCAGCACCGCCGCTGATCCGGCCGTCCAGAGAGCGAGGGTCCGCGCCCGCAGCGCGCCCAGGCCGCCGAGCAGCACGAACGGCGTGAACACACAGACCATGATCAGCGCGCCGAACAGCGGCGGAGTCGTCGCCGGCCACAGCTTCTGGTCGCCGGCCTCGTTCAGCGCCCAGATGACGACGCCGGCCCCGAAGCCGATGGCGAGGCGGGCGGCGCCCAGACGGCGCGAGGGCAGGCGATGATCGTGTGGACTGTCGGACATCTGGGCCTCCCCTGTGCTGGCGCGGACACTCACCCATGCCCGCCTCGCTGGCAATCGCCCGCGCAACGCGTGAACGCTTTGCGCATTGCAGCACGGCGTGGCAGTTTCGCGCCGGACGAGGAGCCGCCGACGCGCCCATGAGCAGACCCGCCGAATTCAAGCTCCAGGAAGGCGAACACGGGGCCACCGCCTTCCTGTCCGGCGACTGGACGGCGGAGTCGCTGGATGACGCCGGACGACGACTGACCGAGATTCTGCTGGGGTCGAAGTCGGTCACGCTCGACCTCAGCGCCGTGCGACGCTGCGACACCGCCGGGGCCTACGCCATCGTCCGCGCCACCGACGGCCGCGTCAGCGCCGGCAAGCTGATCGCCCGGCCGGAACAGACACGCCTGCTCGATCTGGTGAGCGACGCGGTCCAGGTCGAACCCAGCCCGCCCGTCGTCCAGCGCGGCTTCTACGACCTCGCCGTCCGCATCGGCCGGGGCGTCTTCAACGTCGCGGACGAGGCGGCGCAGACCTTCGCCTTCATTGGCCGGGTGCTGGTGGCCGCCGGACGCGGCATCGCCATGCCGCACAAGGTCCGCTGGGCGCCGATCGTCACCCTGTGCGAGCGGGCCGGCCTCGACGCCCTGCCCATCGTGGCGGTGACGACTTTCTTCATCGGGGCGGTGATCGCTCTGCTGGGGATCAACGTCCTGAGCGGCTTCGGCGCCTCGATCTTCGTGGTCGAGATGATCGGCATAGCGGTTCTGCGTGAGTTCGGCGTGGTGATCACCGCCGTCCTGCTGGCCGGTCGCTCGGCCTCGGCGTTCACGGCCGAGATCGGCGCGATGAAGATGCGGCAGGAGATCGACGCCATGCGCGTGATGGGCGTCGACCCGTTCGAGGCCCTGGTTTTGCCGCGGTTCGTGGCGTTGCAGCTGACCATGCCGTTGCTGGTCTTCGTCGCCAACGTCGCCGGCCTGATGGGCGGGCTGATGGTGTCCTGGATGATCTTGGACCTGTCGCCGACCTTCTTCCTGCAGCGTATCGTCGACAATGTCGGGCTGACCCACTTCATCGTCGGCATGGTCAAGGTGCCGATCATGGCGGCGGTCATCGCCGGCATCGGCTCGCGGCAGGGCATGGAGGTCGGCGGCGACGTCGTGTCCCTGGGCCAGCGCGTCACCGCCTCCGTGGTGCACGCCATCTTCTCGATCATCCTGATCGACGCCATCTTCGCGCTGATCTTCATGGAGCTCGACTTCTGATGGTCGAGCCGCGCCGAGAATTCATCGACCTGGACGAGGACGGCCTCGACGACAATGCGCCGCCTATCGAGGTCATCGATCTGATCTCGCAGTTCGGCGACACGGTCATCCATGATCACCTGAACCTGACCGTGAACCGCGGGGAGGTGCTGGGCGTGGTCGGCGGCTCGGGCAGCGGCAAGTCGGTGCTGCTGAATACCATCATCGGGCTCAAGAAGCCGGACGGCGGCGCGATCCGCATGTTCGGCCACGACGTGAACGACGCCAGCCGCAAGGAGATGAAGGCCATCGTGCGCAGCTCCGGCGTGCTGTTCCAGCAGGGCGCCCTGTTCTCGGCCCTGACGGTGAAGGAGAACGTCGCCGCGCCGATGTTCGAGCACACCGACCTGTCCAAGGCCGAGATCTATGACCTGGCCGAGCTGAAGATCGCCCTGTCCGGCCTGCCGCCCCGCGCGGGCGCGCTGAAGCCGTCGGAACTGTCGGGCGGCATGATCAAGCGCGCCGCCCTGGCCCGCGCCCTGGCGCTGGACCCGCAGATGCTGTTCCTTGACGAACCGACCGCCGGCCTCGACCCGATCGGCGCGGCGGCCTTCGACGACCTGATCGCGGACCTGTCACGCAGCCTCGGCCTGACCGTGTTCATGATCACGCACGACCTCGACAGCCTGTATACGATCACGGATCGTGTGGCGGTACTGGCCGACAAGACGGTGACGGCCGTGGCTCCGGTTGAGGAACTGGAGCTTTCCGAGCACCCGTGGATACGGGATTACTTCATGGGCCCTCGCGGCCGCGCGGCCCAGAGCGCCAGGAAGAAGGCGGGACAGACAGCCTGATGGAAAGAAACGCCAACTACGCCCTGGTCGGCATCGCCTCGATCCTGCTCTTCGTGGGCGCGATCGTGTTCGGCGTCTGGCTGGCGCGCTTCGCGGTCAACCGGGACTACGATGTCTACGACATCCTGTTCTTCGGGCCTGTGCGCGGCCTGTCCGAAGGCGGCGAGGTCCACTTCAACGGCATCAAGGTCGGAGAGGTGACCAAGCTGGAGCTCGACCGCCGCGACCCCAACCGCGTCATCGCGCGCATCCGGGTGACCTCGGACGTCCCGATCCGCGAGGACTCCTCGGCGACGCTCGAGCCGCAGGGCATCACCGGTGTCAACTACGTCCAGATCACCGCCGGCACCTCCGCCAAGCGGATGCTGAAGGACACGGTGCCGGCCGGCGAGATTCCGGTCATCCGAAGCCAGAACAGCGCCCTCTCCGACCTGCTGCAGGGGGGCGGCACGGTGCTGACCCGAACGATCGAGGCGCTGGACAGGGTCAACAAGGTGCTGTCGGACGAGAACGTGAAAACCCTCAGCGCCGCGTTGAGCGACGTCCAGGCCATCACGGCCGAGGCCCGCGAGCGCAAGGCGATCATCGCCGACGCCCAGAAGGCGCTTCAGAACATCGACGCCGCCGCGGTCGAGATCGCGGAGCTCAGCCGCACGACGAAGGGACTGGTCGACACCGACGGCAAGCGCACGCTCGCCGAACTGGCTGACGCCGCCGAGGAGCTCAAGGCCGCCACGAAGGATGCGCGCGGCATGATCACCCGGCTGGAAGGCCCGACGACCGACTTCGCCAACACCGGCCTGCCGCAGCTGACGCGGGCGGTCACGACGCTGCAGTCCGCCGCCGAGTCGCTCGACCGGCTAGTCGGCGACATCGAACAGAACCCGCAGGGCCTGGTCTCCAAGCCGCCCGCCAAGGAAGTGGAGGTCCGCCCGTGACCCGCCGTCTCGCCCTCGCCGCCCTGGCGATCGCCGCTGTCGGTCTGTCCGGCTGCATCAGCCTGTTCCCGAAGACCGAGCCGTCGCAGCTCTACCGGCTGCAGACCAGCGTCGAGCCGCAGGCCGCCCCCGCCGGGCCGGTGTTCGGCGTACTGCGTCTGAGCACGGGCTTTCCGCGCGCCGCAGCGGGCGACCGCATCCTCACCGTCAGCCCCGGCGGCGAGGCGGCCTACATCGCCGGGGCCCGCTGGGTCTCGCCGGCGGCGGTGATGTTCGACGAACTGACCGCCCAGGCCTTCCAGGGCGGAAGCCGCGCGCGCCTCATCACCCGCGGCGACGTGGTCAAGGCCGACTACACGCTCAAGCTCGACGTCCACGGCTTCGAGGCCGTCTACGACCAGGGCCCCAAGTCGCCGCCGTTGGTGCTGGTTTCGGTGCGGGGCGTGATCACGAGTTCGGGCGACCGCGCCCTGGTCGGCGACCGCACCTTCACCGCAAAGGTCCGCGCCGCCGACAACCGCGTCAGCGCCATCGTGCCGGCCTACGGCGCGGCGGTCAGCCAGGTGCTGGGCGAGGTCGTGGGCTGGGTGAACGGGGTCGATACGAGCGGGGGTTAGGGGCGCGCCTACGCGGACCGCTCCCTGGGCTGTGCGTCCTTCGCGACGCTCGCCAGAGGCTCGCTCCTCAGGATGACGACGTCTGTGGAACGCAAACCACATTCGTCATGGTGAGGAGCCGGCTCCCGGGCCGGCGTCGCGAACCACGCAAGACCCCTACCCCACCCCGAACAGCGCCTTCAGGTACGGGTTGAGCAGTCGCCCGTCCGGATCCAGCTCACGCCGCACCTCCAGGAACTCGCCCCAGCGCGGGTACAGCGCCGCCAGCTGCGGGGCCTTGAGGCTGTGCAGCTTGCCCCAGTGCGGGCGGCCGCCGTTGCGCAGGAAGACCGGCTCGACCAGCTCGAACAGCAGCCTGTAGTCGTCCTTGTAGTGGGCGTGAACGGCGATGGAGCCCCGCTCTCCGCCCTGGAAGGGCGACAGCAGCGCGTCGTCCGGCGCGATGCGGCGCACCTCGATGGGGAAGAAGACGTCCGGCCGTTCCTTCTCGATCAGCGCCACGACCTCGGCCAGCACCTTCAGATGCACCTCGGCGGGCAGGTGGTACTCCATCTCGTTGAAGCGCACCGGGCGTTCAGTCGAGAGCAGTTTCCAGCCCTCGTCGATCGCCGTCTCCGGCTCGGTCCCGCCCAGCAGCGCCTTCGCCGCCGCCTTGCGCATGCCGGTGGAGAAGCCGAGCAGGTTGCGCAAGGACCGCAGCACCTCGAGGAAGGCGTCGTCCTGGCTGGGCGGCCGGACGGTGGCCGCCTCGTCGGTCTCGTCGTGGCTGATGTTGGCGGCAAGGCCGGTGAAGGGCACGGCGTAGAACTCGAAGTTGCGGTGCTTGCCCCACCGCTCTTCGGCCTTCGCCAGCGACTCCTCGAACGGCTCGACCCAGACCTGGCGCTTCAGGCGGCGGTTGGCCGTGGTGTTCAGGGTGGCGCGGGTGATGACGCCCAGGGCGCCCAGCGACACCTGCGCCGCGGCCAGCACGTCGGGACGGCGGCGGGCGTCGGCCTCGATCACCTGGCCGGTGGCGGTGACCAGCGTCAGGGCGGCGACGTCGCCGTGGATGGCCTTCAGCGTGCGGCCGGTGCCGTGGGTGGCGGTGCCCAGCGCGCCGCCCAGCGACTGCTTGTTGATGTCGGGCAGGTTGGCCATCGCCCGGCCCTTCTCGGCCAGCGCGGGGCCAAGGGCGCCCAGCCGGGTGCCGGCCATGACCTGCGCCCTGTCGCCGTCCCAGCCGGTGATGCCGGCCATGGCGTCGAGGGTGACCAGCGTCCCGTCGGTGGGGATCAGGCTGGTGAAGCTGTGGCCGGAGCCGACGACGCGCACCGGGGCCGGCGCGGTCTTCATGGCGGCGGCCAGTTCGCCTTCGTCCTTCGGCGCCAGGCGCCGGGCGGGATAGCTGTGCTGGATGCCCGACCAGTTGCGCCACAGGACCTTGCCGTCCTTCGTGGACGGCGGCGACGGCGGCTCGGACTTCTCGCGGTTGGCGACGGCGATGGCTCCCGCCCCGCCGCCGACCACGGCCACGCCCGCCCCGCCGGCGATCAGCGCTGTGCGCCTGGAAATCATCGCAAGTCCCCCGCTATTTCGCGGGATCTTCGCGCCCCGCCATGAATCGTATCAGGGCCTTGAAATCGTCCGGCGTGCAAGACGCGCACTGCCCGCCGGCCGGCATGGCGTTGAACCCCTGGATGGTGTGGTCCAGCAGCACCTGCTCGCCCTGCTTCCAGCGCGGGTCCCAGGCGGCGTGGTCGTGAACCTGCGGCGCCAGGTTGCCCGGCATGGCGTGGCAGGCCTTGCAGGAGGTCTCGTAGAGCCCGGCCAGCCGCGTGTCGGCGGGGGTGATGGCCATGACCTGCTCGGGCGTCAGCGCGGCCGGCGGCGGACTGCCACAGGCCGTGACGGCCAGTGCGGCGGCCAGGGCGCTGAACCGCAGTGCGTGGTTCGACACGCGGCCAGAGAGCCGCTCCTCACCATGACTAGAAAAACAGCCCGTCATCCTGAGCAGTCCGCGCAGCGGACGTGTCGAAGGACGCAATGCCTCTGCCATATCCACTACCCCTCGACCCCGTGGATCCGCTTCGCCGCCGTCAGTGTGTTCTGCAGCAGGCAGGCGATGGTCATCGGGCCGACGCCGCCCGGCACCGGCGTGATCCAGCCGGCGACCTCGACGGCTTCCTTGAAGGCGACGTCGCCGACGATGCGGGTCTTGCCCTCGGCGGCTCGCACCGGGTCCAGTGACGGCAGGCGGGTGATGCCGACGTCGATGACTGCCGCGCCCGGCTTGATCCAGTCACCGCGCACCATCTCGGCCCGGCCGACGGCGGCGACCAGAATGTCCGCCTCGCGACAGACGGCCGGCAGGTCGGTGGTGCGGCTGTGGGAGATGGTCACCGTGCAGTCGGCGGCCAGCAGCAGCTGGGCCATCGGCTTGCCCATCAGGTTCGAGCGCCCGATGACCACGGCCCGCTTGCCCCGTAGATCGCCCAGCGCGTCCTTGAGCAGCATCATGCAGCCGACCGGCGTGCAGGAGGTCAGGGCCGGCAGGCCGCTGGCCAGGCGACCGGCGTTGGTCACCGTCAGGCCGTCGACATCCTTGTCCGGCGAGATACGCGCCACGATACGGTCCTGGCTCAGGTGATCGGGCACAGGGAACTGCACCAGGATGCCGTGGATGGCCGGATCGGCGTTCAGTCGATCAACCACCGCGAACAGGTCCGCCTCGGAGACGTCGGCGGGCAGGCGGTGGGTCTCGGAATACATCCCCGCCGCTTCGGTCTGCTCCCCCTTGTTGCGGACGTAGATCTGGCTGGCCGGATCCTCGCCGACCAGCACCACGGCGAGGCCCGGCGTGACGCCGTGCGCGGCCTTCAGCTCGGCGACCTCGACCGCAATGCGCTCGCGCAGATTGGCCGCGAAAAGCTTGCCGTCGATGATCGTCGCCTGGGCCATGCCGCATCCTCCGGAACAGGCGCCCGCCCTACCCGTTCAGTCGCCTGCGCGCAATCGGAGCCCGCCGCGTCTGGCCTTCGCGCCGGAGCATGTTATGCGGGGGCATGGTCTCCTCCCGCCCCAACAGCGCTGACGTCGTGCTCGTGGGCGGAGGTCTGGCCAACGGCCTGATCGCGCTGCGGCTGAAGGCCCTGCGGCCGGACCTGCGGGTGCTGATCCTCGAGCGTGACACGGCCCTGGGCGGCCACCACACCTGGAGCCATTTCGCCACCGACGTCAGCGCCGCCATTGGCGCGTGGCTGAGGCCTCTGATCGTGCATCGCTGGGATGGCTACGAGGTCCGCTTCCCCGGCCATTGCCGCGACCTGACCACGCCCTATCTGGCCATCACGTCGGACCGGTTCCATGAGGTGGTTTCAGCAGCGATGGGTGAGGACTGCTGGACCGGCGTAGACGTCGCCGACCTTGACGAGACCCGCGTGACCCTGGCCGACGGCCGGGTGATCGAGGCCGACTGCGTCATCGACGGGCGGGGCCCGCGGTCCAGTCCGGCCCTGGCGCTGGGCTGGCAGAAGTTCGTCGGGCTGGAGGTCGAGCTGACCGCCCCGCACGGCCTTGACCGGCCCATCGTCATGGACGCCACGGTCGACCAGCTGGACGGCTACCGCTTTCTCTACAGCCTGCCCTTCTCGCCGACCCGGCTGCTGATCGAGGACACCCGCTACAGCGACGGCGCCGACCTCGACCGCGAGGCGCTGCGCGCCGACATCGCCGCCTATGCGGCTTCGCAGGGCTGGACCATCGCGCAGGTGGTCCGCGAGGAGAACGGCATCCTGCCCATCGCCCTGGCCGGCGACATCGAGGCCCACTGGCGCGAAAGCCGGCTGCCGCAGGTCGGCCTGCGCGCCGCGCTGTTCCAGCCGATCACCGGCTACAGCCTGCCCGACGCCGCACGGCTGGCCGACGAGATCGCCGCCCTGCCGGCGCTGAACAGCGCCACGGTGCGGGCCTGCGCCGAGGCGCGGTCGAAGCAGCGCTGGCATGAGCGGGCCTACTACCGGCTGCTGAACCGCATGCTGTTCAAGGCCGCCCGGCCCGGCCGCCGGTACATCGTGCTCGAGCGGTTCTATCGCCTGTCTCAGGGGCTGGTGGAACGGTTCTACGCCGGCCGGATCACACTGGCCGACAAGGCCCGCATCCTGATAGGCAAGCCGCCGGTGCCGATACCGGCGGCCATGGCCGTGCTGTCCGAGCGATCGGTTTTCCCAAGGGGCAAAGACGTATGAGCAAGCCGCGCGCGGCCGTTATCGGGTCCGGATTCGGCGGACTGGCCCTGGCCATCCGCCTGCAGTCGGCCGGCTTCGACGTCACGGTGTTCGAGCGCCGCGACAAGCCGGGGGGCCGCGCCTACGTCTGGGAGGACGAGGGCTTCATTTTCGACGCCGGCCCGACCGTCATCACCGACCCCGACTGCCTCAAGGAGCTGTTCACGCTCAGCGGCCGCAGGATCGAGGATTACGTCGAGCTGCTGCCGGTGAATCCCTTCTATCGCCTGGTCTGGGAAGACGGCGACATCTTCGACTACGTCAACGACCAGGACGAGCTGGACCGGCAGATCGCCGCGCGCAACCCGGCCGACGTCGAGGGCTACCGCCGGTTCCACGCCTATTCCGAGGAGCTCTACCAGAAGGGCTATGTCGAGCTGGGCGCCGTGCCCTTCCTCAACTTCGGCAGCATGGTCGCCGCCGCCCCCGCCCTGATGAAGCTTCAGGCCTGGCGCAGTGTCTACGGCAAGGTGGCCAGCTACGTGAAGGACGAGCACGTCCGTCAGGCGCTGTCGTTCCACAGCCTGCTGGTCGGCGGCAGCCCGTTCGCCACCTCGTCCATCTACGCCCTGATCCATGCGCTGGAGCGGCGCGGCGGCGTGTGGTTCCCGCGCGGCGGCACCGGGGCGCTGATCCGCGGCCTTGTAAAGCTGTTCGAGGACCTCGGCGGCAAGATCGCGCTCAATGCGCCGATCTCGAAGATCACCACCGCCGGCGGGCGGGTGACCGGCGTGATCCGCCATGACGGCGAGTTCGAGGCCTTCGACACCGTCGCCTCCAACGCCGACATCATGCACACCTATCGCGAGCTGCTGGTCGACGACCCGCGGGGCAAGGCGGCGAGCAAGGCGCTGGAGAAGAAGCGCTGGAGCCCGTCGCTGTTCGTCATCTACTTCGGCCTCAAGGCCGAGCACCCGGACATCCGCCACCACACCATCTGCTTCGGCCCGCGCTATCGCGAGCTGATCGGCGACATCTACAACAAGGACACGCTGTCGGAGGACTTCTCCCTCTACCTGCACAACCCCTGCGCCACCGACCCTGGCATGGCGCCGCCGGGATGCAGCGCCTTCTACGTCCTGTCGGTCGTGCCCAACCTCGAGACCGCCGACGTCGACTGGGCGAGCGAAGGCGAAGCTTATCGCGACAAGATACTGAAATACCTCGAGGATCGCTACATCCCCAACCTGTCGCGCGACCTGGTGACCTGCCGCATCTTCACGCCGGACGACTTCACCAGCGAACTGAACGCGTGGAACGGCGCGGCCTTCTCGCTGGAGCCGATCCTGACCCAGAGCGCCTGGTTCCGGACCCACAACCGCGACGACAGGATCCCCAACCTCTACTTCGTCGGGGCCGGCACCCATCCGGGTGCGGGGATTCCGGGCGTGGTCGGCTCGGCCAAGGCGACGGCGGCGCTGATGATCCCGGACCTGCAGCCGTGACAGACCTCGCCGCCGCCAGCCGGGAGACCATCCAGAAGGGCTCGCAGAGCTTCGCGGCGGCGGCGGCCCTGTTCGAACCCCAGACCCGCGCCGACGCGGAGATGCTATACGCTTGGTGCCGGCACTGCGACGACGTCATCGACGGCCAGACCCTGGGCCACGAGCGCGAGGTGCTGACGCCGGACGAGGTGCAGCGGCGGCTGGAGGGCCTGTACGCCCAGACCCGCGCGGCCCTGGCCGGCGAGCCCACCGACGATCCGGCCTTCGCCGCCTTCCGGGAAGTGGCGAGAAGGCGAGCCATTCCAGAGCAGTACGCCATAGAGCTCATCGACGGCTTCGCCATGGACGTGGCGGGCCGGCGCTACGAGACCCTCGAGGACACCCTCGACTACTGCTGGCATGTGGCGGGGGTGGTCGGGGCGATGATGGCCATCGTCATGGGCGTAGCGCCCGGCGACCTGCCCACCCTGCGCCGGGCGCAGGACCTGGGCCTGGCCTTCCAGCTGACCAACATCGCCCGTGACATCGTCGAGGACGCAGAGAACGGCCGCGTCTACCTGCCTGCCGAATGGCTGGCGCAGGCGGGCGTGCCGCAGGACGCCATCGCGGCGCCGGAGCACCGCGCCGCCGTCGCCGGCCTCGCGAATCGTCTCGTCGACGCCGCCGAGCCCTACTACGCCTCCGCACGCTGGGGCCTGCGCGGCCTGCCCTTCCGCTCGGCCTGGGCGGTGGCGGCGGCGCTGGGCGTCTACCGCGAGATCGGCGTCAAGGTCGTGGCGCGCGGGCCGGCGGCCTGGGACGAACGGGTGTCGACGAGCACCGCGGAGAAGGTCGGCCTGGCCCTCGGCGGTGGCCTGATGGCGGCGCGCGGCGCAACCCTGGACCGCTGGCGCAAGGGCCCGGCGCGGCCGGTGCTGTGGTCGAAGATCTGACGATGAGCGGGCCGGGCGTTTCGATCGACGCCGCCCTGGTCTCCCGGCTGATCGCCGGACAGTTTCCCGAATGGGCCGATCTGCCGCTGCTGCCCGTGGCGTCGGCGGGCACGGACAACGCCCTGTTCCGGCTGGGCGAGGAACGCGTCGTGCGCCTCCCGCGCATGGACTGGGCCGCCGGGATGGTCGCCAAGGAGCAGCGCTGGCTGCCGCGGTTCTCGGGGCGTCTGCCGCTTGATTTCCCGGAGCCCATGGGGCTGGGCGAGCCGGCATCGGGCTATCCGTGGACATGGGGTATCTACCGGTGGCTGAAGGGTCGCGACGCCCTCGCCGATCCGGTGACCGATGACGCCGCTTCGGCCCGATCGCTGGCGGGGTTCCTGGCGAAGATGCACGGCGTCGATACGCTCGGCGGGCCGGAGGCGGGCGAGGCGAACACCTACCGGGGCGTCGCCCTGCGCCGGCTCGACCGCCGGGTCCGCGAGGCGCTGGCGCAGCTGGAGGCCGACATCGACACGGCGGTCGCGGCAGGGGTCTGGCAGGACGCCCTCGACGCAGACGAGTGGAACGAGCCCGGCGTCTGGGTGCACGGCGACCTGCTACCCGGCAACCTGCTCGTGCGGAACGGGACTTTGGCCGGCGTCCTCGACTTCGGCACGCTCGGCGTCGGCGGTCCGGCGGTCGACCTGATGGCGGCCTGGACTGTGTTCGGAGGCGGCGCCCGCGAGGCCTTTGTCGAAGCGGCGGACATGGACCAGCAGGCCTGGCGACGTGCGCGAGGGTGGGCGCTGTACGGCGCCGCGATCGCCCTCCCCTACTACCGCGAGCGCAATCCGGTGCTGGCCGCGATCTCTCGCCGGACGCTGGGCGAAGTGCTTGAAGGACTGGGGACAGTTTAAGGTGTCCCCGACGCCCTACTCCGCCTCGACGCCCCTAGCCCGCAGCTGTTCCTTCAGCTTCCGCACGGGCGGCGCCATCAGGAAGCCGTAGGAGACACAGCCGTCCTTGGTGTTGACGGCGTGGTGGAAGCGGTGGGCCTGGATCAGGCGCTTCCAGTAGGCGGACTTCGCCTTGGGCATGGCCCAGCGACGATGCACCAGTCCGTCATGGAACAGGAAGTAGACCGCGCCATAGGCGGTGATGCCGATGCCGACCGGCAGAAGCCAGGTCATGTCGGTGTTCACGCCCAGCCAGATGGCGACAATGGCCGGTGTGGCGAAGACCACGGCGAACAGGTCGTTGAGCTCGAAGGCGCCCTCGCGCGGTTCGTGGTGGCTCTTGTGCCAGACCCACATGAAGCCGTGCATGACATAGCGGTGGGTGAACCAGGCGAAGCCTTCCATGAAGGCGAACGCGGCCAGCACAAGGCCCGCGAAGATAACGACGTCCACCATAGGGACCTTCTAGCGAATGCGCCTCGCCGCAAGGTGGGCGAGGAAGAGACCGGCGGCGCCGACGCCGCCCAGTACGATCCAGGCCATATACACCGATCCGATGCCGCCGTCGCGCCAGAGGATGGCCTGATAGGCCTCGATGGCCCAGGCGTGCGGCGTGCCCCAGCCGAGGGTCTGCAGCCAGGGCGGCATGAGGAAGCGCGGCACCATGCTGCCGCCGACCGCGGCCAGGATCAGGATCACGAAGGTCGACAGCATCTGGGCCTGGTCGCGGGTCTTGCAGAAGGTGACGATGGCCATGGCCAGGCCCGCCGCGCAGGCCGAGACCAGCAGCGTCGTGACCAGCCACATCGGCAGATGGGCCAGCACCGGCACGCGGTAGATGACCTGGGCGGTGACGAAGATCGCGATCGCCTGCAGCAGCCCCTGGCCC
>JBIKII010000031.1:0-21184 GCA_044361705.1 Caulobacter sp.
CGACGCAGGACATTTCTATAGTGTTGAACGAATTGATCTGTGTTTCGGCTAGAAGGAGTACACCCTAATCTGCAGGTGTAATCCAAGCCCTATATCGACTATGCTGCACTCACATTTCTGAAAATTCTGGAGATCGACTACTATCATAGTGCTCCATCTTCATGCCCTTCACCGCGCCGGACGCCGGCCTGACAATTCCAGAGTTCTGGAAATATCATCATCATCGCCGTAGGGCTTGTAGGGACCCTTGCGGCGCTCCTGAAGCGATGGCCGAAACCGTAACGGCGTGAGTCCAGTTTCGATAAGCCAGTGGGCTCTTTCGGCGACGGCGGCGCTGGTAGCCTCCGCCGGGAAGCGGATCCGGTGCAGCTCCCAGTACGCAAGCCGCCAGACCTGTGCCGGAGGCGTCGGCCGGCCAAAGGTCATCGCCCACATCATCGCCCGATCCTTGCGGATCACACGAGGATCGCCTGGGCCGGTCGACCACAGGCCCTTGGGCTCCAGGGGAGGGCGGCCTACTGCGCCTGAGTACTCCCAGTCGTTGATCACCATGCGTGACAGGGTTGGGTCGAGAATGTTCAGGAGTTCGCTGGCGAGGATCACGTCCCAGATGTAGCCAGGGGCAAGCTGGTGGATCCTCCTGGCTACACCGGGCATGATCAATGCCCGAGGGTCACTGGGCCGGCGTATTGCCGGCCCCGCCCTGATCTCCAGCTTCCTCGGAGGGGAAATGGTGAACGACCTCCGAGGTGGATCGGCCATTATTCCATTCACTTCATTCAGTGTTTTTACTTGAGAATAATTGGAAATGGAGATGATGGCAGTCATGCTGCGACATCCTCCGGACCATCTGGAGGGCTCCGCAGTGAATGACCTGACGTGAGGTATTGGCCCAACTCTGCAGCAGTGGCGCCTTTCCACCTCTCGTGATTACGAATTGCCCACACTCTTGGTTGGCCAGACCAGATATCCGATCCGAATTGCAGACGCGGTAGCTGGCGGAGACTGACGGCGCCTACGGATTGTAGAGCCCTTCTGGCCCTCTGATCAGTGACCCTCGAATGCCCTGCAATCCGAAGTGCGGCGGCCACTTGTTCGGGGAGCACGATGTCCTTTTCAAACGTAGGCCTCCGCTCCTCGATCCACTGCAGCAGCTGTTGGTCGATGTCGAGGCGCGAAGACTCAATAACCTCCAGTTTGGCGGCGGTCATGGGGGGTTCTTTAGCAGGGTTGAACTTTGAAATATCTCTTTCGAGCAACGCCGCCTTGAAGCCAGGAAGTTCGCCCGGAAGATTGGCGTGGAACTGACTATAGAATTCCGACTCCATTTTTTCCTCGCCGAATGTCGACACCCAAGCTCGCCGGTTTCCATCCTCCAAAGGGTACGGTGCATGTTCATTGGAAAGAACGAGTACAAAATCAGGTGTTCTTGCATCTCGGAACGGCTGATTTTTCTCTTCCACATGCTGCGACCGGTCAGTGATAAGCTGCTTCATCCTGTTGATGACTTCCCGTCGCTCAACGAGCGATGCTTCCTCCACAACCAGGACTTGGCACTCCATAAACACGGCGTGAAAACGTCCGGTGATGGCATGGCCGTTGATCGTTCTCACATTTAGAGTGCCGACCAACCCTTCAATGATCTTGGCAATGGAGGTCTTGCCCGTCCCTTGGCGACCACGAACAATCGCCATGTGGTTGACCTTTTTCCCAGGTTTTTGGGCCAAGAAGGCCAGAAGGTCGATGAAGTGGCTCTGCTCTTCCGGCACCGGGAGGATGTTGTCGAACATGGCCTTGATCAGTGTCCAATCACCCGCTTCGGACTTTACGCCGCCCGCCACCCAAGTATTGAGCATGTCTCCTGAGATTAGATGGTTGTCACCCGGAACATAACTCTCATTGTCTGGCTTTGAGACGGCATGCCACTCAAGGAAGGAATTTGAAGCGGAAGCTTTGAAGAACAAGTGGCGGAACTTGTTATCGAACGCAGATTTCGTGAGTCTTATGTGATTTTTGTCCGTTTCGACGAAGAGTTGAGGTTCGGCAAGATAGACAAATCGAGATCCGAGGTCGGCGAGGTGCTTTGATTTGTACCCCAGCGTTATTGGGCTGTGGATTTTTGGCCTGTAGGGGCAACGTCGACAGCCTGCGAACCCGAGATCTTTGGCGATGGCCTGGCAGGTCCGCGGCGCGACCTTGAGGCTCGCGGCGATCTTGGCCTCGGTCTCTTGGCGGTCGTATCGGGTGTAGTTTTCCGACATCCGGTGGACCCAGTCCGGGCCGTCCTCGCAGAAGGCGACGACATCGATCGCCGCCTTCCACTCGGGCTCGGGAAGTGCTGCCGCATCATCAAAGGCGTGAGCGATGAAGCGACAACCGGCGCGGATCGACTCCACCTTTGCGACCCCGCCGCCGACGGCGTCGTCGTTGTCGGAGGATGACGGCCTTTGAGGCTTCGCCGCCGTCACCGGCAAACCAAGGTCCGCGATCCGCTTCAGCTCCGAGAGCGCGAGTTGGGACCCGCCCTCACGCCAGGTCCAAACCGACCGGGGCGGGTCGGTCTTCAGGTTGAAGGTCTCCGGCACCCGCGTCAGGCGGACGAGGTCTCCAGTGTTATCGACCTTGTACCCGAGAGTGGACGCCGTCTTGATCAGGTGCGCCTGGAAGCCCTTGGAGAGGCGGGTCGCCTCCTTGCGAACATTCTCTGAATCAATTTCCAGAGGTGTCGCTATCGCCCAGACGCCCAAGAGTCCGCCGCTTGTGGACAGCACAGTTGTGGGTGGTGGGACGCCGGCTTGGGCGAGCAGTTCGTCGAACTGCTCGAGACGGCGAGGCAGGTCCGGCGCGGCATGGACGCCCCAGGCACAGTCGTAGTCCAACGTTACAATGCTGAGCCGATTTACCCCGTTGCTCTTGCCCCGGCCGCTCGAAGGAGCAGCGGGCTGCGTCGCCGCAGCGAGTTAGACGTTGTTGGTCTTGCGCATCGCCAGGACGAAGTGAGCAGCCTCCTCTTTTTCGGCAACGTCAAAGAACCTGCTGGTTAGGCGCTTACCCGAGATGATGCTGATCTCGAACACTCCTTTCGGGTCGGCGCCCAGACACAGGTCCAGGTGATCGATGATTCGCCTGAGGGCGGTCGCCGCATCCGTCGTTGCGACGTCACGGGCGGCGAGTTCCGCTGGCGCTTCGACCACGGGCTGGGTAGGGGCGCTCATCGCGTCACCGCCGAGACAACCGTCGCGTCGATCGAGCAAGGCTCAGCCAGTGAGCGCCTGTAGAGGTCGCCCTCTCTGGCTGGGACGAGTAGGCGATGGGTGAGTTGATTTGGCCGCAAACAGGGGAGGCGGCCTGTCATTCCAAAGCAGGTTTGGCTGACTGCAGTTGATGCTGGTAGATGGTATTGAGGTCGTTTCACTTGGCGTTCCTATTGCTAAAGAACACCCTCATCCCAGAAATAATCCGGCCTGTGTAAACGTAATTTCCTAGTGTACTACACTAAGGAAAAAGAAAATTTTGCCCAGTGGGCATTCTTCGGATTGTTTCGGCCAAGTTATACTGGGAAAATGTCTGCGTAATCATCTGCAACGCGCTTGTGTCCCTCGATCCTGAAGGGCGACCGCCGCATCCGCGGCTGAACCAGCCGTCCCATCCAACTGCTCAGCGCCAGATCCGGCGAAGCCGCACCTGTATCTCGTCCGGCGTGTAGCCGCCGAATCGGCCGGTCGACCGGTTGCGGCCGCCGAAGCCCATGTCCTCCCGGTAAGACCAGAACGCCGTGGCGAACCACAGCCACAGGCCGGCGGTGATCCAAAGCGCCGGCGCGGGTGCCTGGAGCAGCAGGGCCAGCAGGCCGACGACGGTCATGATGCCGGTGTAGTGGGTTGCCATTCGGAGGCGGAAGGACAGCTTGGGCATGGGTTCACCATGACCCCGCCTTACGTCAGTTCCGGACGTGGGCCTTGAGCGCCAGCTGCAGTTCCTCGACCAGGGTCTCCCGCAGGCTGCCGCTAGCCTGACAGCGCTACATGACGCCGTGCCAACCCTTCATAGGTGGCCGCGATAAGCGCCACGTCACGCGGGTCGCCGACGAGGTCCGTGCCCATGCGGTTCATGGCATAGGCGATGGCGGTGCGGCGCACCGGATCGACCATCACGAACGAGCCGCCCCAGCCGGAATGGCCATAGGCCTTCGGCTCCGGGCCATAGAGGCCGTCGGTGTTGAGCAGGAAGCCGGCGCCCCAGCGGGCGGGCACGCCCAGCACCTCGTCGACACCCTCGATCCGCAGAGTCGTGGCCTGGGCCAGCGCCTCGGCACCGACGATGTGGCGGCTGTCGAGCTTTCCGTCATTCGCCACGGCGCCGAACAGCCGGGCCAGCGAGCGGGCGTTGGAAAAGCCGTTGGCCGAGGGGATCTCGCAGGCGCGCCAGGCGGTGGTGTTGGGGACCAGCGGTTCCATCACCGGATTGAGGTAGGCGGCCATCTGCGAGGGGTTCAGGTTCGTGGTCATGTTCGAGGTGGCCAGCTCCGGCGGCGCCAGCATCTCGGCGCGGCGGTGCTCCTGCGAGGCCGGCAGGCCGAGCGTCAGGTCGAGCCCGAACGGGCCGGACAGCTCCTCGGCGATGAAGCGGCCGAGGCCGCGCCCTTCGATGCGGCGGAACAGTTCGTTGGCCAGGGTCCCGATGCTGATGGCGTGGTAGCCGGAGCGTGAGCCGGGCGTCCAGAACGGCGTCTGGGCCGCTAGCCGGGCGGCGGCGGACGGCTGGTCGTAGTAGTCCTCGACTACGGCCGGATCGTTGAAGCTGCATAGGCCGGCCTGGTGGGACAGCAGCTGGGCGATGGTGATGTCGCCCTTTCCGCTGGCCGCGAAGTCCGGCCACCAGCGGGCGACGGTGTCGTCGTACGTCGCCTGACCCCGATCAACCAGCATGGCGAAGCAGAGGGCTGTCACGCCCTTGGTCGTGGACCAGACATTGACCACCGCGTCGCGCGTCCAGGGCCGACTTTCAGCTCCGTCCAGACTGCCGCCCCATAGGTCGACGACCAGTTCGCCGTCGCGGACGATGGCGAGGGAAGCGCCAACGTCGCCCCGCTCAGTGAAATTGCGCGCGAACTCGCCGGCGGCGGCCTCGAAGGCCGCCGCCGCGTGACCGTGGATCATGGGGCTCACTGGAATCTCTTGGTGAAGCTGACGCCGAAGGTGCGCGGCGCGCCGTAGACGCGGAAGCCGATGCCCAGGGACAGGTTGTTGACGCCCTGGGTGACGTACTGCTCGTCGGCCAGGTTCTTGCCCCAGACCGCCACTTCCCAGTCCGAGCCCGAGAACAGGCTCGCCCGACCGTTCCAGACCCAGTAGGCCTCCGTCGCGATCAGCGGATCGTTGAGCGCGTCCTTGAACATGTCGCCGGCGTACTGACCGTCGATCCGCACGCGCGCCTCGAGGCTGTCGCCGACGGCGAAGGTGTAGGCCGCGGCCAGGTTGAAGCTGGCCTCAGGCGCGTCCGGCATGTCGTTGCCCTTGGGCACGGCGCCGCCGGAGGAGTCGAACGATCCGAGCTCGGTCTTCAGCAGGCCCAGACCCACGGTCACGTCGAGGCCCGGAAGCGACGGCGGCGACCACAGGGCGTCCAGGTCCAGGCCGTAGATCGTGGCCTCATCGACATTGCCCAGGCGCTGGATCGGCAGACCGCCCGAGGTGTCCCGGATGAAGGTCTGGACGTCGGAGTAGTCGTAGTAGAACAGGCTGCCCGACCAGGAGAGGCCCGCGCCCGGCAGGCGTTGCTTCATGCCGGCTTCCCAGGCGACCAGGGTCTCGGGATCATAGGGCTGCAGCTGGCCGGAGTTGGTGGCCACGCCGGAGAAGAAGCCGCCGCTCTTCACGCCCTGGCTGACGCTGGCATAGACCAGGGTCAGGGGATCGGGCTTCCAGTTCAGGCCCAGTTTCCAGGACCAGTTGGTGTCGCTGATCGTCTCGTCGACGCTGGCCATCAGCACCGGCGGCGAGCCGCAGGGCGTCAGGGTCAGGAAACTGGCCGGACAGTTGGGGATCAGGTCGAAGTCACCGCCGACGTTGTCCTTCTCCTCCCAGGTGTAGCGCAGGCCGGCGACCAGGCTGACGTCGGGAACCAGGTCGTACTCCACGTTGCCGAACACCGCCGCCGACTTCGAGGTCTGGTTGGAGAAGGTCAGGGTGGTGGTGTTGAACAGGTCCTGCAGGTCGCCGTCATAGGTCATGTCGACCCGGTCGCGGGAGACGAAGGCGCCGACCAGCCAGTCGCTGCGCTCGGTCGCCCCGGCCAGCCGCAGTTCCTGCGAGATCTGGTCGATGTCGTCATGCTCGATGAAGTCGGTCTGGCGGAACGGGCCGGCGTCGGTGTCGGCGCCCCAGGTCCGCTGGAAATCGAGATGGCCGGTGACCGAGGTCAAGGTCGCCCAGCCGAAGTCCTTCTCGATGCGCAGGGTCGCCGCCCGCTGGTCGACGTCGTAGGTCGGGTCGACCGAATACTCACCCTTGAACGGGTCCCCGTCGGTGTCGTTGTAGCCGAGGAAGTCCATGCAGCCGGCAGAGCCGGGGCAGACGAGACCAGGCGGGGGGACCGGCGGCGGGGCGAGGCCGAAGAACTCCGGCGCCCCGACCTCCGAGCGCACGCGCTGGGCCTCCAGCTTGAGCACGATGTCCAGGTCTTCGGTCGGCGCCCAGCGCGCCTGTGCCCGGCCTAGCAGGACGTCGCGCCGTCCGAAGTCGCGGTTGGTCGCGCGGTTGAAGAAGAAGCCCTCGTCCTGCTGCACGGCCTTGCCGCTGAAGCGCAGCGCGAAGCTGTCCGAGACCGGCAGGTTGATCATGCCGTCCAGCTCGGCCGTCTCGTAGTTGCCGAGGCCGCCGGAGATCCGCCCCTCGAGGCCGCCGAAGGTCGGCTTGGCGGTGACGATGTTGATCGCGCCGGCGGTCGAGTTGCGACCGTAGAGCGTCCCTTGAGGCCCCTTGAGCGCCTCCATCCGCTCCATGTCGAACAGGTCGAAGTTCATCAGCGCCAGTGAGCTGAGATAGACCTCGTCGACATAGACGCCGGCGCTGGGATTGTTGGTGGCGCTGAAGTCGTTCAGCCCCACGCCGCGGATGGTCACCACCGGCAGGATGCCGGGCATGTTTTCCTTGATCTCGACGTTGGGCGTGAAGTTCGCCAGATCGGTGACCTGGGTCACCCGGCCGGCCTCGAGTTGCTCGCCGGAGACGACCGCGACGTTGACACCGACGTCCAGGGTGTCCTGAGCCCGCTTCTGGGCGGTGACGGTCACCGCCTCGATCTCGGTCGGCGCCGTGTCCTCGGCCGCCTGCGCCGCGCTCGCGATCAGAAGCGCCGCCAATCCGGCCCCGCCGGCCAGCCAAGCCCTGCGGCCAAGCGTGTGTTTTGAATGTGAAGTCATGTCCCCGCCTCTCCCAGATGGTCCTCTGGCTGACCTCTCGGCTGCCAGTTTTTCGACACTTGAGTTTGGAAGGATAACGACACGCCAAGAACGGTCCGTCAAGTTTTTCGACATCTACGTATGTTTGAGATATGTAGCGTCGAGCGCGTCGGGCGGCGAACGCGGCGACAAGGGAACCGATGAAGGACGAATCGACGGCAGCGAGCCCCAAGGGGCGGCCTTCCCGGGTGAAGCCCGCGCGCAAGCGGGCGGCCAGGCGAGACCTGCTGCTTGACGAAGCGGCGCGCCGGATCAACGCCCAGGGCGCCGGGGCCATCGTGTTGAACGACATCGCCGAGCAGGTCGGGCTGTCGCGCAACGCGCTGTACTACTACGTCGCGGACCGGGCCGACCTGGTGTTCCGCTGCTATCTGCGGGCCTGCGAGGCGACCGCCGACAACCTCGCCACGGCCTACGAAAAGGGGGCGGACCCGTCCGACCGGATCCGCCGCTTCGTCGAGGGCGAGCTTGACTTCGACCAGCCCGAGCAGGCGGTGCTGACCGACATCGACTACCTGCCCGAGCCACAGCGCCGATTGATCCAGGAGCATCAGGCGCGCAACGTCTCGGCGCTTCAGAGGCTGCTCACCGAGGGGATCACCGAGGGCGCGTTCCGCCCCTGCGAAACCGAGATCGCCGCCCAGTCCCTGACCGGCCTGATCTCCTGGACCCGGCTGTCAGCGGGCTGGCTGGATCACCGCGACGATCGCAAGGCGCGACGCCGCGCATCGGCGGCGATCAGCGACCTTTTCCTGGGCGGCTTCAGCGCCGACCCGCTCGCCGAAACCCGCTGCGCGATCGACGTCGAGGTCCTGGTCGCCCGCCCCTACAACGCCTTCGACCGCAAGCAGACCAACGAGATCAAGATCGGCCAGCTGATCGCGGCGGCCTCACGGCTGTTCAACAGGCGCGGCATCGACGGCGTGTCCCTTGACGAGATCAGCGCCAGCGTCGGCGCGACCAAGGGCGCGGTCTATCACTACTTCGACGACAAGGCCGATCTGGTGGTGCGCTGCTACAGGCGGGCCTTCGAGCTGTACGACCTGATCATGGACACCTCGATAAGGACCGGTCGAACCGGCCTGGAACGGGCGTTGATGACCCTTCACCTCAACGTCCAGGCCCAGGCAGGGCCGCTGTCGCCGCTGATGCTGCAGCCGGGCCGCCTGTCGTTGCCCGCCGAGGAGCTGGAGCGCATCAGCCGGGCGTCGAAGCGGTTGCGCATAGCCTCGACCCGCAACCTGCGCCAAGGAATAGCCGACGGCTCCTGTCGCCCCGGCGACAGCACCTTCATGGGAGAGGTCGCCGCCGGCATCTTCCTATGGCTGCCCAAATGGCTGCCGGAGAACTATCCGTTGTCGCCCATGCGCATCGCCGACGAGATCACCGACCTCATCGCCCACGGCATCCAGAAGCCTGTCGCGTGACAGCTCGACCACACATTCGGGCTCGAGGATATCAACAAGACGTTCGACCTCATGCACGCCGGCGAGAGCATCCGGTCTGTGGTGGTGTTCTAGGCATGGACCCAATCGAAATTCTTTCCGAGCTATGCAGCTAATGCGAAGCCCCATGCAGTCCTTCTGAGAAGTGGTGAAAGATCGGCGGACCTTCGGATGCAGCGCTTTGGGCGCAGATGACGGGCGTCAATTTCCGAATATGACGCCTTCTCGTCTTTGCCCTCCCGACCACCACTCGGGCGGCTTCCTGCCCATCTCCAGGAAGCGCCATTCGAACTTCAGTCTGTGCAGGGTCATGTTCCGCTTGCGCCATTCGCGGACATCGAAGCCGGAGCGCCGCCGGGTTGCCCTGTCTGGGAAAAGGCCTTCTAGGAACGAGACCTCCTCTTCGGCGTAGAGCAGAAGTCGCTCCAGCTGCTCTTCATCGGACGGATCGTGCTCGAGTTCCTGCTCGAGCCTCGCGACCTCGGCCTTGGCGTCAGCCGGTGCTATCAGTTTAAGGTCAACATGTCTCCGCTAGCGGCGCCTGGGTCGCGGGGAGGGGACACACTTGAAGCCGATATCCTAAAAGCGCCACCGGTTCCCGCCGGAGGTGATCCGGCATGCGGTCAACCTGAAAAGACCGGGCTAGAACCCCGAGGGCAAGGATTTGACCCCAGGCACGCTGGCGCCTAGCGTTGGTCTCGATGACAACGGCGAGCACCATAAGCCCCGGCGAGGGGCGAACGATCCTGTTAGTGGTGGCCCACGCGGACGATCCCGCGTTGTTCCTGGGCGGCACGATCCTGCGCTGGGCCGACGCCGGATGGCGGGTCGTCTGTGTGCGGGTGACCGATGACCGTTGGGACTCTCACGACCTGTCCGAGGCGGAGACCATCGCGGCCAATGCCGCCGAGTTCCGCAAGGCCGCCGCCGCTCTCGGCATCGCCGAGATCGTCGAGCTGGGCTATGCGACGGACGTTCTGGGCGACGCCAGCGAGGTCGCGCTGCGCGAGCATGTGATCCGCCAGATCCGTACCCACCGGCCCTACGCCCTGGTCACCTTCGATCCCTACGCGATGTATGGCGAAGACAATCAGGATCACATCAAGGTCGCCGCCGCTGTCGACGAAGCCTTCTGGTGCAGCCAGTTCCCGCTGCATCATCCCGAGCATCTCACCGCCGGGCTGGCCCCGCACGGCTGCTTTGAGCGGTGGTACTTCGGGCGATCGGTGGTTCAGGTGACTGACGTGATCGACATCGCCCCGGTGCTGGAGCGCAAGCTGGAGGCCGCTCTCTGCCACCAGACAATGCTGCGGAACTATGTGAACCAGGTGCGGATGCAGGCAAAGACCGGCGGATGGACGCTGCCCATCTTGGACGAGGTCGCCGGTGGCGGCGACCTTGGGCCCTTTGTCGAAATGCTGATCCGGGGCGGCGCCAGTGAGGTCGGCCAGCGGCATGATCTGGACGCCGCGGAGGAGTTTCGCGTCGTGCGGTTCGGCGGCCTTGAGGGGTTCCTTGGGCGGCACGGCCGCCGGCTTTGAACCAGGCCGTGGAGTCAGCGAAGCGCCAGTGTGATTTCCGACAATGTCGGTTAGGCACGAATGACGGCGTCAACTTCCGAGTTTGACTCATCTCGGACGTTGGGAAGGTCCGCTTCCCAGTACGGGAAGCCAACGTCCGCTTGTCGGCCCTTAGCCAACGGGAGGAAACGACCCGAAGCGGACGTTCTCAGGCCCTTAGGCCCCGCCCTACGATACCTTCAATCCCCAGCCCCATCTGATCCGCCTACCGACCCGACGCCACCTCCGGGCCGTCGCTCACCGGTCGTGGGCGGCTGCGACGGCCGCTGCTTGGTTGGAGGCGTGGGCGAGGGGGCTTCTCGGCCGTTTGCTGTCAACCTGACAAAATCACCCGAAGACTCACGCCCTGCTGCCGTCGAGCGGGCGTGTGTCCCGGTGTGCGCTTAGTTGCTGACGGCCGTGATCGTGGCCGTGCCGGAATTCCCGGCGTTGTCGGTGTAGGTGGTCGAGAAGCCGACTTCGGTGCCCATCTCGCCGAAGGTGACGCACAGCTGCTGGCCGCCCGCGTCGCCGCAGATCTGATTGGCCGCCTGGTCGATGGTATAGGGGCCTGGCGCGGCGCCGTTGATGATGGCCGTGCCGTTGGAATCAAACACCACCACGGTGGTCTGGCCGTTGCTGTTGACAAACTCTACGGTGGTCGAGGATGCGAGCGCAGGCGTGGCGCTCAGGGCCAGGCCGGCGATGGCGGTTAGCAGTCGAAGTTTCATGGTGCCTTTCCCCAATGGACGGGCCGCGCGCGGCGGACCCTGGATTTGAAAGGAAACGATACGCACGCCGTCGGCGAGCCGCAATCGCGCGGTGCGTGGGTGCTGTCAGTATAACGCGCACTCGTCTCCACCCTGAGCCCCTCCGGGTCGTTGTGGAGAGGGGGTTAAATGGGCGTTTCATTCAAGTGGCACCGGTTTCCGGCCGACGTCATTCGACATGCGGTGTGGCTGTTATTCAGGTTCACCCTGAGCCTTCGCGATGTCGAGGAAATGCTGCCGAGCGGGGGGGTAGAGGTCAGCTACGAGACCCTTCGATGCTGGACCACGAAGTTCGGACCGCAGTTCGCCAAGCGGCTGAAGAAGCTACGCCCAGCGCCGTCGCCGCGTTGGCATCTTGATGAAATGGTCTGCAGAGTGGGCGGCTGGCGGATGTACCTGTGGCGCGCGTTCGATGATGAAGACGAGGTCCTGGACCTTGCCATGCAACGGAAACGGGACACCGAGGCGGCGCTTACGCTGATCAAACGGCTGCTGCGCCACCAGCGCACCAAGCCTGTCGCAATTGTGACAGACGGCCTAGCTTCCTACCCTGCCGCCCTGGCGAAACTCGATCTGCTCGACGTCCATCGCCCCGGCCGGCTGCGCGAGAACAATCGCGCCGAGAACAGCCACCTGCCGATCCGACGACGGGAGCATAAGCAGCAGCGCTTCAAGTCTCAGGCTTCAGCACAGCGGTTCCTGACGGTCCTCGCGGCTGTCGACAACACCTTCTACACAGCCCGGCATCTGAACCGCCAGCCAACACTCCGCACCGCCCCCCTCGAGGCGTGGTCACGGGCGGCGTCTGCCTAGATTCCGGTGGGGTCGGGATTGTTGCCACCCAGGCCAGCCAACCTGACAACCCTCTCTCAAGCCAGGTCGGCCACCATGCCTGTCAAAGTCTCAGCCAGCCGGACCAGAGCGGCGGGGTCTATAGCTGAGCCGTCGTCGCCTTGGGTATGGAAGCCCGGAAACACCCCGGCGAGGCTCACCAGCCTGTCATAGCCAGCCTTGGCGATATCGCCGCCTTCTCCTGGAGCGCCGGGTCTCACAGGCAGCCAGATCCAATCCGCGGCCGGAAAGATCGCCTTAAGAGGCATCTCGAAGGCCCTCGAAACCGTGGCGAATTGCGGCGATACGGTGTGGTACTGGGCGTCTAAGCCGCGAGAGGCGAGACCGGCGCCGAGGTGGAGCCAAAGGCATACGTCAGCCGGCGGTGGCAGGCCCGGGGTCTCAAGCAGTTGCTTCATGCCCAGATGCCCGAGTTCGTGGGCACCCGTGGCAAGGATCCAGACGGGTCTGACGCTAGTCGACAGACGTGCGGCTAGATGCAGCATCAAGGCGACGCCTGGGCCCCGTTCTGCCCCACACCGGAACCACCCACTCAGCGGGGTCGAGATCACGATCGGGGCGCCCGAGCCAAGCTTGCGAGCAAGCACGCTGTGGGCCGAGACCTCAGCCGGCAGTGCTAGGAGTGTCAGACGCGCGGCAGCGCCTTGGGCCGTCCGGCCTTGGAGAGCCAACAGATCTGAAGGTCGCAGGAGCGCCACAGGCAGGGGAAGATCGCCCTGCACTTCCTGATTGCAGGCAAAAATGCCGTCTGTCGGTTCAGCGAAGGCCATTAGCAATGCTTTGGCACCCGCCTGTCCCGCCGAAACCGCCGTTGCCTGCGAACCGGCCGGCCAATAGGCACTCAAAGGCGCGGGGGCACCCATAACCCAAAATGCGCCCGACTTGAGCGCGCCCAACGGCGCCAGCGGCCCTTCAAGGGTTGTCCCAAGAAGAGTAGTTGGCGGGCGCCATTGCGGAAAGGCTTCAACCTTGAGGTCCGCACAGACAAGCTCGCCGCTGGGGCGCAGCAGGGTCGACACTGGGGTCGTCTCAATTGTGGCTTTGAACCCCAGCGCCGAAAGCCGGCGGGCTATCCAACCAGCGGTCTGGGCCTCAGGGATCGTGCCGCTCCGATGCTCGCCAAAAGCAACGTAGCGCGCCACATCCTGCATCAGACGAGCGCCCGCGTCAGGCCCTCGCTCAGGTGGAAGCATACCGAGGGCCACGGCGTTCCGCACCATGCTCCGCCGATCAATCACCTTGAGGCCTATGGACAGCGCGACGCCGCATCACCTGACAAAGCCCTTCTATCTGTTACCCCGGGACGGCGACGAACTTGCGAGTGGGCGGGTGATTTGTCATGTCGTGGTCGTGGCCGGTGAGGGCATCGACAAGACCTCGAAGCTTGTTGAGGTGGTCGTCGAGAAGACCGCGGGGCGTCGTGTCGTGCTCATTGCACAGGAACGCCGCAGCCGCGACGGCGACTCCGTGTTGCGCGCCATTCCCCATGAGTTTCACCGAAGAGCCAGCGACGTGGGTTACGCTGATGTGCTTGCCGGCCATCAGGAGGTTGTCGATGTTGGCCGAGTAGAGGCAGCGGAACGGGATGCCGTAGGATTGCTGATCGCGGCTGTCGAAGATCCAGTCCTTGAGCCTAAAGTCATATTTTCCCTCGCTAGGGCCCCAGGCGCAGTGGATGCAGAACGACCCGTCGTTGGCGATCAGCATGTCATTGAAACGGGTGTGGTTGCGGATGTCGTTCTCGGTCAGGACATAGTCGCCCTTGTAGCGCCGGAATTCGCCCTGCGCCGCCACGAACGCCATCCATTCGAATTCGAGGTTGGCATACTGCTCGGGCTCCAGCTTCTTGACGTTGGAGAAGGTCCCGTAGAGCGCCCGCATCAGATAGTCGCGAACGAATTCCCCCGACGTGTAGGGGTCGAGCCACTGGCCGTATTCCCAGAAGTGCGTCGCCGGGAACTCCATCATCCAGGCCTGGCTCGGATCGACGCTGAACTGGAAGGTCGGATTATCGGGATTGGCAGAAGGGCCAGGCCCATTTTCCAACCCGGACCTGATCAGCTGTCCGCTTAGATTGGCGTAATCCTTGGACACCTCAGTCGCCCAGGGCACGTCGGGGAAGGGGACGGGGTGGTCCGCCATGCGGGTGCGGAAGAAGAGGGTGTTGCCGTGGTGCATGTCATCGGCCACCTCGGGGGCGTAGGGCTCGTCGAACTCCGAGCGCGCCTCGCGGCCGAACAGGGTTTCCGCGTCGACCAGCACGCCGAGCTGGGCGACGCCGCTGGCGTCGATGAACACCCTTCCGCGGAAGCGGCGCTCCTGCCCGCCGCGAGCTTGAACGGCGTCCACCGAGACGATCCGGTCGCCCTTCCGCTCCGCGGCGACAATCCGGTGCTCCAGGAAGACTGTCGCGGTCGGCTCCGCTTCGAGCAGGGGTAGCGCCATGAGGTCGCCGTCCGGCGTCCGCTGCGAGAGTTCGCGCAGGATGGAGCCCTGGGCGCCGCGCGGCATGAGGCCAATCTCCTTGCTGGCGTTGCCGCCGAGCACCGGGCGGTCGTGGATCAAGGCCACCCGTTGGCCGAGACGGGCTGCCGTCAGCGCCGCCGCGCAGCCGGAGACGCCGCCGCCTACGACGACGACGTCAAAGTCCCCCGCCTCGAGTGGATCGGCCGGCAGCCCACGAAGGGCCTTGCGCCAGGTGCGGCTTGCGGCATCGACGGCATTGGGTGGCGGCGTGTCGTCCTGGCCCAGGAAGATCGCGTCGCAGCGCCCGTCAAATCCCGTGAGGTCGTGCAGCGCCAGGGTCACCGCGCCCTTGGGCAGTGAGACCTTGCCAGCCGGATGCCAGGACCAGTCCTCCCCATTTGCGCCGAACTCGCCAGCGAGCCTGGCGCCGTTGATCGATAGGGCGAACCGCCCCGGTGAATGCGGGGCCGCCCAGTCCCGGGTGCGAACCCACACGGCGTAGAGCCCGGCCTCGGTCATTTCGATGGTAGTGGTCGCGTCGGCGACCGGCTGTCCGAGCCCGTGGGCCAGCAAATAGGGCGAGCCCATCTGAGCCTCGAACTGGGAGTCGAGGACCCAGCCCCCATAGCTGTCGAAGTCCTCTGCCTCGACGAGGATTCCCGAGGGGGCCTTAGATGCTGACATGTTCATGCTGCCGCGTCCGACTGGATCGTTGTGCAAATCAACGGTTCGAGCCGACCCGGGGCCTTCCACGACGCATCACGGCCCGTCTTCCGGGCGATCACGTCGTTGTCGGTAGTGCGGGCTGTCTCGCTCCACCGGAACAGCGGTACATTGTGATTGAACAAATGTATAGTATGGGGTTGAGCGTCCCCGCGCAGAGAAGCGGGGGATTGGCGCAGTGCGTGATGTGACATGGACCTGGAACTTGGACCGGCCGATGCGGCCTTCCGCAGCGACATCAGGGCCTTCCTCGACGAACATCTATCGGAGGAACTCCGGGCGGCCGTCGCCGCCAGTACCGGCACCTTCTGCGACCTTTCCGCGATGTCCCGGTGGCACGCGATTCTCAACGAACGAGGGTGGGTGGCGCCGGACTGGCCGATGGACTTCGGCGGACCGGGCTGGTCCGACACCCAGAGGCACATCTTCGCCTCAGAGTGCGCACATGCCGGCGCTCCGCCCACCCATACGTTCGGTATCCGGATGTGCGGCCCGGTGCTCATCCGGTTCGGCACGCCCGAGCAGCAGCTCCATTACCTTCCACGCATTCTGACCGGCGAGCATCGCTGGTGTCAGGGTTACTCAGAGCCAGGATCTGGCTCCGACCTCGCCTCCCTGAAGACCGCAGCACTGTCCGACGGCGACGACTACATTGTTACGGGCAGCAAGGTCTGGACGACCCTGGCCCATCAGGCCACCCACATGTTCTGCCTCGTCAGAACGGATTTCGATGTAAGGGCCCAGGCCGGGATCACCTTCTTGCTGATCGACATGTCGTCCCCAGGGATTTCCATAAGGCCGATCGTCAACATCGCCGGCGACCATGAGTTCAACCAGGTTTTCTTCGACGAGGTTCGGGTCCCGAAGGTCAACCGCGTGGGCGAGGAGAACGCCGGCTGGGCTGTCGCCAAGCACCTTCTGGAGTTCGAGCGCGGTGGAAACTACGCGGCGGGGCTGAGAGCCCGGCTGGCGTGGGTGAGAAGGCTAGCAGTCGATGGCCCAGCCGACGAGGAGTCCTTCCGGTGCAGGCTCGCGCGCGCCGAGATCGAAGTCACCGCGGTAGAAATGCAGGAGAGGCGGGTGATTTCCGCCCTGAGCCTGGGGGAGGCTCCCGGAAATGCAGCTTCCCTGTTGAAGCTTCAAGGCAGTGAGCTGACCCAGAAACTCGATGAGCTCGCCATCGAAGCGGTCGGCCCGAGAATGTCGCCAGTCGACGCGGAGGCGGACGTCGCCATGGGCCGCTACCTGTACGATCGTTCGGTGACGATATTTGGCGGCACCAGCGAGATTCAGCGCAACATCATTGCCCGGACCGTATTGGCGCTCTGAAAAGCCTAGGCCAGCCGACCCTAAATCCAGCTTTAGTGGGCGGCCATTCGCTCTGCAGGGCCGGCCTCGAGAGACCCTGAACGCTGGCTCACCCTGGTGACAAATCCCACCGGCGCCGGGCTTCACACGGCGCTGAACAAGTGTATAGTGGTGCCAACAGATAGGGAGATCGCGGGTGGACGTCGCCAAGGAAATTCCCGTTCGCCGGATGAACTTCGAGTTCCCGGACGACATGGATTTGGTGTTCATCGAGGGCGACCCCGCGATGTCATACTACTTTGTCGGCGCCTGGATGATGCTCCCCTACCTGGAGCCGTTCCTGATCCGCACTGTTCAATCGGCTATGGACAAGGTGGATGACCCGGTGCTTCGCGAGGAAATGAAGCGGTTCTGCGCCCAGGAGGGGCAGCACTACCGTCAGCACGCCAAGGCCAATGAGGTGGTGAAGCGCGTCCATCCCGCGGGTCCGCGTCTTGCCGAACTTGAGAAGGAAGTCGAGGCGCTGTTCGCCCGCTGGTCGGTCGAAAAGCCCCTGAAGTTCAATCTCGCCTACGCCGAAGGCTTCGAGTCGATGACCTGCGCGGCGGCCCGAACCCAGATCGACGTCGACATGTTCGGCTACATGAAGGAGCCGATCCGCGGCCTGATGTACTGGCACATCATGGAGGAGATCGAGCACCGTTCGGTGTGTTTCGATGTCTACGAAAAGCTGGTCGGCGACTATCTGTACCGGACCCGCATGAGCCTCTGGTTCCAAAGGCATTATCTGGGTCTGTGCAAGAAGTTCGCGACCGTGATGCTCGAGGCCGATCCCGAGACGGTCGCCCGCTACAACACGCCGGAATGGGCGGCCATCCGCAAGAAGCGCCTGGCGACCTACACCCGCAACTACCTGCCCCGGTATCTGGGCACGTTCTCCCCCTGGTACGACCCGGCCAAGGTCGACCTGCCCGCCGGCTTCCATCTGGCGCGCCAGACCTACACCGCCCTGGCCACGGGCGTTCAATAGCTCGCTTGTTCGACGGAGAAACCCATGGACGACGCTTCAATCCTCTCACCGGATGAGCGGCTCGCCGCCCTGATCCAGGACCGCGCCTCGCGCCCGATGATCCCGGCGGAGGGCGCCCTTGAGACCCTTCACGTGGGCGACGACGAGCTCCCCTGGATGGAGATTGGCGGCGGCTCAGCCCTTCAGATGCTCCATGTAGACCTGAACCAGGGCCTCTGGATCTCCAAGACCCGCCTGCCGCCGGGAACCCAGGTGCCGACGCACTACCATACCGGCCTGGTCTTCGCCGTGACCCTGAAGGGGGCTTGGCACTATCTTGAGAGCCCGGAAGCCGTGAACCGTCCCGGATCCTATCTGTTCGAGCCGGCGGGTTCGCGACACACGCTCGTCACCCCTGCCGACGCCACCGAGGACATGGTCACCTGGTTCGCCATCTATGGTGCCAACATCAATCTCGACGAAGACGGCAAGCCCACCGCGGTGGTGGACGCCAAGACCGCGCTCGACCTTTACCGGGACTACTGTGACGCGCTCGGCCTCGACTACTCCAAGCTGATCGTCCACGGGGAATAGCCTTGAAAACCATGCGCGCCGCCGTCATGCGCGGCGATCGGTTTGTCGTCGAGGAGCGCCCCATGCCCGTTCCGGGCTCGGGCGACGTCCTGGTCAAGGTTCGGGCCTGCGGCATTTGCGGGTCCGATCTGCACTATTTCCATCACATCGACGGAATGATCGAGAACGTCCGGGCGTTGGGCGCCCCGACCGATGCGATGGAGAAGACGCTCCGCGACGGCCCGGTCCTGGGCCACGAGTTCGTCTGTGAGGTCGTCGACTTCGGTCCGGACACCGATCGGCGGCTCGAACAGGGCGAGCGGGTCTGTTCAATGCCGTTCCTCAGCAAGAACGGCGTGCCCATCCTGATCGGCTCCACCTCGGACGTTACGGGGGCTTATGCCGAGTACATGTTGCTGACCGAAGCACTGCTTCTGCCGGTGGACAGTTCGATCGTCGATGATGCCGCGGCGCTGACCGAGCCCGTCGGCATTGCGGTCCACGCCGTCAACAAGGCGGTGCTCATGCCCGAGGATGCGACGGTCATCGTGGGATGTGGTCCGATTGGCCTCGCTACCATCGCCGTTCTGAAGGCCCGCGGCGTCAGCCAGATCATCGCGTCAGACCTGTCGCCGAAGCGACGCGAGCTGGCGACCCTGATGGGCGCGACCAAGGTCGTCGACGCAGGGCAGGCCAGTGTAATCGCCGCCGCCATGGACGCCGCGCCGGGTGTGCCCCTGGTGATCTTCGAGAACACCGGCGCGCCCAGGATGCTCCACAAGCTGGTGCTGGAAGCGCCCCAGAATTCGCGGATCATCGGAACAGGCATTCCGGCGGGCGAAGAGAGCTTCATTCCCATGCTGGCGATCAGCAAGGAGCTGCAGCTCACGTTCGTGATCTTCTACACGGCGGAGGAATTCGCCGAAGCGTTGCGGCTGATAAAGGACGGCGAAATCAACTGGAAGCCGCTGATCACCGGCAAGGTTGGTCTCGACGGCGTGACACAAGCCTTCAAGGACCTTGGCGACCCGGAGCGGCACGCCAAGATTCTCATTCAGCCGTGGGCCGACTAGGCCGATGACTGGCGTCCCGGGTGCAAAGCAGCGGCAACTGACCGTCGGAGCCCTGACGTTTACGGCCTGGGAGATGGGCGAGGGGCCGTTGGCGCTTTGCCTGCACGGGTTTCCGGATACGCCGGCGTCATGGCGCCATCTGCTTCCAGCCCTGGCGGCCAATGGCTGGCGCGCCGTGGCCGTCACCAGTCGAGGCTACGAGCCAAGCTCCCTGCCTTCGGATGGCGACTACGGAATTGCTGCGCTGTCCGACGATGTCGGCGGATGGATTGATGCCCTGGGCGAGACATCGGCGGTCCTGATCGGCCATGACTGGGGTGCGGCGATCGCCTACGCCGCGGCGGCAAAGTTCCCTGACCGCATCAAGAAACTGATCACGCTGGCGGTGCCCCATCCGCTGGGGTGGGCGACCGAGTTGCCGGGCGACTTCGAACAGCTCAAGCGCACCTGGTATGTTTTCATGTTCCAGGTTCCCGGCCTGGCGGAGCTCCTGTTGGCGGCCAATGACGGGGTCTACATCGAGCGCCTGTGGCGCGACTGGTCACCCGGCTGGGAATTTGACCGCGCCGACCTGGAGGCCGCCAAGGCGGCCCTGTCGACCCCGGGGGTCATGGCAGCCGCACTCGGCTACTATCGCTCTGCCTTTAACGCATCCGCGCCACGCCTGTCAGAGGGGCAGGGCTTGGCCCTCGTCCCGATCCAGGCGCCCACACTCGGATTGGCGGGCCAGACCGATGGTTGTGTGAGTTCGGAGATCTTTGTCCGCGCCATGCCGCCGCCGATGTTCCCGGGCGGACTGGACGTGCGGATCATCGAGAAGGCGGGTCACTTCCTGCAGCTTGAAAATCCGGATGCCGTGAACCGCGCCATTCTGGAGTGGTTGGCGGCCGGCTAGCGAAAGCCTGATGGTCGCTAGCGAGAACCGCCCGTCTCACGCGCTATCAGCCAGGTCCCTCGGTTGCTCCATCCGCTCACGTCCATCGTCACCGATCGTCAGCGCCAGCGGCGCAGACGCCATCAAGGGCGTCCATGTGATCTTGTCGGGGAGGTTGGGCTCCCCGCCTTCGATGAAGGCCAGGATACGATCGCGAAAGCCGGCTGCAATGCGCCAGTCAGGGTCCGTTGGGGTTGCGCCCAGTTCTGCATACGCTGGGTTGAGCGTGCCAAGCAGCGCATAGAGCGCCGCGCCGTGACCTGCGCCACGCGCCTTGCCCCGCAGGTTTTGTGGCACATAGCCGAAGTCGAATAGCCAGGTCTCCGCAGCGTGGCCCGCCGACAGGAGGGCCAACTCGCGCGCGGGACGACGAAATACGAGTTCTCCGTAGAGGTCGTAGCCATCCGCGCTAGGTGAGTTCTCCGGGCTGGCGAAGACCTGGGCCAACAGATCGGCCGGTAGGCCGAGCGTATCCAGCAGGCTGCCTTCGAAGGTCGAGTAGCCGACGACAAGGCGGCTCGCGTTCGACACACCGGCCGCAAGCGCCTGCGACGGCAGACGGTCGACAAAGGCACCGTCAACATAGGGCGTCTCGCCACGCCCGCCGTCGAAAGCCGGCGTGCGAACAGGGGTGGGGGCATTGTGGTCGATCGATTGAGGCGTGGGGTGCGGGGCGGGCGAAAACAGGCTGTCCCCACCACCGGAAATGACGATGGCCTGGTCGAACAGACCGTTGGCTTCGGGAGACAAATTCAGGGCGTTGACGCTGACACCACCGGCCGACATGCCCGCCAGCGTCACGCGTCTCGGGTCCCCGCCGAAGGTCTGTATGTTTCGCTGAACCCACTCCAGAGCCGCGATCTGGTCCTGAATCCAGAGCGGACCGTGGTCGAACCCAAGGGCACCGAGTCGGTAGTTGAAGGTGACGACAACGATCCCGGACGCGGCAAGACGGTCACCCCGATAGGCCATGGCTGCTCCCGAGCCAATCTGGAAGCCTCCGCCATGAA
>JBIKII010000187.1:0-6371 GCA_044361705.1 Caulobacter sp.
ACACCCTCGACAGCGGAGAAACGGGGACACACTCCTTATCGACTTCTGCTCGCCGCCAGATCAACCCCGAGACAGCTGGTACTTCGGCAGCTTCCCGGCGAAGGCCGGGATCCATGAACCAGCTCCCAGCCCTTGCCCCCTGTGGACCCCGGCCTTCGCCGGGGAAACGGCGTTGGGGCAGTATCTCAGGTTTGCACCCACCCCTGCGCCCGCCGAGAATCAGGGGACGCCTACCGGCTGCACCGGAACATGCCCCTTCCCCGGAACAGCCCCCGCCCTCGCGGGTTCTGTCGGGCATGCGACAGAAGATCGAAGACTACGCCCTGATCGGCGACTGTGAATCCTGCGCCCTGGTCGGGCGCGACGGCTCCATCGACTGGCTGTGCTGGCCACGGTTCGACTCGGACGCCTGCTTCGCGGCCCTGCTGGGCGAGGAGGGCAACGGGCGCTGGCTGATCGAGGCGGTCGGCGAGGGGGCGAGCGTCACCCGGCGCTACCGGCCCGACACCCTGATCCTGGAGACCCGGATCGAGACCGAGGACGGGGCGGCGACGCTGATCGACTTCATGCCGCCGCGCGGCAAGGCGCCGGAGCTGGTGCGGCTGGTGCGCGGCGAATGGGGCACGGTGCGCTTCCGCTCCGAGCTGATCCTGCGCTTCGGCTACGGCGCGGTGCGGCCGTGGATCCAGCGCACCGAGGGCGGGGCCCACCGCTCGATCGCCGGGCCGGACATGGTGCTGCTACGCACCCCGGTCGGCATCCGCGAGGAGCACGGGCGCCTGCTGGCCGAGTTCACGGTGTCGGAGGGCGAGACCACGCCCTTCACCCTGACCTGGGCGCCGTCCCATGGTCCGCTGCCCAGCGCCACCAGCCCTCGGCAGGCGTTGGCCGACACCGAGCTCTTCTGGTCGGACTGGAGCGCCCGGGGCGATGTCTCCGGCCGCTGGGCCGAGCCGATCCGGCGGTCGCTGATCACGCTGAAGGCCCTGACCCACGCCCCGACCGGCGGCGTGGTGGCGGCGGCGACCACCTCCCTGCCCGAGCAGATCGGCGGCCCCCGTAACTGGGACTACCGCTACTGCTGGATCCGCGACGCGACCCTGACCCTGCTGGCCCTGATGAACGCCGGCTACTACGACGAGGCCCAGGCTTGGCGGGACTGGCTGCTGCGCGCGGTGGCGGGTTCGCCGGCCGACATGCGGATCATGTACGGCGTCGGCGGCGAGCGGCGGCTGACCGAGTGGGAGGTCGACTGGCTGAGCGGCTACGAGGGCTCGCGCCCCGTGCGGATCGGCAACGCCGCCTCGACCCAGTTCCAGCTCGACGTCTACGGCGAGCTGGCCGACAGCCTGCACCAGGCCAGGCGGGGCGGCCTGACCGGCAACGAAGCGGCCTGGGCCGTCGAGAAGGCGCTGACCGACCATGTCGCCAAGGTCTGGACCCAGCCCGACGACGGCATCTGGGAGGACCGGTCCGAGCGCAAGCACTACACCTTCTCCAAGGTCATGGCCTGGGTGGCCATCGACCGGGCAGTGAAGGCGGTGGAGTACTATGGCCTGCCGGGCGACGGCGACGGCTGGCGGGCGCTGCGCGAGGAGATCCGCGCAGACATTCTGGCCAAGGGCTTTGACGCCGAGCGCGGCACCTTCGTCCGCGCCTATGGCGGCAAGTCGCTGGACGCCAGCCTGCTGCTGCTGGCGGAACTGGGCTTCGTGGCCCCGGACGATCCGCGCTTCATCGGCACGGTGGCGGCGGTCGAGCAGGACCTGCTGCGCGACGGCTTCGTGCTGCGCTACGACACGAAAGCGGTCGACGACGGCCTGCCGCCGGGCGAAGGCGCCTTCCTGGCCTGCAGCTTCTGGCTGGTGAACGCCTATGTGCTTCTGGGTCGCCGGAAGGACGCCGAGGCGCTGTTCGAGCGGCTGCTGTCGATCCGCAACGACGTCGGGCTGCTGGCCGAGGAGTATGATCCGCACCTTGGCCGCCAGGTCGGCAACTTCCCGCAGGCCTTCAGCCACATCGGGCTGATCAACGCCGCCTTCAACCTCGCCCGGGCCGACAAGCCGAGCGAACAGCGGGCCGAGCGGACGGCGGCGGAGTAGGCTGCACTCTGCATCTCTCCATCCGTCATTCTCGGGCTTGTCCCGAGAAACCCTCGCTGAGCCGGCAGGTGAGAGCGTGAGTATTCACTGCACCTGCGGCCGACAAAGGGGTCCTCGCCACGAGGGCGAGGATGACGGGGATTGGTCGGCAAGCCCCTCAGCGGTAGCGCAGCTTGCAGTACAGGATCGAGCCGGAGAGCAGCAGGGTGACGGCGTTCCCGACGATCAGCGGCCAGTCGCGCAGGACCAGGCCGTAGACCATCCACAGCGCGACCCCGAAGGTCATCAGCAGGAACATCGGCAGCGACAGGTCGGCGGTCGAGCGCGTGCGCCAGGTCTTGATGGCCTGCGGCAGGAAGGCGATCGTTGTGCAGGCCGCCGCGAGGAGGCCGATGAGGGTGACAGGCAAGAGGCCTCCCGAAAATGCGAACGGAGGCGGCCGTTAGGCCGCCTCCGCGCCATATCATGCCGTCAGGGTCTAGCGACCCGACGGGACGTCCTTGAAGGCGACATCCTTGTCGACGCGCACGTCTCCGGGCAGGCCCAGGACGCGTTCGGCGATGATGTTCTTCAGGATCTCGTCGGTGCCGCCGGCGATGCGCAGGCCGGGGGCCCACAGCAGGCTTTGCTGGAAGGCCGCCTGCATCGGGGCTTCGGCGGGATCGACCAGGATGCCGTACTGGTCTTCCAGCTCGACGCCGTAGTTGCTCATCTCCTGCATCTGGTTGGCGGCGATGATCTTGCCGATCGAGCTTTCGGCGCCGGGCGTCTGGCCGCGCGACAGGGCCGTCATGGTGCGGAAGCGGGTCATCTTCAGACCCTCGGCCGCGACGTACCAGTCGGCCAGCTTCTCGCGGAAGCCCATGTCCTTCATCGCCGAGCCGCCGACGGTGTCGGTCTGGCGGGCCAGCTCCATGATGGTCTTGTAGTCGGGGCCCGAGGAGCCGCCGACGGCGAGACGCTCGTTCATCAGGGTGACCAGGGCCACCTTCCAGCCGTCGCCGACATTGCCCAGACGCTGGCTGTCCTTCACGCGCAGGTCGGTGAAGTAGACCTCGTTGAACTCGCTGCCGCCGCTGGCCTGGTGGATCGGGCGGACCTCCACGGCCGGATCGTGCATGTCGATCCAGAACATGGTCATGCCCTTGTGCTTGGGCACGTCGGGATCGGTGCGGACCAGAAGGATGCCGTAGTCGCAGTACTGGGCGCCGGTGGTCCAGACCTTCTGGCCGTTGATCACCCAGTCGCCGTCATCCTGCTGGATGGCGCGGGTGCGCGAGGCGGCGACGTCGGATCCGCCCGCCGGTTCGGAGAACAGCTGGCACCAGATCTCCTCGCCGCGCATCGCCGGCTTGACGAAGCGGGTCTTGGTGTCGGCGTCGGCGAAGGCCATCACGGTCGGGACGCACATCCCGAGGCCGATGGTGAAGTAGCCGTAGTTGACGCCGACCTTGGACTCTTCCTGGCCGAAGATGACGGACTGGATCGGCGTGCCGCCGGCCCCGCCCCACTCCTTGGGCCAGGTGATGCAGGCGTAGCCGGCGTCGGCCTTCTTGGCCTGCCAGGACTTGGCCATGGCCATATGCTCGGGGCTGTTGGGCCGCCGGCCATTGGCGCTGGCGCCGCCCTTGTGCTCGGCGGCGTTGGTTTCCAGCCAGGCGCGAGCGGCGTCGCGGTAGGCGGCTTCTTCGGGGCTGTCGTTAAAGTCCATCTCGTCTCTCCAGGGCGGTCATCCCGGTCGGGGCTGGGGCCAAGCCGGGACCCGGGAGCGCGAGGCTCCGTCACAGGGTCCCGGCTCTACGGCCGGAATGACAATGGTTGTTGTGTCAGGCGGCGTTGCGGCGTTCCAGTTGCGAGACCAGCCGTTCCTTCCAGACCTTCGGCGCGTGGGCCACGAGGGCCAGCTGGCGCGAGCGGCGGTAGTAGAGGTGGCAGTCCACCTCCCAGGTGAAGCCCATGCCGCCGTGGGTCTGGATGTTTTCCTTGGAGGCGAACCAGTAGGCTTCGCTGGCCGCGATCCGGGCCGCGGCGGCCGCCACCGGCAGCTCCGCGGCGTTCGTGTTGAGGGCCCAGGCGCCGTAGTAGGCGTTGGAACGGGCGACCTCGTTCTTGACGTACATGTCGGCCAGCTTGTGCTTGATGGCCTGATAGCCGCCGATCACCCGCCCGAAGGCGTAGCGCTCGAGCGAGTACTGCCTGGCCATCTCAAGGCACTTGTCGGCGCCGCCGGTCTGTTCGAAAGCCAGCAGCACGGCGGCGCGGTCGAAGACCTGCTCGCTGATGCTGAGACCATCGCCCGCCGCGCCGACGCGCTTGGCCGGCGCGCCGTTGAAGGTCAGCTTCGCCACGCCCCGGGTCGGGTCGAGGCTCTTGAGGGTCTCGCGGGCGACACCCTCGCCGTTCAGGTCGACCAGGAACAGCGACGGCTTGCCGCCTTCGCTGGCCAGGACCAGGGCGACGTCGGCGATGTCGCCGTCGGTCACCGGGATCTTCACGCCGGTCAGCTTGTCGCCCTCGACCTTGCAGGTCAGCGACCGGGCGTCGACAACGCCCGGACCTTCGGAGGTGGCGTAGCAGCCGATGATCTCGCCGGCTGCGATCTTGGGCAGCAGGTGGGCCTTCTGTTCGTCATTGCCGGCCAGCATGATCGCCTCGGCGACGAAGTAGACGGTCGAGGCGAAGGGGATCGGGGCCACCGAGCGGCCCAGCTCCTCGGCGATGGCGCAGAGCTCGACATGGCCAAGGCCAAGGCCGCCGAACTCCTCGGGGATCGCGGCCCCGAGCCAGCCCTGTTCGGCCACGCCTTTCCACAGGGCCTTGTCGTAGGACTCGGCGTCGTCGTTGAGCACGGCGCGGACAGCCGCGCTGGTGCTGTGGGCGTCGAGGAACTTGCGCGCCTCGTTCTTCAGGAATTTCTGGTCGTCCGAATAGTCGAAGTTCACGGCATCCTCCCGCCGCGCTGTGATCGCGCGCGTGCTTGTCCAGAGGCAATGTAGACGGGTTTGCGCCGGGGGAAAGATTGACCTCGCGTCAATGAATTCAGGTTCTTATGCGTCGTTGGATTGATTGATGGCGCGGGCGCATGGCGAAGGCGGTTTTCCAGAAGAACCAGAAGGTCTGGGTCGACAGCGTCGGCGCCTGGGCGACCATCGACAAGATCGTGCCGATCTGGGCCAAAGGCTTCGATGAACCCGTGCGCGTCACCTATGACGTCGGGCTCGGTCGCGAGTTCCACGCCCATGAGCTGAAGCCCGAGGAAAGGGTCGAGGACGGCGGCGCCGACGGCGACAGCTGGCGGCTGATGCGGGCCAAGAACAAGTGGCAGCAGGAAGGCGACTGCACCCACCACCCCTTCCCCGGCACCTACCCGGTGGTGGTCACCGACCCCGCCGACTGGGGCGGCTGGCGCACGCCCGGCGCCGAGTACGACCGCGATCCGGCCAGGATCGAGCGCCAGGCCCGCCTGATCGCCAGCGCTCCACGCCTGCACGCCATCGCCCGCGATCTGATCGCGCTCGTCGCCGAGTCCCCGGACGACGCGCCGCCCGCCGTGCTGGAGATGGCCCGCCGCGCGGCGGTGATTGAACGCTACGTGCAGGAGGTGCCGTCGGCCGCCGAGACGCCGTCAGGCCGGGCCGCCGACGCGGCGGCATAAGAGAACGGTCGGGCCAGCGTAGAGATCGCGAGTCCTGAGGCAGGTTCCTTGGTCAATCTGGCAACCGGAAGCTCAGCTTAACCCGCGTCGTCCGTCCGGCGGCGACGCGGCCGTCGGCGGCCTTTGGCGTTGTGCGGATACTGCGGGCGATCCGCGTGGACGCCAGGCCGAACTTATAGTCGGCAGGCGTCTCTGAGATGACGAGGCACGGACGCAGCTGGCCGCTGATGTCGATCAGGCACAGCAGCTCGGCGGTGCCTTCGAGGTCTTCGCGCAGCGCCCGCTCCGGATAGTAGCGCGCCACGTCGTCAAAGGTCGGGCGGCGCTCCAGCCTGACCATGGCGTTTGGAATCTCCTCCAGGGTCGCCAGGCCGCCGGCCGCGACCGTGACCAGCGCCGCCTCGAACGACGGATGCCGCCACTCAAGGGTGACCCGGGCCGGCTGGTCGGGCGTTTCGGCGCGGTACCGGTCGACCAGCCCCAGCGCCGCAGCCGCGAAGCCCTGATCGCGCGGGCGTTCCTGGAAGACGCTACATCCGTTCAGCCTGCCGGTCTGGAGCGCGCAGTCGAGGACCACCTGTCCGCTCATGCCCTCGTCGTACGCCGCCCGGGGG
>JBIKII010000188.1:0-6346 GCA_044361705.1 Caulobacter sp.
TTCTGCAGCATGGGGATCGCCTCGCCGGTCTTCTGGTCGACGAGGTGTCCGATATCGTCACCGTGGCGGCCGGGGACATCCAGCCGACGCCGGACCTCGCCAGTACGGCCGAGGACGGGTTCGTCTGTGGCCTGATCTCGATGAATGGCGAACTCATCAGCAAGGTCTCGGTCGAGCGCCTCCTGTACGGCGCCACCGTGCCGGCCGACGTTGCGGCGCCGGTAGCCGCCTGACGCAGGGTCCGTTCGGGCGGACAGCAGAAGCGCGTCCCGGACACGAGAGTCGGGCGGCCGCCCGGCGGCAGTTCGGCGAGCGCGCCGCCATCAACGGTCCTATCCAGGGCGCGGCGGTCTGTCGGACGTGAAGATGCTCCGGATTCAAAGGTCCAGAGCCTGATTCAGGAAGCGGCGTCCGACGACTACCGCCCCTTGTCGGACGCGGCCAACGAAACGCCGGACGGATCGATCGGCAGGCCATGCACCAGCATGTTGTGGCTATGCGCCAGCTGATGGAGCGCGAAGGCGGTCTGCATCGCAGACAGCCGCCCCTGGGCGTCCTGGGCCGCGTTGACGGCCTCCTTGGCCAGCTTCAGGGCGAACAGGGGCTTGAGCGCGATCCGCTGTGCGAGGGCCAGGGTGAAGTCGTTCAGCTGTCCCGCCGGGACCACATGGTTCACCATGCCCAGCCTGTGCGCTTCGTGCGCCGAGAGCCAGTCAGCTGTGAACAGCAACTCCTTGGCCTTGCGGACCCCGATCTCCCAGGAGTGCGCGAAGTACTCCACGCCGCCGACGCCCATCGATACAGTGTTGTCCATGAATGCGGCGTCGTCGGCGGCCACGACCAGGTCACAGGGCCAGACCAGCATCAGGCCGCCGGCAATGCATTTGCCCTGGACCTGGGCGATCGTCGGCTTGGGGATGTTTCGCCACCGCTCACTGAAGCCGATGTAGATTTCCTTCTCCCGCGCCATGCGCCCTTCGGCGCCGCCGCATTCGAAACCGCACCAGGTCCCTACCGTCGGGTAGAGGCTCATGTCCGCGTCCTCGCTGTTTTCGCGAAGGTCGTGTCCCGAGGAGAAATGCGGTCCGGTGGCGCCGAGGATGATCACCCGAACAGCGGTATCCTGCGCCGCCCTGTCGAAGGCGTCGTTGAGCGCGTAGAGCAGCTTGGTGCTCTGGGCGTTCCGGGCCTCGGGCCGGTTCAGCAGGATGCGAGCGACATGTGGCGCGGGCTGTTCATAGAGGATGGTTTCCTCGGTCATGGTGGGCTCCCGCCATTGTCTGGCAAGTACAGTTTCCTGCGTCGCAGCCAGCGCCAAGACAGAAGTTGACCGGGCCCATTTCCAGCGCGGCGCACTTCGCATAACGTCGCTCGTCGTTTTCGGGGGAGACGCCCATGCTCAGCCGTCCGCCGCTCGCGCATCAGCGCGGCTACTACTGCGACAGCGCCCAGTGGGACGACTACGTCCCGCGCGAGGGCGATATCGTCATCGCCACGGCGCCCAAGGTCGGCACCACCTGGACGCAGCAGATCGTCAGCCTTCTGGTCTTCCAGTCGACCGAGCCAAAGCCGCTTCATGGCATCTCGCCCTGGCTGGACTGCCGCCTGCGGGACAACCTGGCCGACATGCAGGCGTTGCTAGAGGGCCAGACCCACCGCCGGTTCATCAAGTCGCACCTGCCCTTCAGCGCCCTGCCGGTCTGGGACGAGGTTCGCTACATCCATGTGGCGCGGGATGGGCGGGACGCCTGCATGTCCTACCTGAACCACTACAACGGCTATACGGACGCGGTCTGGGATCGGCTGGACGCGGTGGCGGCCCGCGACGGGGCGCTGCCCAGCCCCGCGCCGCGCCCGCCGCGGGATGTCCGCGGCTTCTTCCGCCACTGGATCACGCCCGGCGGGACCGCCAGGGCCGAGCAGATGGGCGACGGATTTTTCGAGATCGAGCAGGCCTTCTGGAATGAGCGCCGCCGGTCCAACCTTCTGCTGGTTCACTACAACGACCTGAAGGCCGACCTCGACGGCGAGATGCGCCGTATCGCCGCCTTCCTGGAGATCAGCGTTCCGGAAAGCCTGTGGCCGGATCTGGTCGAAGCCGCCGGCTTCGAGGCGATGAAGCGCGCCGGGGCGGACCTGATGCCCGGCGCGGAGGGCTCTTTCCGGGGCGGCCACGAAACCTTCCTCAACAAGGGAACCAACGGTCGCTGGCAGGGCGAACTCACGCCGGAGGACCTTGCACTCTACCAGAACCGGGTCGAGACGGAGTTGTCGCCGGACCTCGCGCTCTGGCTGGAACAGGGTCGCCAGGTCGCCGGCGATCCCCGCGCCACGGCCGCCTGAGGCGGACTGTCGCGGCCGGGCGCCGCCGTCACAGAATCACGCCAGCATGCTTCCACGGCCCGGGGAGGGGCCGCGCGGGGAACCTCGCCCGACAGACGGCGTTGGTCCTGCGGCCGGGATGCTGTGGAGGGATTGCCGTGAAGGATATGCTGTACTGGAGCCTGGCGGTGCCGGCGACGGTCGTGGTGGCGTTGATCCTGCTGAGGATCATGCGGCTGCCCGTCTAGACAGGTTTCGACCATCATCTGTCATCGACGACGCGTTGAGCGAAAGGTGACGATGACCATTTTCCGGTCAATATCTGACGATGATGTCCCGTAATCATCGCACCTAAGGATAGTTGCGATACCCGAACGCCCACTGTGATAGACTGTAGAAGCTCGCCGTCCTCTTGGATTTCTAACGGGCGAAGTCCGAAGTCTTTGTCGCGCGAAGTCGCCGGCGCTGCTGAAATTGAAAGGCCACACATGGTCGCCCCCACCCTGGACGGCGAGGCTGTTCTCGGGCTGGCCCTGGCGCTTGTTCAGTCTTCCACGGCGCCGGTCCTGCTGCTCGACATCGACCTCAACGTCATGGCCGCCAGCGCATCCTTCTGCCGCACCTTCGGGATCGACCCGGCCGGCATCGTGGGCCAGTCCATCTTCTCGCTGGGGCACGGGGAGTGGAATATTCCCCAGCTCCGCTCCCTGCTGACGGCGACGGCCTCGGGCGCGGCCGAGGTCGACGCCTATGAACTGGATCTCCAGACGCCCGGGGAACCGATCCGGCGCCTCGTCTTCAACGCCCGAAATCTCAGCTACGGCGCGCCGGGGACCATCCGGCTGATGCTGACCGTCGCCGACGTGACCGACGCCCGCGTGGCCGATGCGATCCGCGACAAGCTGGTCCGGGAAAAGAGCGTCCTGCTGCAGGAACTGCAGCATCGCGTGGCCAACAGCCTGCAGATCATCGCCAGCGTCATCATGCACACCGCCCGCAAGTCCCAGTCCGACGAGACCCGCACCTATCTGACCGACGCCCACAGCCGGGTCATGTCGGTGGCGGAACTGCAGCGGCAGCTGTCCGAGACGTCGGTGGGCGATGTCGATCTGCGGACCGATTTCACGGCGCTGTGCAACAGTATCGGCGCGTCGATGATCCGCGATCCGGGACAGATCGCCCTGTCGGTGGACGCCGATGACAGCCAATCGACCGCCGACGTATCGGTCAGCCTGGGCCTGATCGTCACCGAGCTGGTCATCAACTCTCTCAAGCATGCCTTCCCGGACGGTCGGTCCGGCGTCATCGTCGTCCGTTACCGGTCGACGGGCCCCGCCTGGACCCTGTCGGTGACCGACGACGGCGTCGGCCTGCCCACGAACCCGGCCGATGCCGAGCCGGGGCTGGGCACCAGCATCGTCCGCGCGCTCGCGCAACAGCTGAAGGCCGACATCGCCGTCACGGGGGCCAATCCCGGCACGACCGTCTCGATCAGCCACGACGGGCTGACGACGCCCGCCACCGGCCCGGAGCGCCAACCGCTGGCCGTTTAGCGACCGGTCGGCCGATCGGCTGTCGCTGCCCCCCGTACCGGGGATGCCCCGGGCCTGAGGCTGGGGCAGACTGCCCTCGTCTGGAGGTGCGGTGATGATTCGAACGACATGTATTCCAGCGATGCTGGCGGCCCTGGCGCTCGCGGCGCCCGCGACCCAGGCCGCGGCGCAGGCCCAGTCGGCCTATCCCGATGCGGTCGCCGCCTGCGTGACCATCATCGACACCCGGGCCGCCGCCGATACCACCTTCAGGCCGGTGGGACTTTCGTCGCAGCCCGCGCATGCCGGCCTGAAGACGTTCTTCTTTCCGGAGGCGACGGACACCCGCTGGTACATGCGACGCCTCAACGAAGGCGTGGTCCACGCGGTGACCTCCGACATGGACAGGTCCTGTTCGGTTTTCCTGCTCGGCGTCCAGGGCTCGGCGCTCAACAGGCAGATCGGCGGCCGATTCACCGGCTGGACGCGGCAGGACATCGATGAAGGCGGCGTGGCCTACTCGCGCCGGAACGCCAGGGGCGAGCTTCTGGTCGTCAGCATCCACAACGGTCCGCCGACCGTGCAGCCGGAACAGATCGGCGCGCTGGTGAAGGTCTATCTGCTGAGTCAGTAGCAGCCCGGAAACCAGGGGGAACCCCTGGTGGAGCCGAGGGGAGTCGAACCCCTGACCTCCTCATTGCGAACGAGGCGCTCTACCAACTGAGCTACGGCCCCCTCTCAGGCGAGAGAGAAGAGGGCGGCAAATACGGCGGGGGCTCCCCGGCTGTCAAGCGCAAGTCCGGACGGGCGCCGGCCGAAGCCCGGGCCACGCCTTGCTGGCGTGGCGGGCGGCGGCTAGAAGCAGGCGATCAATCGACCTGGACGGGGATACATGACCGCGATTATCGGCTTCATCTTCTGGCTTGTGGACGCGCTGCTCGGGCTGATGGTCCTGGCGCTGATCCTCAACGCCGTCCTGTCCTGGCTGGTGGCGTTCGACGTCATCAACCTGCGCAACCGGTTCGTCTATTCGCTGGCCAACTTCCTCGACGCGGTGACCCGGCCCATGCTGGCGCCGATCCGCAAGATCGTGCCGCTGCTGGGCGGCGTCGACATCAGCCCGATCATCCTGATCCTGCTGATCACCGGCATCCGCAACTTCCTGCTCGATCCGCTGCGTTACCAGCTGATCATGGCGCTGGGCTGATCATGCGCCTGGCCGTCCGCCTCACCCCGCGCGGCGGGCGCGACGCGGTCGAGGGCTGGGCGACCGGAGCCGACGGACGGGCCTTCCTCAAGGCGCGCGTCGCCGCCCCGCCCGTCGAGGGCGAGGCCAACGCCGCCCTGACGGTGCTGCTGGCCAGGGCGCTGGGCGTTGCGAAGTCGTCCGTGCGCATCGCCGCCGGCCAGACCGGCCGACTCAAGCAGGTCGAGGTCGAGGGTCTGGACCGCGCCGCCCTGACCGCCGCCTTCGGACCGCAACCGGGAGCCTGACCCATGGCCGGAAGCCAGGACTTCGCCGCCGACCCGCGCAACGCCAATGCGCTCATCTGGCTGAACGGCAAGCTGGTCACCCGCGACGCGGCGAAGGTCTCGGTCTTCGACGCCGGCTTCGTGGTCGGCGACGGCGTCTGGGAGGGGCTGCGCCTGCACAGGGGGCGACTGCTGTTCCTCGAGAAGCACCTCGACCGGCTCTACCAGGGCGCCGACGCGATCGCCCTCGACATCGGCATGAGCCGCCAGCAGATGACGGTCGCGCTCGACGACCTGCTGCGCGCCAACCGCATGGAGGACGGCGCCCACCTGCGGCTGATGGTGACCCGCGGCGAGAAGACCGGCGCCAACCAGGACCCCCGCAACGCCCTGGGCGTCCCGACGGTGGTCATCCTGGCCGAGTGGAAGGTTCCAAGCCCCGCCATCGTCACACGCGGGCTGAAGCTGGCGACGGTCGGCATCCGCTGCACCCCGGCCCACATGTTCGACATGCGGCTGAACAGCCACAGCCGGCTGAACCTGATCCTCGCGCTGAACGAGGCGATCCGGGCCGGCGCCGACGAGGCGCTGATGCTCGATCCCGACGGCTTCGTGTCGAGCTGCAACGCCACCAATTTCTTCTGGGTGAAGGACGGCGAGGTGCGGACCTCGACCGGCGAGTTCTGCTTCAACGGCGTCACCCGCGCCAACGTCGTCGCCCTGTGCGGCGAGGCGAAGATCCCGCTGCGGCTGGATCGCTTCCCGATCGAGGATGCGCGCGACGCCGACGAGGCCTTCGTCACCGGCACCTTCGGCGGCCTGACCCCGGTGCGCGAGATCGATGGCCGCACCCTGCCCCAGGCCCTGCCCGGCCCGCGCACGGCGGAGCTGCGGGCGCTGTACGAGGGGCTCAAGGACCGGGACGCCGGGCTGTGAGCGCGCCCATCCGCATCTGCATGTGGTCGGGGCCGCGCAACATCTCCACGGCGATGATGCGATCGTTCGAGAACAGGCCGGAC
>JBIKII010000189.1:0-6316 GCA_044361705.1 Caulobacter sp.
TTCGCTGACCGGCCTGATCTGGTTCGGCGCCCTGGGCGCGCTGCGCGAGGGCGTCGGCCTGCCGCTCTGGCTCGACTGGACGATCTGGGCCGCCTCGATTCCCGCCGCCCTGGTCGCCGCCGCCCTGTTCCACCGCCTGATCGACGCCCCGATCCAGAAGTGGCTGACGCCCCGGCTGAAGGGGCGTGAGCGGGCCGAGACTCCCGTGGCGGCGTAGACATTGCGTCCTTCGACACGCCCGCTGCGCGGGCAGCTCAGGATGACTGGGAAGTGAAGCGATATCCAACGTAGTCATGCTGAGCAGCGCCAAGGGCGCGTGTCGAAGCACGCAAGGCCTCACCCCGCATCCAGCCCGATGTCCAGCACGCTGGCCGAATGCGTCAGCGCCCCGACGCTGATCACGTCCACGCCGGTCTCGGCGATGTCGCGGACGGTATCCAGCTTCACGCCGCCCGAGGCTTCCAGCACCACGCGGCCGGCGGCCATGCCGACGGCGACGCGCAGGTTCTTGAGGCTGAAGTTGTCGAGCATGACCACGTCGGGCCCGGCGTCCAGCGCCTCGGCCAGCTGCTTGAGGCTGTCGACCTCGCACTCGACCTTGACCAGATGACCGGCGAAGGCGCGGGCCCGGCGGATGGCCTCGCCGACCCCGCCGCAGGCGGCGACGTGGTTGTCCTTGATCAGGATGGCGTCATCCAGGCCGAAGCGGTGGTTCAGCGCCCCGCCGCAGCGGACGGCGTACTTCTCCAGCGCCCGCAGGCCCGGCGTGGTCTTGCGGGTGTCGGTGATGCGGGCCTTCGTGCCGTCGACAGCGGCGACGTACTGCGCCGTCAGGGTAGCGACGCCGGAGAGGCGGCCGAGCAGGTTCAGGGCCGTGCGCTCCGCCGACAGCAGGGCGCGGGCGTTGCCGGTGACCTTGGCGAGGACCGCGCCGGCTGCGACGGCGTCGCCGTCGCCCACGCGGGCCTTGAACTTCGCCGCCGGGTCCATGGCCAGCACGGCGAGGCGCGCGCAGTCGAGGCCCGCGATGGTCCCGGCCTTGCGCGCACCGAACGTGGCGGTCAGCGTCGCTTCGGCGTCGATGCAGGCCAGGGCGGTGATGTCGCCGGCCCGGCCGAGGTCCTCGGCCAGGGCGGCGCGGACGACGGGGTCGATGAGCAGGTCGGGCAGGGGAGCGATCATTCGGCGGCGACTTTCAGCGCCTGCTGCGCGGGCAGGGTGACGTAGGTGTGGGCGGCGGGCTCGACCGCCTCGGGGAAGTCGGCGCGGAAGTGGCCGCCGCGGCTCTCGCGCCGGTCCAGCGCGCAGCGGGCGACAAGGCCGGCGGTGGCCAGGATCGGGCCCTCGCCATGGGCGGCCTTCAGCCCCTCGACGGTGTCGATAAGCCGGGTCAGGCCCTCGGCGTCGCGGACCACGCCGGCGTCGCGGGTCATGGCGCGGCGCAGGGTCATCAGGGCGGCGCCCTTCAGGTCGGGAAGCGGCGCGGCGGGTTCGACCCGGCCGGCGGCCGGTGCGACCTCGCGGACGGCGGCCCCGGCGCGGGTCCCGAACACGGCGGCCTCCAGCAGCGAGTTGCTGGCCAGACGGTTGGCGCCGTGCACGCCGGTCGAGGCGCATTCGCCGGCCGCGTAGAGGCGCTCCAGGCTGGTTCTGCCGTCGGCGTCGGTGACCACCCCGCCCATGTGATAGTGGCAGGCCGGAGCGACCGGGATCAGCTGGACGCGCGGATCGATCGCCGCGCTCATGCAGGCGGCGAAGACGGCCGGGAACTCGGTCGGGAAATGGTCGCCCACGGCCTTGCGGGCGTCGAGGAAGGCCCCGCGCCCGGCGGCGATCTCGGCATGGATGGCCCGGGCCACGACGTCGCGCGGCGCCAGCTCGGCGGCCGGGTGGTAGCCGGCCATGAAGGCCTCGCCCAGGGCGTTGACCAGCACCGCGCCCTCGCCGCGCAGGGCCTCGGTGGCCAGCGGTGCGGGATCGCGGCCGATGTCGATGGCCGTGGGGTGGAACTGAACGAACTCGGGGTCGGCGATCAGGGCGCCGACCATTGCCGCCAGGCCCATGGCCTCGCCCCGCACCTCGGCCGGGGTGGTGGTGACGGCGTACAGGCCGCCCAGCCCGCCGCCGGCCAGGATGACGGCGTCGGCGGTGATCTCGATCGTGCGGCCCTGATAACGGGCGACCGCGCCGCGCACCGCGCCGCCGGCGTCCTGCAGCAGGCCGCGCACATGGACGCCGGCCCGGCTTTCGACGGTGGGCGAGGCGAAGGCGGCGGCGACCACGGCGCGCATGATTTCCCGCCCGGCCTGGTCCCCGCCGACGCGGGCGACGCGGGCCCGGCTGTGCGCGGCTTCCAGGCTGACGGCGAAGCCGCCGTCCTCGGTCCGGTCGAACGGCGCGCCCAGCGAGGCCAGGTGGCGCACGGCCTCGGGGCCCTCGCGGGTCAGGATTTCGACCATGGCCGGGTCGCAGAGGCCCGCGCCCGCCGCCAGGGTGTCGGCAGCGTGCAGGGCGGGAGCATCGTCCTCGCCCAGGGCCGCGGCCATGCCGCCCTGCGCCCAGGCCGAGGAACAGCCCTGGTTCAGCGGCGTCGGCGACAGGACCAGCGCCTTGCGGGGCGCGGCGGCCAGCGCGGCCGACAGACCGGCGAGTCCGGCGCCGACGATCAGGACGCCGTCGTGATGGGTGCGGTGGGTCATCGGAACTCCCCCGCCGCTTCCGGGGCGGCCAGGATCATGGCGTCGAAGGCCTCTCGCAGGCTGGCGCCGTGGCGGATCAGTTCCTCGACGACGTTGGCCGGGCTGAGCGGCAGCAGGTTGCCCCACGGCTTCCACACTTCCGGCGGGGTGGCCCGGACCATGTAGCCGTGGCCGAGCGGAAATCTGGCGATGCGGATCATGGCGATCCTCCTCAGATCAGCTCGACGGCGACGTGGTGCTGCGCCTTGACCAGGTCGTAGCGCGCGGGAACGGCCGGCGGGGGCAGGTCGATCATCCGCTGGACGGCGAGGCGGGCACGCTCGGCCAGCACCGGGTCGACGGTCACCTCGAACTGGCCCTTCACCAGGGCGGCGTGGATGTTCTGCAGGCTGATCTGCTTCATGTGCGGACACATCATGCAGGGGCCGATGAACTGGGTGTCCGGCGCCTGGGCCTGGACGTTGCTGGCCATCGAGCATTCGGTGATCAGCACCACCTGGCGCGGCTTCTTCTGCACGACCCAGTCGTTCATGGCGGCGGTCGAGCCGGCGAAGTCGGCGGCGGCCAGCACCTCTTCGGGGCACTCCGGGTGCGCGAGGATCTGGGCGTCCGGCCAGGCGGCGCGCATGTCGGCGACGTCCTGGGCGTTGAAGCGCTCGTGCACCTCGCAGCGACCCTGCCAGGCGATGATCTTGATGTCCGTCTGGGCGGCGACGTTGCGGGCCAGGAACTCGTCCGGGATCAGGATGACGCGGTCGACGCCCCATTCCTTCGCGGCCCACTCGACCACCTGCACCGCATTGGCGCTGGTGCAGCAGATGTCGGTCTCGGCCTTCACGTCGGCGGTGGTGTTGACGTAGGTGACCACGGGCAGGCCGGGGTAGCGCTGCTTGATCAGCCGCACGTCGGCGCCGGTGATCGAGGAGGCCAGGCTACAGCCGGCGCGCAGGTCGGGGATCAGCACCGTCTTGTCCGGGCACAGCACCTTGCTGGTCTCGGCCATGAAGTGCACGCCGGCCTGGACGATGATCTTCGCGTCCGAGCGCGCGGCCTCGCGGGCCAGGCCCAGGCTGTCGCCGACGTAGTCGCCCACGCCGTGGAAGATCTCCGGCGTCATGTAGTTGTGGGCCAGGATGACGGCGTTCTTCTCGCGCTTGATGCGGTTGATCTCGGCGATCAGCGGCGCGTGCAGCTGCCATTCCAGCGGCGTGACGTGGGATTTGACCTTTTCCCACAGCGGCGCGGTTAGCGCTTCCACCTCGGCGGTGAAGGTCAGGGGGGCGAACCCGTCGGCCATCTGGTTCCTCCTTATGCTCAATGTGAGCATTTCAGGGGCCTGTAAAGCGCCGGCAGCGGATGGATCCACCCCGGCGCTACGGAAGTTATGCTACATCTGAGCAAAACCCGCAAGACACATATAGACCCGCGTTCAACAGCGTGCAACCGGAGTCATCGCGATAATGCGTGGGCGGCGCCGCGGCGCGTGTATCCGTGCTATGAGACGTCCCGCGCCCGTCGGGTGGCGTCGCCGTCTTGCGTCAGGACCAGGCGATCCTACCTGTACGACGCGACAAGGAGTTGAGAATGGCCGCCCGGATGAACACAGGTCTCGCCGCCAAGGATCGGGCCGCGGTCGCCCAGGCCCTCTCGAAGACCCTGGCCGACACCTATGCGCTGTACCTGAAGACCCACGGCTATCACTGGAATGTCCGGGGCCCCAACTTCTCGTCCCTGCACACGCTGTTCATGGAGCAGTACACCGAGCAGTGGACGGCGCTTGACGAGCTGGCCGAACGGATCCGCGCCCTCGGGGCTCTGGCTCCGCAGAGCGGCGCCGCCTTCGGCAACCTGACCGCCATCAAGGACGGTGATCCGGAGCAGGACTGGGAAGCCATGGTCACTGATCTGAAGGACGGCCACGAGACGGTGATCGCCACGCTGCGCGACCTGCTCGACATCGCCGAAAAGGCCGGCGACGACGTCTCCGTCGATCTCGGCACCCAGCGGCTGACGGCGCACGAGAAGCACGCCTGGATGCTGCGCGCCACGCTCGGTGTGAAGTAGGCGGTCTTGCTGACCGGTCTTCACAGAACCCGGGCGCTCGCGCTGGTCGCCATCCTGGCGATCGTGCAGGTCGCCTGCGTGACGGACTACCGCAAGCCCGCCGGCTCCGGCCGGATCAACGGGCAGGCAGCGGTGGCGCGCGGATTCTCCAACATGGCGCTTGCGCGGGTCACCGCCGACATGGACCCGGCCATGCTGGCTCTGGCCCGACGGCACGATCCGGCGCCGCGCAAGGACTATTGGGGCCGGGTCTCCGGCTGGGCGACCTACGACCTGACCAGCCTGCCGACTCTGGGCGACTTCAGCTTCACCGCGCTTGACGCCCAGATGATCAACGCGCTGCGGCCGGGCAGTCTGTTCCCGCCGCCGCCGGCGAAGCCGTTCGTGTTCAAGGGCTCCGAAGAGGATCGCCTGCGCGCCGAGGAGTGCCTGACGCAGGCCATCTACTACGAGGCGGCGACCGAGCCGGTCGAGGGCATGCAGGCCGTCGCCCAGACGGTGCTCAACCGTCTGCGCCATCCGGAATATCCCAAGTCGGTCTGCGGCGTGGTCTACCAGGGTTCGCAGCGGATCACCGGCTGCCAGTTCAGCTTCACCTGCGACGGCTCGCTGGCCCGGGAGCCCAACCTCCTACTGTGGGAGCGCGCCCGGGGTGTGGCGCAGAAGGCTCTGGGCGGCTTCGTGCTGAAGTCGGTGGGCACGGCGACCCACTATCACGCCGACTATGTGGCCCCGTACTGGGCGCCGACCCTCTACAAGATCCACACGATCGGCCGGCACATCTTCTATCGCTGGACCGGCCCCTGGGGCCTGCCGCCGGCCTTCACCGGACGCTACGCCGGGGGTGAAGGCGCCCTGTCGCTGGCGGTGCTCCAGGGCCTCGATCCCCGGACCCAGGGCGCGCAGCTGGTCGGCGAGACCATGAGCCCGACACCGGCGGCGATCCGGACCCTCGTTCTCGAGGTCGACGGCGTCGAGCGGACCTATACGGTGCAGGATCTCGTCGCCATGCCGGCCGGCCAGGAGCCGCCGCGTGTCGAGGGCGCCCTGGCCCCGACCCGCCGGCTGCCGACCGCCCAGGAGGTGTCGGACATCAACGCCCGCCTCAAGGCGCTGGAAGATCCCGACGCCCCGATCAGCACCGCCCCGACCGCCCCGACCCCCGACAGCGGCGACCTGCCGATCGCCACGCGGCGGTACTGAGGGTTTCCAATGCTTCCGTCATCCTCGGGCTTGTCCCGAGGACCCCTCGATCCGCTTCACTGTGAGAGGATGATCACGCACTCACGTGCGAACCGACCCAGGGGTCCTCGCCACAAGGGCGAGGATGACGGGCTTCAATGAGCGGGGTGGCCCGCTACCCCGCTATCCCGAACGCCTTGGCGTAGGTGATCGTCACCGGCTGATCGAGCGCGCCCGGCTTCAGCGCCAGGGCCATGAAGTGTGGTCCCTTGAACGGCGAGGTCACGGCCAGCGCCGCCTCGGCGGAATAGCCGACGCGCGGATAGTAGGCGGGGTGGCCCAGCACGATGACCGCCTCGACGCCCGAGGCG